>JBLMXV010000039.1:0-25127 GCA_050257935.1 Chloroflexota bacterium
ACCCTGACTTTGATAGGTGGATCTATGAATGATGTGGGCTGCCTTTGCTGCCCCACTCCCGGAGTTTCCCTGCTATGAAGGCAACCACCTCCCGGTGCTCCTCGGTGCCGCGGTCTTTCACCCGAAGCGGAGCCCCGAAAGCGAAGTGGACCTTTTTCGAGAGGTCTACCTTCCCGAAGTCGCTCACGAGACTGCCGACACCCCACGCATCGGTCTTCAGAGCAAGGGGGATGACTGGGACGTCCGCGTCTCTTGCCAGTTTTGTGGCTATGGTGTTGAAGCGCTTCGGGTCGAACTCCGCGACGCGGACGGACTCGGGGAAGAGGACGATGGAGACGCCTGCCCCAAGCCTTCCCTTTCCCCCGGTCAGGACCGCCCTGAGGTCGTCACGCGGGTTCTCCCTTCCGACGGGGATTGAGTTCATGGCGTGCATGATGTGTCTGAACACGGGATAACGGATCAGGCTCTCCTTCACGACGAAGGTGACTTCGCCAAACGGAGCGATGATCCCGGGGAGGACCAGTGTCTCGAAGGCGCTCATGTGGTTGGATGCGAAGACGCATGGCCAGTCCACCGTCCTGACGTGGTCTATGCCGCTGATTTCAACAGAGACGCCGACGCTCTCGAGTGCTCTCATGACACCGAGACTCTGCCGGATCAGGTCCTTCCTGCTGTATCGGGGGCTCTTTGCAGCGCTGCTCAGTTGCACTATGTGGGTAATGGCCTTGCTGTGGCACACGAGCGTAGGGAACATGCGGGCGAGTAATGACACGGTCCGGCGCGGAGTCCTGTACACCCCATCCTGATAGGCAATTTCGTTTGTGCTGTTGTTGCCCCTCACCGTGTTGCCCTCGGAAGTCCGACCCTAGGGTGTCTCATGATACCATACTGGCCGGCCGGGTGGGGGGCGACAGTCACGATCGCGGGCGTTTTTCATACGTTCGCGTCAGCATCTAGGTGAGAGAGGGCTGAGACGATGTGCTATAGTATCGCATGATTTCAAAGCTTTCGGAAGTCCCGCCTCGTCCAGGAGTATATCTTTTCAAAGGGCAGAGGGAGCGCGTGATCTACGTAGGGAAAGCGAAGAACCTCAGGAGCCGTCTGAGAAGCTATTTTCAGGACTCTGCGCATCTCGACCCCCGCAAGGCCGGCATGGTGAAGACGGTAAGAGACTTCTCGTTCGTCGTCACCGACACCGAGCTTGAGGCCCTCATCCTGGAGGCGAACCTCATAAAGCAGTACAAACCGCGGTTCAACATCGTCCTGAGGGACGACAAGAATTATCCCTACCTGAAACTCACAGTCGGAGATGAGTGGCCCAGGATCGAAGTGGTCAGGCGGATCAGCAATGACGGCAGTATCTACTTCGGCCCCTATGTGCCGGCCCAGGCGATGTGGGAGGCCCTTGCCTTTATCCGCAGGAACTTCTCGATACGCACCTGCGGTTATATGCTCGACAAACCGCGGAGGCCCTGCGTCCAGTTCCAGATGAAGAGATGCGCGGCGCCCTGTGCGGGCTCCATCAGCAGGGAGGAGTACATGAGGGTCGTGGAGGATGTGCGGCTCTTCCTTGGCGGGGAGAAGAGGGAGCTGGTGGGGAGGCTCGAGGAGAAGATGGAGCGCCTGGCCGATGAGATGCAGTTCGAGGAGGCGGCGAAGGTGCGCGACAGGATAGCGCAGCTTCGCAGGGCATTCGACTCTCAGAAGGTGGTGGCTCCAGAACTCGGAGACCTCGACGTGATCGGCAGCTGCCGGGAGCAGGGCGAAGTCGGGGAGGGTATCGCTGTGCAGGTGCTCTTCGTGAGGAACGGCATTCTCATCGGGACAAAAGACTTCTATCTCGAGAAGACCGTTGAGACCGGACACTCGGAAGTCCTACACGGCTTTATCGAGGTGTTTTACGCGAAGGAGATCATACCGCCGCCCGTGATCGCCGTCAACGTGGTGCCGGACGACGCGGCGTCACTCGTTGCCTGGCTGCGGAAGAAGCGGGGAGGAGAGGTCGCGATTGAGGTGCCCGGAGAGGGGAAGATGCGGGAACTCCTCTTGATGGCCAACGAGAACGCCCGCCTGAGGGCCCAGTCGAGGAGGCGCATGCCGGAGGAAAAGGTGCTTGACGAATTGAGGGTCAGGCTCAAGCTCGCGGTGGTGCCCCGGAGCATCGGGGCCTTCGATGTGTCCACCATCCAGGGGAGCGAGTCGGTGGGGGCCTTCGTGTTTTGGGAGGAGGGTGTATTCAAGAAGGATCTCTACCGGCATCTGAAGGTGAGAACCGTCGAAGGCGTTGACGACTACGCAATGATGCGGGAGATCGTCGGCAGGACGGTGAGAAACCTGGGGGAGAACATGCCGGGCCTGCTGATCATCGACGGAGGAAAGGGCCAGGTCGAGGCTGCATGGAAGGCGACAGAGGATCTCACCACTGCACCGTCATTGGTAGGCATTGCAAAGAAACCTGACAGGGCTTTCCTGCAGGATGGCACCTTTGTGGACCTCGAGGACAGGAGCCCGTCGTCCCTCCTGCTGAAGAGGATCAGGGATGAGGTGCACCGGTTCGCAATCGGTTTCCACAGGAAACTCAGGGACAAGAGGCTCATGGTGTCCGCGCTCGAAGAGATACCCGGCGTAGGAAAGAAGAGAAGACTGCAACTCCTGAGGTATTTCGGGAGCCTGGAAGGCATCAGGAAGGCCTCCGTTGATGAGATCGCGAAGGTCAAGGGGTTGAACAGAAAAATTGCGGAGATGATAATCGAGAGGGTCAAGAAAGATGAGAAAGACTGAAGGCGCCGTCACGAGGATCTATCTTTCCGGTTCACTTGCCTATGACCGCATCATGGATTTCCCCGGCAGGTTCTCCGACCACATCCTGCCGGACAAGATCCACATCCTGAATGTGTGCTTCACCGTCAACGGAATGGTCGAGAAGTTCGGCGGCACTGCGGGCAACGTCGCGTATTCACTCGCTCTGCTGGGCGAGAAACCGTTCATTCTCGCCGCGATCGGCCGGGACTATGACCGCTACTTCGAGTGGCTGCGCAGGAACGGGATACCCACGGAGGGAATCAGGATAATCGGAGAGGAGTTCACTGCAGGGGCGTACATCACGACCGACATGGCAGACAACCAGATCACCGGCTTCAACCCGGGGGCGATGAAACACCCCTCGGGTTTCAGATTCAACGGCGATGACGGTGACAACTCGATCGTACTCATTGCGCCGGGCAATCTCCAGGACATGCGTGAGTATGCCGCGCAATGCAGGCAAAGGGGGATTAGGTACATCTGCGACCCGGGGCAGTCGCTCACCGCATGGGAAGGACCTGCGCTGAGAGAGTGGCTGAAAGGCTCGATGATGCTGATCTCCAACGACTACGAACTCGAACTGATCATGAACATGACAGGCGCGGGGAAGACGGATCTCCTCGACCTGACTAAGATTATCATCACGACCCTCGGTGAAACAGGGTCTGTGATCGCCACCTCCGACGGGGAAGTGAAGGTCCCGGCGGCGAAAGTCAGGGACATCGTGGACCCCACGGGGGCGGGAGACGCGTACCGCGCGGGCCTGCTTAAGGGTCTCGTCCTGGGAAAGGACATGGAATCTGCAGCTAGGATGGGAGCGGTTGCTGCTGTGTATGCCGTCGAGCAATACGGCACCCAGGAACACCGGTACTCCTACGAGGAATTTGCGGTGCGCTACAGGGACAATTTCGGGGATCTGTGATCCCTGGCTCAGTATGGATTGGTTCGTGAAACATCTCAACGTTACAGTTGCATCGCGAAGCAGGACGGAGCGCCTCCAATCCTTTCTGAATGCGATGAGATTCAATTCAGAGTGAGTTGTCCTCGAATTCGCTGTCAGCGTGGCACGACAGTGCCCTCAAAGGTGGTCTTGCGATGAATAAGGTATCGCGACAGAAAGGTTTCCGGCATCTCCGCCCTGTCCCATGCAGCGCTTCTTATTCAACCAAGGTAACCCACGCGTAAGATCTCGGGGAGCATATCATGATCAATGAAGAGGCGATACGCGCATATATCCTGAAAGAGTTCAGCGACGTTAAGAGCGTCGAGATTCGCAAACTAGGCGCAGGCGTGCAGGGCGCGGGGTTCCTCGTCGAGATGGGCACCGCCGCCGGAGTGAAGTCCTATGTCGTTAAGGGGCTCTTCCCCGAAGGACTTGGGCACGACTACCCGTCTGACAGGGCCGGCGTGTTCCTCCTTGACCTCGACGAGTTCGGCAGTCTCCCGAAGCATGTACGAGCGACGGATGTCCTTGCAGAGTTTGCGGACGGCTCGGTCAGGTCCATCGGAGGGGGGCGTGAATACTACCTCCTCATGGAGAGGGCTGAGGGCAAGGATTACTTCAAGGACCTCGAGTCGTTCAGGGACCGCGGCAGCCTCGACACCTTAGACAGGAAGAAGATCAGGCTGATGGCTGTGTATCTTGCCGGGATCCACGCAGTGAAGAAAGAGTCAAGGGCCCTGTACTGGAGAAAAATCCGCGACACGATCGGGCATGGCGAGTGTCTCATGGGTGTCTTCGACTCCTACCCTGACGGAACCATGAAATATGACGAAATGGCCGCGATTGAAAAGATGTGCGTTGACTGGAGAGCCAGGCTCAAGCGCAAAACACACCGCCTGTGCCAGATCCACGGGGACTTCCATCCGGGAAACATCTGGTTCAAGGAAAAACGGGCGCATGGTTTAGCTGGTGAGGTGCAGGACGTCGACTTTGTGCTTCTCGACAGGAGCAGAGGGCCTTGGGGGGATGCTGCGGACGATCTCACCGCACTTGCCATCAATTACATATTCTTCTCGCTGAGATATCATGGCGAGGTATGGGGATCGTACCGCGAGGGCCTGGGGCTCTTCTTCAACGAGTACCTCTCTGCGACTGGGGACCGTGAACTGCTGGAGTGCGTCGCCCCGTTCTTTGCTTTCAGGGGTGTCGTGGTCGCCAACCCCCTGTTTTATCCCCTCGAAACGGCAGAGACGCGGGAGAAGCTATTCGCGTTTGTCCGGGGGGTGCTCTCCGCGTCGTCGTTTGACGTCGAGCGGGTGAACGACTATATGGAGGAGGGCCTGGACGGGTGGTGAGATGACCGTCATGGTTTTGATCGTCGGCGTGCTTGCAGGACTCTTTGGCGGTCTCGTCGGCCTTGGAGGCGGGGTGATCATGATACCCCTTATGGTGGAGTTCCTCAGGTTATCCCAGCACCGGGCCCATGGAACGAGCCTGGTCGCCCTCGTCTTCACGGGGATCGCAGGTGCGGTGACTTACGCGCTGAAGGGGTCAATGGATGTCATCGCCGCAATCCTCCTCGCAGTCACGGCAATCTCGACAGCACGGACGGGTGCGCGATACGCCCATGCACTCCCCGAGTGGAAACTCAAGAAGTCCTTCGGAGGCTTTCTCATAGTTGTCTCAACCCTGCTGGTACTGAAACCGTACCTCTCTCACTTCTCCTCTCCGGTTGAAGGATGGCCGAAGGTCGCCGTTCTCTTGCTGACAGGAGTATTCTCCGGGTTCCTCGCGGGGATGATGGGTGTCGGGGGCGGGACGATCATGGTCCCGGCCATGGTGCTCCTTGCCGGCTTCGGTCAGCACCTAGCCCAGGGAAGTTCACTGCTCGCCATGGTGCCGGCGGGCAGTGTGGGGGCCTTCACTCACTATCGCCTTGGCAACGTTGAGGTGAAGTTTCTGAAGGGACTGATACCGGGAATACTGTTAGGGGCTTTCCTGGGGAGCAGCCTCGCCCTCGTTCTCCCCGAAGGCACACTCAGGGTGATATTCGCCGCGGTTCTCTCGCTTACCGGGGTCCGGTATCTCAGGACAAGACCGCCGGAGCCGACTTCATAAGCGGCCCCCAGTGGATGGATATCAGGGTCGAGGACGCTGAAGTCTTTTGCATAGCGGCGGCATTTCCTTGAAGCCTTCGTTCAAGGACCGCGCGCGGTGCAGGCATCTCATCCCTCCAGCACGATCTTGTGTTTCAGGAGGGATATCTCCTTGAGGTGCCCCTGGAAGGTCTTCTGCTCACCGAAGAGGTTCCTCAGATATATCTTGCTGCCCTCTGGTATCAGGAGATCGACATTCTCCAAGTAGAGCTCTTCCCTGCCGTCTTTGTATACATATGCATTTGCCTCACACATCGCTCTCCTCCTTCAGTTGCGCGACAAGTCTGTCGATCAGATGAGGTAAGGGTTCCCTGACGGACCCGACGACCTCGACCCCCTCTTGATTGAGTGGCAACAAGAGTTTTCTCGCCGGCGAGGATGAGATTGCTACAGCCATTTTCGGACTCATCTCGCCGAGCATGGCATTCGAAAGCACGACGCTGAGCGGCCCGATGATGCAGTCGACCCTCGAAGCGTTCCATACGATGGCATTCTCACCTGTCGCTCCCTTGTTCGCCCGTGACTTCATCATCGCCATGGTGGCGCTCGCATTTGTGCCGAGCGCGACGATCTCGATCGTCTCGCCGAACTCTTCCCTGAGCCTCTTGATGACGAGGCTCCCGATCCCGCCGCCCTGTCCGTCAATCACCGCGACTCTCTTCATCCTGAAGTATAGAGAGCGGCTCGAGAGGGAGTCAATCGGTGTACATATAGTCAGTTATAGCAGCCGCAGACAGTTGGTAATTCACTGCGTGGTATAATCCCCGGTGATCGACATCCTGAAGATCCTCGCTGTATTCTCGGCGATCCTGATCCTCCTCCGGCTCAAGTGGAACGTGGGCTATGTTCTCATGGCGGCTTCGGGCCTGCTGGCGCTCCTGTATCTCATGCCGGTTGCTGCTGCAGTCTCGACTGTCGTGTCAGCCGTGGTTGATCCCGTCACGGTAAAGCTCTTCCTTGCCCTGACCCTTATACGGGTCCTCGAGATGGTGTTGAGGGAGAACCAGGTGCTCGCAAAGATGACCGAAGCCACGAGAAACATCCTCAGGAACAAGAAGGCGGTCATCATCTCGATGCCTCTACTGATAGGCCTGCTCCCGTCTCTTGGCGGGGCTTACTTCTCGGCTCCCATGGTCGAGGAGTCGACGAGAGGGCTCAGAATGTCCCCTGAAGAGAAAGGATTCATCAACTACTGGTACCGCCACCCATGGGAATACGTGCTCCCGCTCTATCCGGGGATTCTGCTGGCCTCAGCGATTACGAACCTCCCGCTCAGGAGTCTTATCCTCGCCAATGCTGCCTATGCCGTGGTCATCTTTATTTCAGGATTCCTGTTCAGCATGAGGGGCGTCGGTGGCAGGTTCGGTCAACCTGGTCGCTTGCCCGAGGCTTCACCCGATGGCAGCGCGGATCATCCGGCGAATCCCTGGGGTCTGCTCATGAGTTTTTCACCTGTGGTGGTGGTGCTGGTGCTCGTCATCGGATTGCATGTGGAACTCCACATCGCACTGGCGATCACCGTCATGCTTCTTTTCCTTTTCTACCGACCTGGGATAAGGGACATCGGACGGATACTCAAACAAGGGTTTGCCCTTGATGTCCCGGTCCTCATCTTCGGGACCATGCTCTTCAAGTTCACCATGGAGAACTCAGGCGCAGTCGGCAGGCTAAGCGCATACTTCACCGAACTCGGCATACCCCTTCTCCCTGTATTCGTGATCCTTCCCTTCATGACAGGAATCCTCACGGGGATCACCGTCGGCTTCGTGGGAAGCACCTTTCCTCTTCTGATAAGCCTTGCGGGGGGCGCTCATCTTGCAGAAATTACTCTCGCCTTTGCCTCGGGCTTTGTCGGCGTGCTCCTGTCGCCCGTGCATCTCTGCCTCGTCCTGACGAGGGAGTACTTCAAGGCTGACATGTGGGGTATATACCGCAAGACAATGCCGGCGTGCGGTATCGTGATGGCGAGCGCTCTGGCGATGTACGCGGCCTTCTGAGGTGAGACCAGAAGACAGGAATTTATGCGTGGACTAAAAAAATTTATGGTATTATTTTTTAATAATAGCCCTGACGATTAAAGAAATGTTAATAGGGAAAAGTGCAATATGTAATCAGAGTGATAGGGCGGGAGGTCGAAGACCCGGATGGCGAATTTGTGAACGTAAGGGTTCTGATCGAAGAGCCGGAGACCGGGCTACACCCGAACGCAATCTCTGCAGTCCTGCTGTTGATCCTTGATCTTCTTGCGAGGGGTTATCGTGTCTGCCTCTCTACACATTCACCCCACATCCTTGACGTGGTTTGGGCGTTGAGAGTGATAAGGGAAAACCGAGCTCCAGCGAGTCGGATTCTTGAGCTTTTTGATACGAGAGAGACGTTGCCCATGCGAAAGATGGCTGAAGATGTTCTTGCGAAAACCGCGCGTGTTTACTACTTTGAACGCGAGGCCGGGGTTGCTCGTGACATCTCTAATCTGGATCCCGGCTCAGACGAAGCAGTTGAAGCGGGCTGGGGAGGTCTCAGTGAGTTTAGCGGTCGGGTGGCAGATGTCGTGGCGAAAGTGGTCGCTGCCTAAGGTCTGTAGGCCATATGAAGTTCAGGCGCGCGATAATGAATACAGATGATGTCAAGGGATCTTATCAACCAGGGCTGCAAGCACTGACGGGAAAAGACCGTAGCAGACTATCGTGCAATGACACACGGAAGATAAGCGGCAGTTTGAACCTTGATGCCGCAGTTGCTCAGCTCTATCTGGACCAACCTCGCTGGGATTATGGTATCGGCATAGAGAGGACTGTGTCAGCGGACCGTGCTATATGGGTGGAGGTGCACCCCGCCACGGCGGGCGAGGTACAGGCCATGGTCGCCAAATCCAAATGGCTCAAGAGGTGGCTTGAAGGATCTGCACCAGACTTGAAGAGCATTACCGAGAAGATGCCTTTTATCTGGATCGCATCTGGGAGTGTATCACTCCAGCGAAATAGTCGCCAGGCAAGACAACTCGCGATGACAGCAATTGCTTTCCCGCGCCAACACTACCGTATCGAGACTGTAGAAAGGACACCCAATTGAAAGAAGCCACTACCTCACTCGATGACTGGAGAGCGTTGTACGCCGCCGCGGTGGAATTCAAGAAGATCGAGCCGTGGCTGTGGATGAAGGAAACCGACGTATTCGGTGTTGCAAACCGGCAGGATGGTCGTATCGGGTATTGTTGCATCATGGGAGAGATTGGGCAGCTCTTTGGCATGGCGGTGTACCGCGGCACGGAGGGTCTGCGGGTCCATGACAGGATCCGGAAGGGAGAGATCAAGCCCGGTGATCCCGAGGTTATTTACATCCAGGACGCCCTCCTCGTCAGTTTTGATGACAGGGAGGACCTCGAAAAGGAAGACCGGCAGCTCATCAAAGACCTCGCGCTGAAATTCAGAGGCAGGAATTCATGGCCGGTGTTTCGAGATCACAAACCCGGCTACTTTCCCTGGTTCCTCGACAGAAACGGCGTGCTCTGGATGACTGATGCGCTGCACCAGGCAACAGAGGTATCCTTGCGGGCAAGGGACAACGAGCAGCTTCTGAAGCCGCCCAAGAAAGGGCTCTACCTTGTCCGGGTCCCTGTGATCGAGGGCAGCGCTGTTGACTGGAAGAACGAATGGAGAGAGCCGGCGCCTCTTGCGAAAGCGAGGCCAGAGCCGGTGCCTGTCGACGAGCTTCGCCTCCGCAGGTTGCGGCAGACAGCGAGACGGACCGAGGCAAGGTGGGAAGTTGATTTCTTCCACGTGCCGACTCCTGTCCTCGAGGGTGACCGGCCGTTCTTCCCGTATGTGATGATGGTCGTCGACAGTGAGTCGGGACTCATTCTGGAGATGCACCTCACGTCAACCGACAAGAGCCGCAAGGTGTTTGGGGAAAGGTTCGTCTCGTGCATAGAAGATACCCTCGCGATACCACGGGAGATCGTTGTGAGCAAGCACGAAGTGGAAGAGGTCCTCGGGCCGTGGCTCTCGATGCTGAATGTTCAGCTCCACGTTGTGAAGAAACTTAAGACCACGGACCGAGCGCGGAAAGAGTTGGAACGACATCTGGGAAGCACCTAATCCGGGAAGACAAACAATCCCGACCTTCGACTATGGCGTTCGTGCTTATCGTATGACTTCCGCTCCCATATAAGGTCTCAGTGCTTCCGGCACGGTGACCGTTCCGTCCTGTTGCTGGTAGTTCTCGAGGACGGCAACGAGGGTCCTGCCGATGGCGAGACCTGAGCCGTTGAGGGTGTGGACGAATTCCGTGCCTTTCTTCCCCTCTCTCCTGAAGCGGATGTTGGCCCGCCTTGCCTGGAAATCCTCGAAGTTCGAGCATGAGGAGATTTCGCGGTAACGCTGCTGACCCGGCAGCCATACCTCTATATCATAGGTCTTTGAAGCTGAAAACCCCATGTCGCCGGTGCAGAGGACCACTACCCGGTAGGGGAGGCCGAGCCTTCTCAAAATGTCCTCGGCGTCTGCAGTCAGATTCTCCAGTTCTGCGTAGGAGTCTTCCGGTTTAGTGAATTTCACGAGTTCGACCTTGTTGAACTGGTGCTGTCGTATCAGCCCCCGCACGTCTTTCCCGTACGAGCCTGCCTCCCGTCTGAAACAGGGCGTGTAAGCAGTGTAGTAGAGGGGGAGCTGCTCCTCTCTCAGTATTTCACCCCGGTGGATGTTCGTCACCGGGACCTCGGCAGTCGGTATGAGATAGAACTCCGGGTCGGCTGTCCTGAAAAGCTCCATCTCGAACTTCGGAAGCTGCCCGGTCCCGGTCATGCTCTCTCTGTTGACGAGGATGGGGGGGAAGACCTCCCTGTACCCCTTCGATGAGTTCAGATCGAGCATGAAGTTCATGAGTGCCCTCTCGAGTCTCGCGCCGGGGCCTTTCATGAGAGAGAACCGCGCACCTGCTATCTTTGCTCCCCTCTCGAAGTCTACGATGTCGAGCATCTCTGCGATGTCCCAGTGGTTCAGCGGGGCGAAATCGAATTCCCGCGGTTCTCCCCATCTGCGAACCTCTGCGTTCTCAGTCTCATCCTTCCCCACTGGCACGGATTCGTGGGGGATGTTGGGGACGTTCAGGAGAAAGGCGAGGGTCTTTTCCTCTATTCCCTTGAGCGTCTCGTCCATCTCTTTTATCCTGTCCGAGACGGCTCTCATCTGGGTGACGAGGTCATCGGCGCTTTTCCCCTTCTTTTTCAGCCGCCCGATTTCTTCCGAGGCAATGTTCCTTCTATTTCTCAGTTCTTCTGACTCCTTGAGCATCCCGAGCCTCTCTTCCTCCAGCAGGGTGAACTCGGAGAGATCTAGATCATATGACCTCTTAGTGAGTGCGTCTTTCACCTTGTCCAGGTTTTCTCTCACGAAGCGCGCGTCGAGCATGGAACCTCCAAAGCATGTCACTGAGAATTAGCGTGCAGCACCGGTGACAGATCCAGAGTACCGGCCATATCGTCATATGATAGAATTCAGCACCGTGAAATGCAAGGTTGTCTCATTTGAGTTCGCCTCGCCGTTACACAAGTGCGCTGCATGGGGCAGGGCGGGGATGCCGAAACCTTTCTGCTGCGAAACGTTATTGGTCGCAAGCCCGCTGGTGGAGGGCGATTCGATGTCTGAGCAACCCGGTCTCTGTCATTCCGACTCTCGTTCTCGCACCGTCGAGGATCGGTCCGGAATCTTTTTCAAAAAGTAAGGATTCCCGGCGCGTGGAGCCTGTTCCGGCTCGTCCGGGGCTCGCGGGAATGACACGTACCTGTAACTTGTGGACAGACCCACGTAGAATCTCATAATTTAGGAAGGATTGGAGGCGTTGCGGCCTGCTCCGTAATGCAGGCTGTGCCGGCGTCCGTTTCACGGGCATCTGAAAAGGGGCATATCCGGACCGACAGGGGGATGGCATCCTGCCGGCTATTAATGATTGTTAATGCGGCAATAACTTTTTTTTATTTGACGGCTGACACTCCACTATAGTAGGCTTTAAGGCCTAAAGGGGTACTCTGTCTGTACAAACCACAATAAGAGGAGGATTCTATGCCGAAACAGTACGATTCACCGTTACTGAACGAACTCGAGAAGGGTCCCTGGCCGAGTTTCGTCACAGAAATCAAGAAATGCGCCAAATGGAATGACATGGCTGCTGACGAGATCGGCCTGCTCGAGAAGTCCTATAGGACAAAGGTAGGCTACTGGAAGCATGGCGGCATCGTCGGCGTGAGAGGATACGGAGGTGGAGTCATTGGGAGGTACTCTGAGCTTCCTGACGAGTTTCCCCACGTGGCACATTTCCATACGGTCCGTATCAACCAGCCCTCGGGATGGTTTTATACCAGTGACGCCCTCAGGACCGTGTGCGATATCTGGGATAAGTACGGAAGCGGCATCACCAACATGCACGGATCCACCGGCGACATGATCCTCCTGGGCACGACGACGGACAAACTTGAGGCGGTGTTTGCGGAGTTTTCGTCTAGAGGCTGGGACCTTGGAGGCTCAGGTTCGGCGATGAGGACCCCGAGCTGCTGCGTCGGACCGGCCAGATGCGAGTGGAGCAACATCGACACGCTCGATCTGTGCTATGAGCTTACCCAGGAGTTTCAGGACGAAATGCATCGCCCCGCCTTTCCGTACAAGTTCAAGTTCAAGATCGCAGGGTGCGCGACTGACTGTGTCGCCGCAATTGCCCGCGCTGACTGTTCAATCATCGGTACCTGGAAAGGCGACATAAAGATCGATCAGGATGCGGTGAAGTGGTATGCGAAGAACGGTACGGACGTTCAGAAGTGGATCGTCGATATGTGCCCCACGAACTGCATGAGCTACGACGGCAAGGAACTCAAGATCGACAATTCCAACTGCAACCGCTGCATGCACTGCATCTCGAAGATGACGAAGGCCCTCAGGCCGGGAGACGAAAAGGGCGCTACCATCTGTATCGGCAGCAAGGCCCCGATCGTCGTCGGCTCCCTCCTTTCGTGGGTCATCGTGCCGTTCATCAAGGTCGAGCATCCTTACACCGAAATCATAGAAATGGCCAGAAAGATGCTAGAGTGGTGGGACGAGAATGGGAAAGCGAGGGAAAGGATTGGCGAGCTGATCGAAAGGGACGGCATGAGGTCGTTCCTCGACTACATCGGCGTGCCCCCGCAGCCTCAGCAGATCAAGGAGCCGAGAAAAGATCCCTTCTGGTTCTTCCAGGAGGAGGACCTGGAGAAGATCAAGGCCAAAGAGGCGCAAGAGAAGAAGACCGGAAAATACTCATTTTAACGATAGATTGCGAAATTAACGGAAAAAGGAGGAAGATATGGCATTACCGCAGAGACGCACCGACATAGGCCCGCCTAAGTATGATCAGTTCCTGCCGCCGGTCATAAAGAAGAACTACGGGCAGTGGAAATACTATGAGGAGATCGATCCCGGCGTTATGGTACACGTTGCCGAGAGCGGCGACAAGGTGTACACGGTAAGGGTAGGGAGCCCGAGGATCCTCGCGACCGAAACAATCAGGGAGTTTGCCGCCATTGCCGACAAGTTCTGTGAGGGATATCTCAGGTTCACCTCGAGAAACAATGTCGAGTTCATGACCACCGATCAGAGCAAAATCGAGCCTCTAAAGAAGGCCCTGAAAGACAAGGGTTTTGTGTCCGGTGGCATCGGGCACAGGTTGAGCAATATTGTCCACACCCAGGGCTGGGTGCATTGCCACAGCGCTGCCACGGACGCGTCGGGTATCGTAAAGGCGGTCATGGATGATCTCATCGACTACTTCACCACGAAGGATCTCCCGAACAAGGTGAGGATCGCCCTCGCCTGCTGCGTTAACATGTGCGGCGCCGTGCATTGCTCCGACATCGCGATCGTCGCGGTGCACACCTTGGTGCCTGTCCCCAATGACGAGCTGGTTCCAAATATGTGCGAGATACCGACCACGATCTCCTCGTGCCCCACAGGTGCGATCAGCCCCAACCCCGCGAAGAAGAGCGTCAAGATCAACCCGAAGAAGTGCATGTACTGCGGCAACTGTTTCACCGTCTGCCCGGCGCTGCCTATCAAGGACCCCGAGAGGGACGGCATCGCCATCGTTGTCGGCGGAAAGGTCGGCAGCCAGCGGAGCAACCCGAAGTTCTCGAAGCTCGTCATTCCGTTCATGTCCAACGAGCCGCCGAGATGGCCGAAGGTCGTCGCCGCCGTGAGGCACATCCTCGAATGCTACGCGAAGGATGCGAAGAAGTATGAGAGAGTCGGCGAGTGGATCGACAGGATCGGGTGGGAGCGTTTCTTCCAGATCACCGGCATCGAGTTCACCCACCAGCACATCGACGATTTCACCTTCATGAGAGACACGATGAGGACCGCATCCACCTTTAAGTGGTAATATTTGGACGGGATGAGCGCGTGCTCATCCCGCCCTTCCAATCGATGAGGTGAAAATAATGGAGACTGCTGAAGTACAGAAAAAGATCTTCGAAGTCCTGGAAAAAGCCAAGGGGAAGAAGAAACTCAAAGAGAAGGACGTGTGCAGGCTCGTGTCCGAGGAGACAGGAGTGGAGAAGGAAGAATGCAAGACCGTCCTCCGGGGGCTCATCGAGGAAGGCAAGCTTTGCTATTCCTACGCCGGCGGCGCGAGCTCCGTTGAGATCCCCAGCGAAGAATACCTCAAAGAGAAGGGGCAGATGTAGACACCGCGTACAGGTCGTATTCAACAAGAGGCGGTTTCTTCTCTGGAAGAGCCGCCTTTCTTGCTTCCGGAGCCTGCGGATGTCCGTCTCACCCGGTGTATAATAGTGGATGAACGAGTTTCCCCGTCTCGTCGTGGCCGGCATCAGGGGCGGAGCCGGCAAAACGACAGCCTCTCTCGCAGTCATCCGCGTTCTCAGGTTGCTCCGCGGGCTGAGGGTTGTCCCTTTCAAGAAGGGGCCTGACTACATAGATGCGGGATGGCTCGCTCTCGCCGCAGGGACGCCCTGCTACAATCTCGACCCTTTCCTGATGTCCAGTGAGCGGCTTGTGGCCTCTTTCGTTGCTCATTCCGCGGGCGATGTTGCGGTCATTGAGGGCAACAGAGGGCTCCATGACGGCGTCGACGCCGAAGGGAGCTACAGCACCGCCGAGCTTGCGAAGCTCATTAATGCTCCCGTGCTGCTCGTTGTGGACTGCACGAAGATCACCAGGACGGCCGCCGCGCTCGTGCTCGGATGCATGAAGCTCGACGAAGCCGTCGCCATCAGGGGTGTCATCCTCAACCAGGTTTCAGGTAGCCGACACGAGTCGGTCATCAGGTCTTCCATCGAGAGTTACTGCTCTGTGCCGGTGGTGGGTGCCTTACCGAGATTCAGGTCCGGTGATTTCCCCGAACGCCACATGGGACTCACACCGTACCAGGAGCATCATGACGTGACGCAGGCGATCAGGTTCATCGATGAGATCGCCGCCAAGTATCTCGATGTAGGGGCAATTCATGAGATAGCCTCCGGCGCAGGTCCTGTCGCGAATGCGGCGGAGACAGGCGAGGACGCCGCTGCAGTTCCTGGCGATGCCTCTTGCGGCCTGCACGGAGAGGGAGTGACAATCGGCGTCATCAAGGACGCGGCATTCCAGTTTTATTACCCCGAAAACCTCGATGAACTGGAAAAGTGCGGAGCCTCGCTGAGGATGATCAATGCCCTCGATGAAGGAGTTCTCCCCGGTGTTGACGCTCTTTACATCGGCGGCGGGTTTCCGGAGACGAATGCGCTTCGGCTCGCCGAGAATGAGGCGTTTCGGGAATCGCTTCTGGAGGCGGGAGAGCGGGGGCTCCCTATCTATGCGGAATGCGGGGGCCTCATGTTCCTCGGGGAGGAGATCTCGGTCGGCGGCAGGACGCACCGGATGGTCGGGCTGCTTCCCCTCGCATTCGAGATGAGGGGGAAGCCCCAGGCCCACGGGTACACCGTTGTTGAGGTGACGGACATGAACCCCTTTTATCCCGTAGGCACGGTGCTTCACGGCCATGAGTTTCATTACTCGGAGGTTACTCGGATAAGGGAGAAGGACGGCCTCACCATGGCCTTTACCATGAGAAGGGGGCAGGGCATTGTGGATAAAAAAGACGGAATCTGTTATAAAAATGTCTTCGGCACGTATACCCATGTCCACGCCCTGGGTGCTGTGGAATGGGCAGAAGGCCTCATATCGAAAGCGAGGGAATACAAGGAGCGTAATGAGAGACGACACGCCTGAATGCCCATTCTGCGCGAGACGGATAATGCGGCCGGAACCAACGAAGACCGATTTCGGTGAAGTGCTCGGCGGCACGTGTCAATGCGGCGCCATCTTTGTGTGTGACCCGACCGGCCATGGGGGAGGGGAGGCGTACCTGGAAGCGCTGGCACTTATGAAGGGAGACCGGGACGTGCACCTGCTGGACCCTGACAAGGACTACTTCTACGAGGACTTCGACTACGACATAAAGAGCCACAAGCGGCTGTATTCAAGCTCACGTCGGAGCATGGGCAAACTCGTCTTCGTGAAGCTCCGTTCAAAGGGGAACAGGACGTCTGCAGCGTCCTGAGAAGGACTGCGAAGACCCCGGGCATGGCGACAAAAAGCACGATCAAGAGCCTTCTTGAACAGAGCGCGTTTGACGAAATCGCGGCACTCTCGCTGGCTGACAGGCGCGTGGTTAGTCAGCTCATCTCCTTGAGCTATGATAAACAGAGCGTCACGGCATGGAGGGCTATAGAGGCGATGGGGTATGCCGCACAGGCACTCTCAACTGAAGACCCCTCTGCAGCCAGAGACACCATACGTCGCCTGCTCTGGATGATGACGGACGAATCTGGCGGGATAGGATGGTCAGCCCCGGAGATGCTCGGGGAGATCATCAGGACCGACCCCGATGAGTTCTCCGACATCATCCCCATTCTCTGGTCATACCACGAGGAAGAGATTTTCAGGGACAGCACTCTGTGGGGCATGGCCAGGGTTGCGGAGGTGAGGCCTGACCTCGTGGGGTTTGTGAAGGAGGACATCCCGTCTCTCCTGGAAGACTCGAGTCCCGTTGTCCGGGGATACGCAGCGTGGCTCTCAGGTTGCCTCGCGAACACACACACGATCGGTCTGGAGCCGCTGCTGACGGATGAGAGTCCCATCCCCTTTTACCGGGACGGGCACTTGCATACTGTGAAGGTTGCTGACATTGCAAAGGAGGCGATGAAGGGATAGATAAAAATATCAAATGCAGGCATAAGTTTTATTAATTTGACCGCGGCAGTGGGTCTATATTAAGTTGTCATGCACATTAGAAATTAGCACCTTTGAACAACAGCATGTAGTAATGCTATAATGCTTGCAAAAAAAATCCCAGAAAGGAGGAAGAAATGGGATATCTTGACTTCCAAGGAAAGCAGATCGAAATCGACGAGGACGGCTATGTGGTGAATCTCAACGAATGGCAGCCGGAACTTGCCACCTTCATGGCTGAGAAGGACGGGCTCGCCCTGACTGAATCGCATTGGGAAGTTATCAACTTTCTGAGAGACTACTACGCGAAGTATCAGATAGCTCCGATGATCAAGATCCTCGTGAAAGAGATTGGTAAGGTGATGGGGCCGGAAAAGGGCAACACCAAGTACCTCTATCAACTCTTCCCTGACGGACCTGCAAAACAGGCGTGCCGTTACGCAGGACTACCGAAGCCGACAGGGTGCGTGTAGAGTTGCCAAAGATGGTGAGATAGGGCCCCCTATCTCACCTCCCTTCTAACTCAGTTTCGCCTTGAGGAGATAAGAAACTGCCGTATGGACGCATACAGAGTGGTCTCTTTGCACCGCTGCATGAGACGCCGTTGCGCCCCGGAGATGTGTCACATCTTCTCAACGGATTTTCCCTTCGCCTGAACGTGTCTCGCCGGCGCTTCTTTTCGACAGGAGAAAGAGAGGGCGGCGTATGAGTCTTCTGGATCTCCTCTCCCGGAAGAGAAACGAGATCCTGGTCCTCTGGTTCGACGAAGTCATCAACACTTACCCCCCCGAGACCGCGCTCTTCATACGAAAGCAGAAAAACCGTTTTGCGAATCCCGTGGGTGCGACGATCCGGGAGGGGCTGGAGGGCGTATACGACGAGCTTGTCGGAGAGGCAGCCCCGGAGCGCCTTACCCCCTTTTTGGAAAACATCATACGGATCCGGGCGGTGCAGGACTTCACCCCCTCGCAGGCCGTTTCGTTCATAGGAGGCCTGAACAGTATTGTGCGCAACATGATTGCAGCGGAGGGGGCGCTGGGAGAGGTCCTGGATGAGTTCTTCTCCTTCGGGGAAAAGGTGGACCAGCTGACCTTCATGGCTTTCGACCTGTTCATGAAGTCCCGAGAAAAGATCTATGATCTCAAGGCGAACGAGGCGAGGAATATGACCTTCAGGCTCATTGAACGAATGAATCGGATGGGCGAGGCAAAACCGGAGGACCCCGACGTCAGGGGAGAGTCGGCATGAACAGTGTAACCATTCAAAGAGAGAGGTAACTCCATGAAAATTGTCATTCCCCTTATAGCGGTCGCAGTGCTGGCCCTGCTTGCCTTCATCGGAGCGCAGGCGCACATGGGCGTGCTCTTCGGTGTCATCATCCCCTACGCGGCGTTCCTCATCTTCGTGGCAGGGTTTGTCTTCAAGGTGGTGCAGTGGGGGCGTTCTCCCGTGCCCTTCCGGATACCGACGACGTGCGGACAGGAGCAGTCGCTGCCCTGGATCAAGCAGAACAAGATCGAGAATCCTTCAACCACCTGGGGGGTGGTTGCGAGGATGGCCCTCGAAATCTTCCTTTTCCGGTCGCTCTTCAGGAACCTGAAATCTGAGATGAGGGAAGGGGGCAGGGTGGTCTACGGGTCCGACAAATGGCTCTGGCTCGCAGGACTTGCCTTCCATTACTCCTTCCTGTTCATCCTCGTCAGGCATTTCAGGTTCTTCCTCCAGCAGACACCGGGGCCCATCAAGCTGATTGAAACACTCGACTCGTTCTTTCAGTTCGGAGTGCCGCTCTTTTACATCACCGACGGGATCATCCTTGCGGCGGTCACCTATCTCTTCCTGAGGAGGGTTGTAATCCCCCAGGTCAAGTACATCTCGCTCCCTGCCGACTATTTCCCTCTGTTTCTGATACTGGCCATTGCCAGTTCCGGCGTGGTCATGAGGTACTTCCTCAAGGTCGACATCGTCGGCGTGAAACAGTTGGCCATGGGACTCGTCACATTCAGGCCGACGGTCCCCGAGGGGATCGGCTGGATCTTCTATGTCCATCTCTTCCTTGTGAGCGTCCTCTTCATGTATTTCCCCTTCAGCAAACTTATGCACCTGGGCGGCGTGTTCCTCAGTCCCACGAGGAACCTCGCAAACAATAGCCGCATGGTCCGGCACATCAACCCCTGGAACTATCCTGTGCATGTCCACACATACGAGGAGTACGAGAACGATTTCAGGGAAAAAATGAAAAATGCTGGCTTACCAGTAGAAAAGGAGTAGCCATGGCAAAATTCACCAAGAAACCAACTGAGCTTGCAGGGGCAGTGAGCTATACTCCTCCTCCGACCGAGTGGATGGATACTCCTGTCAATTTCAAGGAGCACACCTTCTGCTGGGGCGCGAAGGCGAAGAACCTCGGTGCCGTCGAGTTCCCGAATGCCCGCGACTGGTCTCCCGTAGAAGAGGACTGGAAACTCCCCGAAAACTGGAAAGAGATCGTCCTCGACGCCTTCGGAGACCGCTTGAGCAAATACCGCTCGTTCAAGCTCTTCCTCGACATCTGCGTGAGATGCGGCGCGTGCGCGGACAAATGCCACTTCTTCATCGGCTCGGGGGATCCGAAGAACATGCCGGTTCTCAGGTCCGAGCTCCTGAGGTCGGTCTACCGCAGGTATTTCACCACCGCAGGGAAGACCTTCGGCAGGCTAGCAGGGGCGAGGGACCTCACGGTTGACGTGCTGAAGGAGCTCTGGTATTACTTCTACCAGTGCACCGAGTGCAGGCGGTGCTCGGTGTTCTGTCCTTACGGCATCGACACCGCAGAGATTACCATGATGGCGAGGGAGTTCTTCAATCTCCTCGGGCTCAACACCGACTGGATATCGGGGCCCGTGGCGAACTGTTACATGAAGGGCAACCACCTCGGCCTCGAGCCCCACACGATCAAGTCGAGCATCGAATTTTTCCTCAGCGACATCGAGGACATCACGGGTATCACGGTGGAGCCGACCTTCAACAGAAAGGGTGCCGAGATCCTCTTCGTCACTCCCTCGGGCGACCTCTTCGCCGATCCGGGCACGTATACCGCCATGGGATACCTGTTGCTCTTCCATGAGCTGGGCCTCGACTACACTTGGAGCACCTACGCCTCGGAGGGCGGAAACTTCGGGTTCTTCACCTCCAATGAGATGGCGAAGAGGCTCAACGCCAAGATTTACGCCGAGGCGAAGCGCCTCAAGGTGAAGTGGATCCTCGGCGGCGAGTGCGGCCACATGTGGAGGGTTCTGCAGCAGTACATGGACACCTGGAACGGCCCGGCCGATTTTCTCGATGTGCCTGTCTCGCCTGTCACCGGGACGAAGTTCGATAACGCCAGGAGTACTAAGATGATCCACATTACCGAGTTCACCGCCGACCTCATCAGGCACGACAAGCTCAAACTCGACCCGTCGAGAAACGACGACCTCATCGTAACCTACCATGACTCGTGCAACACAGCGAGGGGAATGGGCTTGTTTGAAGAGCCGCGTTACATCATCAATCATGTCTGTAACCACTTCTACGAGATGCCCGAGGACACGATCAGGGAAAAGACATTCTGCTGCGGCAGCGGCACCGGTCTGAATGCGGGCGAAAACATGGAACTCAGAATGCAGGGAGGGTTCCCGAGGGCGAACGCGGTGCGGTATGTCCACGAGAAGCACGGTGTGAACATGCTCGCGAATATCTGCGCCATCGACCGTGCGACACTCACGACCGCGATGGACTACTGGGTGCCGGGAGTAAGGGTGACAGGGGTCCATGAAATGCTGGGTAACGCGCTCGTCATGAAGGGCGAAAAAGAGCGGGAAACGAATCTCAGGGGCGAACCCCTTCCCGGCAAGGGAGGTGAAGGCGATGTATGACAGCGGAAAGATCATAGCAGGTCTCGTGGTCTTCGTAGGATTGGTCACGCTGCCTTACCTGCTGAACGCAGGTAAGACCTATCCCAAGCCGGAACCGAAGACGGACACCCCCTACATAAAGCAGCTTGCAGTGAAGAAATGCGTCGAGTCAAAAGAGCGGATGAAGACGGTGCACATGCAGATGCTCAACAACTGGAGAGACTCGGTGGTCCGTGACGGGAACACTATCTATACTGCTGCTGATGGAAAGACTTATACGATGAGCCTCCAGAACACCTGCATGAAATGTCATTCGAACAAGAAGCAATTCTGCGACCAGTGCCACAACTATGTGGCTGTCACGCCGTACTGCTGGGACTGCCACATACCGCCGAAGGAGGAAGCCTAGCCATGGATATGAACAGAAGACTCTTTCTCAAGACTCTCGGCTTTTCGGTGGTCGCAGCGTCGGCTGGTCTCTCAGGTTTCACCCTCCTCAGGAAGGGGGTAGAGGCGTCGCAGGTGGCGCCGGACCCCAAGGCCCTCACCGGCAAGAGGTGGGGCATGGTCGTAGATATGAACAAGTTCAAGACCGATGGTGATATCACCAAATGCATAGAAGCGTGCCACAGCATCCACAACGTCCCCGACATAGGCAGTTTTACCCGGGAGATCAAGTGGATCTGGACTGAGAAATTCGCCAATGCCTTTCCTACGCACGAGCATAAGTACCTCAACGAGGCGGTCGAGCACATGCCCTTCCTGGTGCTCTGCAACCACTGCGACAATCCTCCCTGCGTCAGGGTGTGTCCCACGAAGGCGACGTTCAGGAGGGCTGACGGCCTCGTGATGATGGACATGCACCGGTGCATCGGTTGCCGGTTCTGCATGGCTGGCTGTCCGTACGGCGCGAGGAGCTTCAACTGGTTCGATCCGAGGCCGTATGTCAAAAAGCAGAACCCTGAATACCCGACGAGGATGAAGGGAGTGGTGGAGAAGTGCACACTCTGCAGTGAGCGGCTCGCTGTGGGAAAGATTCCGGCTTGCGTCGAGGTCTCAAACGGCGCGCTCGTCTTCGGCGACCTCAACGACTCCGCGTCGGAAATCAGGAAGATACTGAAGGACAACTACACGACCCAGCGGAAGCTCGAACTCGGGACGCGGCCCAGCGTATTTTATGTAATAGGAGGTGGGGAACATGCTTGAGAAAGCGCTCGTCGGAGGTCGCAGATACTGGACATGGGTCTTTTTCCTCCTGGCGCTCATTGCCGTAGGGTTTCTGTTCTATTTGAGGCAGTTCAGCACAGGCCTGGGTATTACCGGAATGAGCCGGGACGTGTCATGGGGGTTCTACATCTCCCAGTTCACCTTCCTCGTCGGTATTGCCGCGTCGGGTGTGATGGTGGTGCTCCCCTACTATCTTCACAACTACAAGGCGTTCGGTAAGATAACCATCCTCGGCGAGTTTCTCGCCATCCCGGCGGTCCTCATGTGCATGCTCTTCATCTTCGTCGACTTGGGACAGCCCCTGCGCGTGCTGAACGTGATACTCCATCCCACGCCGAACTCGGTGATGTTTTATGACATGATGGTGCTGAGTGGGTATCTTTTCCTGAACATCCTCGTCGGTTGGACGACGCTGCACGCGGAGAAGAAGGCGATCGCCCCGCCGAAGTGGGTGAAGCCGTTCATCATACTCTCCATCGCATGGGCACCCTCGATCCACACCGTCACCGCGTTCCTGTACGCCGGTCTGCCGGGAAGGCACTTCTGGCTGAGCGCCATCATGGCTGCCCGATTCCTCGCTTCCGCGTTTGCGTCGGGTCCCGCCCTGCTCATCATCCTCGCGCTCATCGTGAGGAAGTACACGAAGTTCGACCCTGGTCAGGAAGCTATACAGGCGCTCGGCAGAATCGTGACCTACTTCATGATCACGAACGTCTTCTTCCTCGGCCTGGAGTTTTTCACCGCGTTCTACAGCTCGATCCCGGGGCACACCTCATCATTCGTCTATCTCTATGCAGGCCTCGAGGGACACAACAAACTTGTGCCGATGATGTGGATATCCACTTGCCTTGCCGCTGTTGCCCTGATCCTGCTCATCTTCCCCCAGCTCAGGAGGAACGAGACCGTACTTGCTATCGCGTCGGTAGCGGTTTTTTTCTCTCTCTGGATCGACAAGGGATTCGGTCTGATCGTGGGCGGCTTTGTGCCCAACACTTTCGAGAGGATTACCGAGTACTGGCCTACGCTGCCCGAGACGTTCATCGGTCTGGCGGTCTGGGCAATCGGCTTCCTCGTGCTCACCATCCTTTACAAGATCGCTGTCTCGATCAAGGAAGAGTCGGGCGGAGAGGCTGTTCACTAAGTCTGATACCGTGCGGCCGGCGGTTTACCTGCCGGCCGTGCACTCACACTTCCCAGGCGTTTCCTTCCGGCTGCAGCAGTTTCCTCAGTTCCCCGGGATACACCCTCCTTTCCTCAGCAGGCGTTCGTTCTTCCGGAACTGGCCATGCGTCGGTCCGGGGATCGGGACCCTCTCTGGTGACCTCTGAGGGTGTCTTGTCTATCATAACGGGGTGCGCGCGCAGATCGACACCTGCCACGGGGTGGCTGATCTCTAGTGAGATGCCGTTGGGGTCGAAGGTGAAAATCGAGTGTACGAAGCCGTGGTCGATGACCTCCGAGACCCAAATGTCTGCAGCCTCGAGCCTCTCCTTCACATCCCAGAGCGCATCCCCGTTCTCTACCTCTATGCAGAGGTGGTCGAATACGAAGGGTCCCCTCGTTGCCTGCCCTGCCTCTTTTTCAGGAACCGGCTCAGCACCTGCCCATTCATAGAAGGCGACAAGGGTGGTCCCGGACAGTTCGAAGAAGTACTGCCTGTAGCCTGGTTTCCCAAGGCCTGCGACCAGCCTCATCCCGAGCAGGTCCCTCCAGAACCGGATCGTGCTGTCCATATCACCGGTTACCAGTGCCAGATGATTGATGCCTGTGAATTTCACGGTTCCTCCGGAGTGAAGATTTCGAGTCTTGAGTAATGATTCACGACCTCAGCGTGAAAAATCAAATCCGACACGTCACAACCTGAATTCGGCTGTCATGGCTTTGCTGAGGTATTAGGGCAGAGGCGTCACAGACGGCGTGGTCTCTAAATTATGAAGAACTGCTCCCTATGATCATAAAGAGGCACGTCTGCCACAGCAAGACCATTGCGGAGAGCATAGTCGAGGCAACCTATGATAACCTATGAACCTACCGAGACACGCGTGGGGTGTTAACTGGGGAGGTTGGTTCGATGAAGGTCGTGGCATTTAACGGAAGCCAAAGAAAGAAGTGGAATACTGCGACGCTCCTTGGAAAAGCTCTCGAGGGAGCTGCATCACAGGGGGCGGAGACCGAGCTCATTCATCTCTATGATCTGACATTCAAGGGATGCAAGAGCTGTTTTGCCTGTAAGACAATCGGGGGCAAGAGTTATGGCAGGTGCGCCGTACGGGACGATCTAACCTCGATCCTGAGAAGAATTGAGAGGGCTGACGTCATTGTATTAGGGTCCCCGATCTATTTTGGGGCGGTCTCTGGAGAGATGAAGTCGTTCATGGAGCGGTTACTGTTCCCCTATCTGACCTATACCAATCCTCCGGAGTCGCTGTTTCCTAGAAGGATAAAGTCGGCGTTCATCTATACAATGAATGTGACCGAGGAGCAGATGAAGGAGTACGGCTATGCCCAGCACATTGGCCTCAATGAAAGGGTGCTCAATCTCATATTCGGGGCCGCAGAATCACTCCTGAGCTTTGATACCTACCAGTTCAAAGACTATTCTAAGGTCGTTGCGAGTCGTTTCGATCCCGGGAAAAAGGCAATGAGGCGAAAGGAAGTGTTTCCCGCAGATTGCCGGAAGGCATTTGACCTGGGAGCCAGATTAGCCGCAAAAGAACTATAGATAAGGCTGGCGCATTCGAGCCAAGTCCATCTTTGGACAGCATGAACGGGGAGAGAACCGCCTGCTCCAGTGCCAACGCCTCGAGGTTACTTCTCCCCCTGACCGCGGGTTTCTGAAACAATCTTTGCTTGTCGAACGGGCTTCGTCAGGAGAGAT
>JBLMXV010000040.1:0-42120 GCA_050257935.1 Chloroflexota bacterium
ACGCTCTGACATCTTCAGGGCTTCTCACCTCTCCTGTCCCGACTTTTTCTCTCAGCGTTCGGATCAGCTCATCCGTCACATCGGCGCCGAGATCCGAGGTGATGAGCACTTCCTCGATCTCTTCGAGAGTCGATTCATCTATCCTGCGCGTCTGCAGGATGGCCTCAACCCTCTCGACCATGTTCTGCCTGGTCTTCAGGAGGCCGGTCTTCAGCTTGTCAAGAAATCCCATTTCGTCGCTCCTCTGACCGTGCGCGGTTTCGGAAAGAACCACAAAAACAATATGATATCATAACACAGAGGAAGACAGTTTTGTCACCCCGTCGGGTCTGATGCACCTGCGGATTCCTTGAAAATACAGAAACCCATCTGGTACTATTACCGATGCCTGAGGGAAGCGGTAAGGCCAACTTAATGCTCAGGGCAATCGCGAAGGCAGTTGATTTCATCGTCGTTGCAGTTCTCTTTAAGATCGTACCCCAGGTAGGATATCTCACCGGCCTTCTCTATATACTCATCAGCGACGGGCTGTTTGAGGGTCGGAGCGTGGGGAAGAAGGTGCTGAGGCTGAAAGTCATCGCCCTTTCGACGGGTAATCCGGGGACCTTCAAGGACTCCATAGTGAGAAACGCGATCCTTGCAGGCGCTCTGCTCTTGTTCAAGATTCCGCTTGTGGGATGGGCCTTCCTGCTCCTCATACTCACGCTTGAGTTTCTCCTTATCGTCGGCAACAAGGACGGCATGCGGCTCGGTGATGATCTCGCCAATACGAAGGTGATCGAGGGGTAACCCGCTTCACGCGGCGCAGGCAGTTCGATGATGTGTGCCCCGTAAACAGATAATGACCAACAGAACCGAGGCAGGAGGCTAAACTTGTTTTTTCAGAAAATTTTGGGAGTGTTCTCCAATGACCTTGCAGTAGATCTAGGGACAGCTAACACGCTTGTATACGTCAGGGGGAGGGGAATCATATGTAACGAACCCTCCGTGGTGGTCTTCAGGCGCGACAACAAACGGCCTGTCGCCGTGGGCATTGAAGCAAAGGAGATGCTCGGCAAGACACCTGCCAACATCGTGGCGATCAGGCCCATGAAGGACGGGGTCATCGCGGATTTCGACGCCACGGAGGAGATGCTCAAGTACTTCATCACCAAAGCGCACAACAGGAAGAGTTTCGTGTCGCCCCGCGTCATCATCGGAGTCCCCTCCGGCATCACTCAGGTCGAACAGAGGGCGGTGAAGGACGCGACTCTCGCCTCTGGCGCGAGAGAGGTATACCTCATCGAGGAGCCTATGGCCGCTGCCGTGGGCGTCGGGCTGCCTGTCGGCGAGCCCTCGGGCAACCTCATAGTCGATATAGGAGGAGGGACCACCGACGTCGCGGTCATTTCCTTAGACGGTATAGTGTACAGCAAAGTCGTGAGGGTGGGCGGCGACAAGATGGACGAGGCGATCATGGCCTATGTCAAGCGTAAGTATAACCTGATGATCGGGGAACGAACTTCCGAGCTGATAAAGATCGGCCTCGGTTCGGCCTATCCGACTTACGCGGTCGAGCCGATGGAGGTGAAGGGGCGGGACTTGATCTCCGGTATCCCCAAGGCCATCAACATCACCGAAAACGAGATACGAGAAGCGTTGCAGGAAAGTGTCACCGTGATCCTTGAGACGATAAAGGTCACACTTGAGAATACGCCTCCCGAGTTGTCGGCCGACATCGTGGACAAGGGCATCGTGCTTGCCGGCGGCGGGGCCCTTCTGAGGGGCCTCGACATCGTGATACGGGAACACACGGGCGTCCCGGTCGTCGTGCCGGATGATCCGCTCACCGCCGTAGTGCGGGGTTGCGGGGCGATGCTCAACAAGCTTGACATGCTCAAGAGGATCGCGTTGCACACCAGTTGATGACAAGGGGCAAGCGGAGACTGCTCATCTTTCTTGCACTCTCCCTCATCTCCCTGGTCGTGATGACCCTCCAGTACGACGCGAGTGCTTCGCGGCCTTTCCGCATGGTCGCCTATCCGTTTGACCTCCTGAACCGCCTAAGCGCCGGCATAGTTGACACGGTGGGGGAGTGGGTAAGTGCCTTCGAGGAAAACAAGCGTCTGAAAGACGAACTGACCAGGGCGCTGATAGAGAACCGTAATCACCGGGAGGTCTTTGAGGAGAACAAGAGGCTCAGAGAACTTCTCGCCCTAAAGGAGCAGACGCACGCGCACCTTGCGGCAGCCAAGGTCGTAGCCCGGGGATACGACCGGTTTCTCAACACCCTGGTGCTGGACAAGGGCGAGGATGCCGGCATCGCAAAAGGGATGGCCGTTATCACGGTGAAAGGACTGGCGGGGAAAATCCATTCAGTGCGTGAGCATTTTTCGGAGGTCCTTCTGTTGAGGGATCCGAATTTCTCCGCTGCGGTGAGGCTTCAGGAGGGCCGGGCAGAAGGCGTACTGGCGGGGACCGGAGAAGGCTATTGCCTGTTAAAGTACATCCCCACGGAAGTCAAGGTGAAGGAGGGTGAAGTTGTCGTGACGTCAGGACTTGACGGCATCTTCCCCGCAGGAATCCCGGTGGGCGTGGTTTCATCGGTACAGGAGGGGGGAGCGGGGTTCTTTCAGGAGATCCACATCACACCTTTCCAGCGGGAGAGCACCATAGAGGAGGTGCTCGTGCTTCGACAGTCAACCGCCATTCCTGCACCCGGGCAGGGCCGGCAGGTGCCCGGTCTCCGGGGAAAATGAAATGTCGGCTATTCGATGGACGGCTCTTGCAGCTCTCGCATTTCTTCTCCAGACCCATTTTTCAATTTTCAGCATACCCCTGAACCTCACCTTACTGGTCGTCTACGCTTTTGCGTTGCGACACCTGTCATCCAGGTCCGCAGGTCCTCAGAGTGTCGCCGGAGAGTTGAAGAGCACGGCGTTCGGCGCTGCCGTGGGGTTCTTCGAGGACATCCTTTCCGGGAGCATCGTGGGGCCCCACATTTTCAGCATGGGGATGACCGGCTTCGTCACCACCTTCAGCTTCAACGACATCATTTTCAGATGGACCCCGGTCGTAGGTGTATGCGCGTTGCTCTCCCTGAATTTTTTCGACAGTTTGACCGGCGTGGAACTCAGGGTTCTGTTCACCCATCTGTCGGTGGGCTGGGGCAGCATGCTCCAGTCTTTCGCAGTGCAGGCGCTCATCACCCTGCCTTTCGGCGTCCTTCTCAGGCCGCTGGATCCTGACTGACATGTTTTCACTTCGCATCAAGATCGGGATTTACCTCGTAGTGGCGGTGTTGGTCCTCCTGGTGCTCAGGCTCTGGCAGTTGCAGGTGCTTGACGGCGAGAAGTACAAGAGGATGTCCGAGGAGAACCGCCTCAGGATAGTGAGGACTACAGCGCCGAGGGGGATCATTTACGACAGAAACGGGGTGCCGTTGGTAAAGAATATCCCCATGTTCAGCGTCTCCATCACGCCAGACGCTCAGAAACGGGTGGACACCCAGGCTCTCGCCGACCTCATCGGCATATCGAGATCGGAACTTGACGAGAAGCTGGGAAGCAAGGATAACAGTCCCTTCGTGCCGGTGAAACTCAAACAGGGCCTCAGCTTCGCAGAGGTTGCCAAGATAGAAGCATCCCGGTCGGACTTTCCCGGGCTGTTCATCGAGACCGATATTGGCAGGGAGTATCCCTACGGCAAGGTCGGAGCACACGTCCTGGGGTATCTTGGAAAGGTCAGCCCCGAACAGTTGAAGAAGCCCGAATTCAAGCGTATCCCGCCTGACATGTTCATCGGTCAATGGGGTGTCGAAGCGATATTCGACGAGAAGTTGCGGGGAATCCCGGGAGAACGGATCATAGAGGTGGATGCACTTGGCCGCGAACTGCGGTTCATTCAACAGACGCCACCGGTGAGAGGCGATGACATGACGCTGAGCATCGATATCTCGATTCAGAACGCGGTGGCAGACGCCTTCGGAGAGAAGGCCGGCGCGCTCGTGGCTCTGAGGCCTGATACGGGAGAGATACTCGCGCTCGAAAGTTACCCCTCCTTCGATCCCAACGTCTTTTCGAGGGGGGTAACCCCTGAGCAGTGGAACGCCTTGATAAACGACCCCAAGAAACCCATGCTTAACAGGGCGCTCCAGAGCCAGTACCCGCCCGGTTCGACCTTCAAGATAATCACGGCCGTGGCTGCGATGGAGGAAGGCGTGATCGACCCTAATACGAAAATCTACTGCACAGGAGGCCTGAGCTACGGCAAATGGACATTCGGTTGCTGGCGGAAGGGAGGACACGGAGTCGTTGACTTTCACCGAGGCATTGTGGAGTCATGCGACGTGTATTTCTATGAGGTGGGCAAGAGGCTCGGCATCGACAAGATCTTCAAGTACGCAAAGGCCTTGGGCCTTGGGACGGAGACGGGGGTGAAGCTCGTGAGAGAACGAGCGGGCCTCATTCCGGACGCTGAATGGAAAAGGCGGAACAGGGGGCTGCCGTGGTATCTGGGGGACACATTCATGTCGGCGATAGGGCAGGGCTTCGTGAGTGCCACGCCGATTCAGATGGCAGTAATGACTTCAACCTTCGCGAATGGCGGGAGGCTGTTCCGCCCGACTCTGTTGAAGGGCGAGGGGGCCGAGACGAGCAGACTGACCCTCAGCGAAAAGACGAGAGAGCTTGTCACCAGTGCACTTGCCGACGTGGTGAACGCTCCCAATGGAACTGCACGGCGTGCACATTCCGACCTCGCGCTTGTCGGCGGCAAGACAGGCACCGCGCAGGTGGCTTCCAAGGGAAAAGGATCCGGTGAACGGTTCATGGACCACGCGTGGTTCGTAGCCTTCGCACCAGTGGAGCATCCTGAGATAGCCCTCTCTGTATTCGTCGAGCACGGCGGCGGAGGAGGGGCGGTGGCTGCTCCCATAGCGAAAAAGGCTCTGGACGGGTATTTCACGAACAAGGCGAGCATGGCCTCATCGACACCGCCGGAAGAGGGCCAGGTGACCGGCTCCGTCCATCGGCAGGACTGAAGCGAGGGTCCTCTCATGATTCGCATCGACAGGCGGTTGGTGAAGAGCTTTGATTGGATCACCTTTTCGCTCGTGGTGGCCCTTACCATCATCGGGCTCGTGACTATCTATAGTGCGACCCGTCCGCCTTTGGGTGTGGGGCCTCATTCCGATTTTTACCTCAGGCAGATCGTGTGGCTCCTCGTCAGTGTCGTCGCACTCGCGGTTGTTGTCAGCTTCGATTATGTGTGGCTGCAACGTCTGGCATATCCGCTTTATGCAGTCGGAATCCTGCTGCTCGTCGGTGTGCTCGTCATCGGCAAGACGACAATGGGGGCCCAGAGGTGGGTCAGCCTGGGGCCCGTCTCCTTCCAGCCGTCAGAGTTTTTCAGGATCATATTCATCGTCGCTTTTTCCTCATATCTCGCTAGCGCCGCCGGCAACTCCGGGCGCCCGATCACTGTCCGCGGAGTCGTCATGTTCGGTGTCCTACCTCTGGCCCTGCTCATAAAGCAGCCCGACCTCGGCACTGCGGTCCTGCTCACTGCGCTCTTTGTCGTACTGCTTGTATCCGTCGGGCTCAGGCGGAGGGTCATCATGATAGCGCTTGTGATAGGGCTCATCTCTGTTCCTTTTGTCGGGAATGTTCTCTGGGAAGGACTCAAGGACTACCAGAAGAACAGGTTGGTCGCCTTCGTAGACCCCGATGTTGACCCTGCGGGGATCGGTTACCACCTCAGTCAATCGAAGATCTCAGTGGGCTCCGGGGGGCTCTTCGGTAAAGGGTACTTCGGAGGGACACAGGGACCTCTAAGGTTCCTGCCTGAGAAGCACACTGATTTTATCTTCTCCGTCTTCGCTGAGGAGTGGGGATTTGCGGGATGCCTCCTGCTTCTCGGAATTTACCTCATGCTTTTCCTGAGGGGGCTTGACACGGCGCTCAAGGCGAAAGACCGGTTTGGCAGGTTAGCGGCTGTGGGCATCACATCCATGTTTTTCGTCTATTTCTTCGTGAACGTGGGAATGACAATTGGTATCATGCCGGTGGTGGGAGTCCCTCTTCCATTTGTGAGTTACGGTGGAACCGCGCTGCTCAGCAACTTCATAGCTGCGGGCATACTCATCAACATTCGGACACGCAGGTTCGAACTGTTCTATCCTTAGCCTTGCATTGTTCACCCATGGCGTTGCATGAAGAGCGATCGATGGGGCAGGAAGGAGATGCCGGAAACTTTCTGTTGCGATACCCTATTCCTCTTAAGACCACCCCTGAGGGCACTGGTGCACCCGCACCTCCAGTGAATTCGATGAGAAGTCACCTGAATTGAATCTCATCGCATTCAGAAGGGATGTGAAGTGATGCGTCCTGCCATGCAAAGTAACGGTACGTTAATGTGCGATGTATATGAGTGAGATCTCTTTCATGTGTGATACAATAGCGATTATCCCATTCGGAGGGAACGATGAGGTTCATAGAAGGTGAACTGAATGCCGAGGGCCTGCGGTTCGGTATCGTCGTGAGTCGTTTCAATGACTTCATTACGGCGAAACTTCTTGACGGTGCTCTTGATGCTCTCAGACGTCACGGAGCGCGGGACGATGACGTCGATGTGGTGAGGGTTCCAGGATCTTTCGAGATTCCCCTTGTCGCGAAAAAGCTCGGATCGAAGGGCAGTTACGATGCCGTCATATGTCTCGGGACGGTTATTCGGGGGGCGACGCCGCATTTTGAGTACGTGGCCGCGGAGGTCTCGAAAGGGATTGCTGCAGCCTCACTCGAAACCGGCGTGCCTATAGCGTTCGGGGTAATTACGTCGGACACTATCGAGCAGGCAGTGGAACGCGCAGGGTCTAAGGCCGGCAACAAAGGCTGGGATGCTGCGATGACGGCGATCGAGATGGCGAGGGTCATGAGAGGCCTGTAGACCGTGAAACGACGAAAGGCCCGCGAGTACGCGCTGCAGTTTCTGTACGGGGTTGACCTTGTGAGGGACGTGGCCGAACAGGAGGGGGAACAGAGAGGGATTCCGAATTTGCAGGAGTTTTGGGCAGAGACGGGAGAGGACGATGAGGAGGTGCGGCGCTTCTCCGAAGATCTGGTTAAGGGGACCATCACCCATGTGCGGGAAATAGACGAACTCGTGCAGGACGTTGCGGAGCACTGGCGCCTAGGAAGAATGGCAGCCGTTGACCGGAACATCCTCAGGTTCGCCGCCTACGAACTCCTCTTCCGGCAGGATATCCCGGAGGCGGTAACGATAAATGAAGCCATTGAGATCGCGAAAAAGTACTCGACGCTGGAGTCTGCATCCTTCATCAACGGCATCCTCGACCGGATCGCCAAGGAGCGACCGGGAGGTCCTCAGGGTGTCAATGCGCTCACCAGAGAGAGAGAATGAGTGCCCTCGAGAGACTTGGCAGCGCCCTCGTGCTGCCCCACATCCAGCTCATCTGAATAGGATTTTCCACAATCGGGCTTCTGCCCCTGCAAACGACCTCTGACATGAAATATGCCGTCTTCTCTGATGTCCACGGCAATCTCGAAGCCCTGATGGCAGTTGTGAAGGACGTCAGGAAGAGAAGGATCTCACAGATGTTTTTCGTTGGAGATGCAGTCGGCTACGGGCCTGATCCTGATGAGTGCGCGCGAGTCCTGAAGGATGAATGCGGCGTTCTCATCGCGGGTAATCATGACTGGGCCGTTCTGGGTCTGACGGATCTCGAAGATTTCAACCCATACGCCCGGGAGGCGATAGAGTGGACCATCCGCAAGATCACGGAGGAAACGCGCGGCGCGCTGGAGAAGTTCATCCTTTCGAAGGGACTGCGCGACAAGAACGCCTTCTTCGTCCACGCGACTCCTCGGGATCCGGAGAAGTGGCACTACCTCTTTTCCCTCTGGGACGCTGAGGACAGTTTCGATCACTTCGAGGAAAAGATATGCTTCATCGGTCACAGCCATCAACCGTTCATAATTGAGAAACTCCCTTCAGGAGAAATGGTGACTCATAGAAGTAGGGTTCCTCTCGGTGAGACCGAACGGTACATAGTCAATGTGGGCAGTGTGGGTCAGCCGCGGGACGGCGACCCGAGGGCAAGCTACGCCGTCTTCGATGGGGAGACGATCACCGTTCATCGTGTCTCCTATCCCGTGGAGAAGACCCAGTCCAAGATGAGGTCCCACGGGCTGTCCCCGCTGCTGATAGACAGGCTGGCACGGGGAGTATGATCAGTCCTCGGCCACTCTTCCGACGCTGACTATCCTGTCGTCAGCCTCGAGGTCCATAAGCTTCACGCCCTGCGTATTTCTGCCGAGCACGGAGATGTTGCCGGCCCGTGTCCGGATTAGCTTGCCGCTGTTCGCGATGAGAACGACTTCATCCTCGTCTCGCACCTGAAGGAGCCCTACGGCGTTGCCTCCCTTGTCGGTGACCTTGATCGAGATGACGCCCTTCACTCCGCGTCCGTGGACGGGATACTCCTCGGTCTTTGTCCTCTTGCCGAGACCCTTTTCGGTGACCGTCAATAGGCTCGTGCGCTCCTCCACGACCTCGGCCGACACCACTTCGTCCTTCTTTGAAAGCCGAATGCCGATCACGCCCCTCGCCGTCCTGCCGACGGCTCTGACGTCCTCTTCGTTGAAGCGGGCGGCTAGGCCGCTCTTTGTGCCGATGATGAGGTCGTTGCTCCCCGTGGTCCTTTTCACCGCGATGAGTTCATCACCTTCGTCAAGGCTGACTGCGATGATCCCCTTGCTTCGCGGGTTGCTGTACTCTTCAAGGGGCGTCTTCTTCACAATCCCCGCCTTGGTGAACATCACGAGATAGCCGTCCTTGAAGTCCTTGACATTGAGGGCTGTCGTGATCTTTTCTCCCTCCACGAGGGGGAGCAGGTTCACCAGGGCCTTGCCTTTCGCCGTTCTGCCTGCCTCGGGAATCTGATAGATCTTCTGCCAGTAAAGCCGTCCGAGGTTACTGAAGAACAGCATGTAGTCATGGGTCGAGCCTATGAAGAGTTGCTCGACAAAATCTTCTTCCCTCGTTTCCATGCCGGTGAGCCCCTTGCCACCCCGTCGCTGGCTGCGGTATATGGAGAGGGGGTTCCTCTTGATGTACCCGAGGTGGGACAGCGTGATGACCATTTCCTCCTCGGTGATGAGGTCCTCGATGGTGAGCTCGACTGTTTCGGCGACAATCTCGGTCCTCCGTTCGTCACCGAAAGTCTTCTTGATCTCCAGGAGCTCGTCCTTCATGATCCGGGAGACGAGAGCATCGCTCCCGAGGATGGCGCGCAGGCGTTCGATCTCTTTCAGCACCGCCTCGTAGTCCTGGACGATCTTCTCTCTCTCAAGGCCGGTGAGCCTCTGCAGGCGCATATCGAGGATTGCCTGGGCCTGGATCTCTGAGAGCGGATATCTCGTGGTGAGCCCTGTTCTTGCTTCTTCGGGCGTTCTCGACTTCCGTATGAGGCTGATGATCTCATCGAGGTGGTCGAGCGCAACCTTCAGGCCTTCCAGTATGTGAGCTTTCTCCTCAGCCTTCCTCAGTTCGAAGCGGGTCCTTCTCAGGATCACTTCCCGCCTGTGCTGGAGGAAGTAGCGGAGGAGATCACGGAGCGTCAGGACCTCAGGCTTGCCCTCTACAATGGCGAGCATGATGATGCCGAAGGTCGATTCCATCTGGGTGTACTTGTAGAGGTTGTTGAGGATTACCTGGGGCACCTCCGACCGTTTGAGTTCGAGGACGATGCGTATGCCGTCCCTGTCGGATTCGTCACGGATGTCAGAAATGCCCTCGATCCGCTTCTCACGGACGAGTTCCGCGATCTTCTCGATGAGGCGTGCCTTGTTCACCTGATAGGGGAGTTCCGTGATGATGACGCTGTCACCTCCCTTTGCCTCCCGCTCTATCCGCGCCTTCGCCCTCACCTTGATGAGGCCTCTGCCGGTGGCGTAGGCATCGAGTATTCCCGAAGTCCCGTGGATCACTGCTCCTGTGGGGAAGTCAGGCCCACTGATCGCCTTCATGAGTTGTTCGGTTGTCGCCGCCGGATCGTCGATGAGTATCACGAGGCCGTCTATCACCTCTCCGATGTTGTGCGGAGGTATGTTTGTCGCCATCCCTACCGCTATGCCGGACGACCCGTTGATGAGGAGGTTCGGGACGCGAGTTGGCAGCACAGTCGGCTCTTCCGTTGTCTCGTCGAAGTTGGGAACGAAGCCTACGGTTTCCTTGTCGATGTCGGACAGGAGTTCCTCGGCGATCTTCGCGAGACGGGCTTCTGTATAACGGTAAGCCGCGGGAGGGTCTCCATCGATGGACCCGAAATTCCCCTGGCCGTCTACCAGGGTGTACCTCATGTTGAACTCCTGTGCGAGCCTCACGAGTGCGTCGTATACTGCGGCGTCGCCGTGGGGATGGTACTTCTTCAGGACTTCACCGACCACGCCTGCACACTTCGAGTATTTCTTGCCCGGAAGCAGACCTTCCCTGAACATGGCATAGAGGATTCTCCTCTGAACCGGTTTCAGTCCGTCCCTCACCTCAGGCAACGCCCTTCCTATGATTACGCTCATCGCGTAATCGAGGTAGCTCACCTTCATCTCTTCTTCTATGCTTACGGCTGCTCGCTGCATCTTGAGTTCCTCGCTTTTATATTAGGGTCCGACAAAGCCTGACCGCTTCAAGGCCGTAAGAAGTTGTGTATCGGCGGTGTGGTCGTGCAGTTTCTCACTGGTGGCACCGCGGCCTCCCAGAAACTTTGCCACATACTTGCCGAGGATGTCGCATTCAAGGTTCACCGAATCACCCGGTTTCTTGATCCCTATTGTCGTGAGGGCAAAAGTGTGAGGTATGATCACCACGGTGAACCCCTCATCCAGCACATCCACGACAGTGAGGCTGATGCCGTCCACCGCAACTGACCCCTTCCTCACGAGATACTGAAGGACCTCAGCGGAGGCGGTGATCTCGATGCGGACAGCCTCACCTGCGGGTACTTTCGATACGATCCTGCCTGTATCGTCGATATGTCCTGTGACGAAGTGGCCTCCCAGTTTGGAACTGGGGGTAAGGGAAGGTTCGAGGTTCACCCGGTCGCCCCGCCTGAGTGCCCCGAGGGTGGTGCTCCGCAGCGTCTCGAACGAGACGTCGAAGGTGAGTTCATCCCTCCGCACCGTCACGGCAGTGAGACAGACCCCGTTGACGGAAATACTGTCACCCACTGCCGCGCTTCGGGACGTGTTCTGTCCCGTCACGGTCAGTCTCGCCCCTTCGCTCTTCCTCGCGGTCGAGACGACTTCTCCAAGTTCAAGTATAAGTCCTGTGAACATGATGTTATCAGTTGCGCGCCTGGTGAAGAGGCTCACGGTCCGAACGTCACGAGTAGCAGGCAGACCGGCCAGCAGTCGATCACCACGGGGCTCGTTGCCGTCAGTGCACGAGTTTGCCTATCCTCGACAGTCTCGGCAAGGTCTTGGTGCTGTCCCACGACCAGTAGAGGATGAATGCCTTACCCCGGATATCTTTCAGATCAACGTAGCCCCAGTATCTACTGTCGTAACTCTGGTCCCTGTTGTCGCCCATGACGAAGAACTTTCCTTTCGGGACGAGATAGGGGCCGAAGTTGTCCCTCGGCTGAGCGGTCCTTACCGCGCTGTCGGTATGCTGCACGTAGGGTTCGACAAGAGCTTTCCCATTGACGTACACAACCTTGTTTCGCGACTCGACCATGTCCCCTTCGACGCCGATGACCCTCTTTATGAAGTCCCTGCTCGGATCTTCGGGATACTTGAAGACGATTATGTCCCCCTGCTCCGGCTTCGTGAATACAAGTATCCGCGTGTCGCTGAAGGGCAGGGTGGTTCCAAAAATGAACTTGTTCACCAGCACATGGTCGCCGATGAGCAGGGTCGGTATCATGGAGCCGGAAGGAATCTTGAATGCCTGCACCACGTATGCCCTTATGATCAGGGCGAGGATCAGCGCCGTACCGATTGCCTTTGTGTATTCCCAGAGCTTACTCTGTTTTGCCTTCATTGTAAGATTCCCAGCCTCCCATGCATTTTCCCCTTGAGACACGGTATCGCCCAGACGTAGCGATAGTGGTGGACAGTCCTCGAATGTGCGGAGCCGTGCGCACCCGGAATTCTACGGGCAAGCGCTATTCTTTCACTTTCAGCACCGAGAGGAAGGCCTCCTGGGGAATCTCGACTTTCCCGATCTGCTTCATTCTCTTTTTCCCCTCTTTCTGTTTTTCAAGGAGTTTCCTCTTGCGGGTGATATCGCCGCCGTAACACTTGGCCAGCACGTTCTTTCTCAGTGCCTTGATGCTCTCCCTGGCGATGACCTTTCCGCCTATCGCGGCCTGTATCGCGATCTCAAAAAGCTGTCGGGGAATGACCTCCCGCAGTTTTTCTGCGATCTGCCGCCCCTTATAATACGCCCTATCTGCATGAACAATCAAGGAAAGCGCGTCTATGGGCTCTCCGTTCAACATGAGGTCGAGCTTCACCAGGTCGGACGCCCTGTACCCGAGGAACTCGTAGTCCATCGATGCGTAACCTCTCGATAACGACTTGAGGCGGTCATAGAAATCCCATAGGATCTCGTTGAGGGGGAGTTCGTAGCTCAGCATGACCCGCTCCTTGCTCAGGTAGGTGAACTCTTTCTGAACCCCCCTCCGCTCCCGGCAAAGTTCGAGTATCGGGCCGATGAACCCTTCAGGCACGAAGACAGCCACTTTCACAAACGGTTCCTCGATCTTGAGATACCGCTCGGGCAGCTTGCTGGGGTTGTCGACGTACGATATACTCCCGTCCATGGCGCTGACGAGATAGTTCACCGTGGGAGCGGTGCTAATCAGGGAGAGTCCGAACTCTCTCTCCAGGCGCTCTTTTATGATCTCCATGTGAAGGAGCCCGAGGAAGCCGCACCTGAATCCGAACCCGAGTGCAGACGAAGTCTCGGGCTCGAAGCTGAACGAGGCGTCGTTGAGGCGGAGCTTCTCGAGAGCCCCCTTGAGGTCTTCGTACTGAACGGTCTCGACAGGGTATAGCCCGCAGAACACCATCGGCTTGATCTCCCGGTACCCCGGCAAAGCGCCGGCGGCGGGGAGTCGGGCGGCGGTGATGGTGTCGCCGATCTTGGTGTCGGCGACATTCTTGATTGCAGCGCTCAGGTATCCCACCTCACCCGCGGCGAGTTCCCCGACTTCCTCCATCTTCGGCGTGAAGACCCCGACCTTGGAAACCTCGTATTCCTTATGGGTCGCCATGAGCAGTATCCTCATCCCCGGACGTATCACGCCGTCCACTACCTTGATGAGCACTATCACGCCGAGATAGTTGTCGAACCACGAATCGAAGATCAGGGCCCTGAGCCGTTCCTCGTCACTGCCTGCAGGCGGGGGAATCCGGGCTACGATTGCTTCGAGTATGTCCTTGGTTCCTATGCCCTCCTTGGCGCTCGCGAGGATCGCTCCCGAGCAGTCGATCCCGATCGTATCCTCTATCTGGTGCCTTACCTGCTCAGGGTCGGCGCTCGGCAGGTCGATCTTGTTGATCACGGGGATGATCTCATGATCGTGCTCTATCGCAAGGTAGGTGTTGGCGACGGTCTGGGCTTCAACCCCCTGCGTGGCATCAACGACGAGGAGGCTTCCTTCGCATGACGCGAGGCTCCTCGACACCTCGTATGAGAAATCCACATGTCCAGGCGTATCTATCAGGTTGAGCACATACTCTGTGCCGTCGTCGGAGCGGTAACGGAGACGGACTGCATGGGCCTTGATGGTAATCCCCTTCTCACGCTCGAGGTCCATGGAGTCGAGAACCTGGTCTTTCATTTCACGGGTGCTCAGGGCTCCGGTGTACTCGAGCAACCTGTCCGCCAGAGTGGACTTGCCGTGGTCTATGTGGGCGATGATCGAAAAGTTCCGGATGTTTTTTGGCATGCTCTTATCGTCCGCTGATCAGGGTACGTGTCAGACCCCGAGTGCTTCAACCGGGAAAACGAATCGCCGGGGACAGTAGCGCCTGAAGGCATACACGTGAGGCGCAATCACCGTCTCAATAAGCCAAGATGAACACCAACCGATATTATACCAGAACTCCCCCTCTCTTCCCCCCTCGCGTACCTCCCCTGCCCTCTCCTAGGCAGGAGCCTGCTATGCTTACGACCGTGTTTGTGTGCGTCTCCGATGTGCTATGCAACCCCGAAAACGATTGTGGTATACTAGCGATCGGCTTAAGCCCTTGTGGCGACTGCCTCGCCGTCAGCGAAGGACGGTGCCCTAATCTTTCCTGAGGATGAAACAGGTATGATGAGGCTATCCCCGATGTTCCGCGCAGTCCTTATCGTGTTGGTGCTGGCAGTGCCGGCTTACGCGCAGGAACTGCCCATGGTCACGGGAATAGAAGTCAAGGGATTGAAGCGAATCGAGGAAGGGGCCATACGGGCGAAGGTCTCACAGCGGGTCGGCGAACCCCTCTCGCAAGAAAAGACTACCGAAGATATCAAGACGCTTTACAAGATGGGCTATTTTGAAGACGTGAAGGTCGAGATCGAACCGTTCGAGGGCGGGATCAAAGTGATTTACCTGGTCACGGAAAAGCCCACGGTGGTGAAGGTCGACTTCCAGGGCAACAAGGAAGTGGAGGATTCGAAATTGCGGGAGATCAGCACCCTCAACCCCGGCGCGATCGCTGATGTCTCGCTCATCAACGACAATGCAATCAAGATCCGCAACTATTATGAGGACGAGGGTTACTACCTCGCCACGGTACTGCCCGTAGAGAGAAAGATCACCGAAAGCGATGTCGCGGTCACGTTTCAGATAACGGAGGGCAACCGCGTTAAGATCAAGAAGATCGAGATAGAGGGCAACCGAGCCCTCTCTGACAAGCAGATAAAGAAGGTCATGAAGACTTCCGAGCGCGGTTTCTTCTCCTTCATCACAGGGACCGGGTATTACAAGAAGGATGTGATGAAGGCCGACATAGAGCAGATCCGGAACTTATATTACAACAACGGGTATCTGAAAGTGACGGTGGCAGAACCCAAGCTTGAGCTCATTGATAACAAGAAGGGCATGCTGATCTCGCTGCGGGTGTCCGAGGGAGATCAGTTCAAGGTCTCGTCGGTTTCCGTGGAAGGCGTGAAAGCGTTCGATGAGAAGGATGTTTCGCAACTCGTCAGGCTCAAGCCCGACACTATTTTCCGGAGGGACACGCTCCAGAAGGACGTCACCGCCATTACCGACATATACTCGAACAACGGATATGCTCTCGTGACCGTCTCGCCGGACATCATGCCCGATGAAGAGAAAAAGCTCGTGAAGGTCGTGTACCGAATCGAGGAGGGTGACAAATACCGCATCGGCAGGATCGAGATATCGGGCAACACGAAGACTATCGACAAGGTGATCAGGAGGGAGGTGAGGCTGGATGAAGGGGACATCTTCAACGCTTCTGCCCTTAAAAGGAGCTATGAGAGACTAAATAACCTCCAGTATTTCGAGACTGTTGACTTCTCGCCGAAACCGAGACCTGAAGAGAAGGTCGTCGATGTCGATATCAAGGTGAAGGAGAAGTCCACCGGTTTCCTGAGCGTCGGCGGGGGATACAGTTCGGTCGATAAATTCATAGGCATGGCGGATATAACCCAGGGCAATCTCTTCGGCGAGGGAAAGTACCTAAAAATCCGCGGGGAACTCGGAGGCCAGAGTTCGTTCTATGAGCTGTCCTACAGAGACTCCTGGTTTCTGGATAAACCCCTCCTATTCTCTGCGAGCATCTACAACAACCAACGGACTTATCCTGCTTACAGCAAAAGGGCGACGGGATTCCTCGTATCCCTCGGCAAGAGCTTTTGGGAGTACTGGAGCGGGTCCGTCGCGTACAATCTTGAGAAAGCGAAGGTTTACGACGTGGACGATGACGTGCCCGACAGCATAAAAGACCAGGAGGGTACCGCTGTGACGAGCAGCGTGAGCTTCTCGGTCGCCCGTGACACGAGAGACAATTATCTTGATCCCCTCAGAGGCTCCCGGAATAGTTCATACTTCACGTTCGCAGGTCTGGGCGGCGACAATGCATTTATCAAGTGGTACGCCGAGTCGTCATGGTTTTTCCCCTTATTCGACGTGACGACATTCAATGTCCGAGGCAGGGCCGGCTATACCACAGGGATATTCGGCAAGGACGTCCCCCCTTACGAACGCTTCTATGTCGGAGGCATCTACACGGTCCGAGGACTGGATTACGGCGATGCGGGACCCAAGGATCAGGAAGGAAACCCGATCGGGGGGACAAGTGAGCTCATCGTAAATCTGGAGTATATCTTCCCCATCATCGCAGAATACAAGCTAAAGGGCGTAGTATTCTTCGACACAGGAGGGGCCTTCGAGAGCGGATCCTTTGGAGGCAACCTGAGATACACGACCGGTACCGGTGTGCGATGGTTCTCGCCAATGGGGCCTATCAGGATAGAGTGGGGATATAACCTTTCCAAGAAATCGGGTGAGGCGGCAAGCAAGATCGAGTTTGCCTTCGGTTCGGTGTTTTAGCTTATTGATTGAAAGAGAGTTTGCCGTGCATTGCGGTGAAAGGTATGACTACGCGTAGCTAAGGGAGGTTGTTAATGAAGAAGTGGCTCATCGTATGTGGTGCGACTCTGATTTTCCTTTTGGGGGGCGTCGTTGCAGATGTTCGCGCGGCCGACGTTCCAAAAATCGGCATGGTGGACCTCTTCAGGGCGCTCAATGAGTCCGAAGCAGGTAAGAGGGCTAAGGGAGATCTCGAGACGGTGATAAAATCGAAGCAGGTCTCGATCGATGAGAAGGGCAAGGGGATCGAGAAGGCCAAAGCCGACATGGAGAAGCAGGCGGCAATCCTATCACCTGATGCCAAGAAAGCGAAGGAGGAAGAGATAGAGCGGATGATCCGTGATTACCAGAGGGTGGTCGCCGACTCCCAGCAGGAAGTGAAGAAGAAGGAGAATGAACTTACGGGAAGCATCCTCAAGGAACTGAGGGAACTCATCGCGCGCATAGGGCAGGAGGAGAGCTATACCCTCGTTCTCGAGAATGCCGAGGGAATCATGCTGTATCACGACAAGTCGCTCGACATCACGGACAGGCTTATCAAGAGGTATAACGAATCAAAGGCAAAGGAGAGCAAGTAGTGGGTCACGCGACTAAGCCGCGGCCTACGGACCGCGAGACCGGAAAATGAAGCTGAGGGACATCGCCGGGCTGATAGGCGGGGAACTTCGCGGCGAGGGCGATGTCGAGATCAGCGGAGTCTCCGGGCTTGATGACGCGCGTGAAGGCGACATATCCTATATCGCCAGTCCGAAGTGGGTGAACGCCGCCTTACAGAGCCGTGCGTCCGCATTTCTCTGCGCCGTACCGATCGCAAAGCTTGACGAGCCGCAGGTCATCACGAAGAACCCCCAGCTGAGCTTTGCGCGGCTTCTTTCCCGCTTCTATGTGAGGCCGCATCCAGTGCTCGGAATCAGCGAGAGGGCTTTCGTCTCCAGGAGCGCGAAAATCCGGGCGGAGGTGACTATCTATCCTTTCGCCTATGTCGACGAGGATACCGAGATCGGTGCAGGTACCGTGCTCTTCCCCGGCGTGTTTGTGGGACGAGGCACTGTGATCGGAGAGAGGTGCCTCATTTATCCTCACGTGACCATTCGTGAGGGGATCTCGATAGGAGACAGGGTCATCGTTCATGCGGGGGCGGTGATCGGTGCCGACGGGTTCGGATACGTGTTCGATGAAGGCGTGCACCATAAGATCCCTCAGGTCGGGACGGTGAGGATCGAGGACGATGTGGAGATCGGCGCCGCCACGACAATAGACAGGGCCACCACAGGTGTCACAATCATCGGAAGGGGAACGAAGGTGGACAACCTTGTTCAGATAGGACACAATGTACAGGTAGGGAGGAGTTCTATCATTGTGGCGCAGGTCGGCATAGCGGGGAGCTCCCGGATAGGTGACGGGGTGATTCTGGGAGGACAGGCGGGTGTTGCAGACCACACGACGATTGAATCCGGCACGATGATAGGTGCAAAGTCAGGGGCTCTCGGGGAGATGAAGCGCGGGATCTATTCCGGTACAACCCCGATGCCCCACCGCGAATGGCTGAAGGCGCAGGCTGTGTTTGCCAAGCTGCCGGATCTGAAGAAAAGGATCGAGGCTCTCGAAGAAACCTTACGGGCGTTCACCGTCAGAGCGGATACCGGCAAGGGTGACAGTTCAGATGAGCCGTGCAAAGAAGGGGAGGAAGCATGATCGACATTCGGGACATTTTGTCATTGATGCCCCACCGCTACCCGTTCCTGATGGTGGACCGGGTCACCGAATATGAGCCCTCGGTGAGGGCGGTGGGTATCAAGAACGTGACGATCAATGAGCCCTTTTTTCAGGGCCATTTCCCAGATAACCCTGTGATGCCCGGCGTCCTGATCGTGGAAGCCATGGCCCAGGTCGCGGGGATTCTTGCTTTCAAGTCAGGGGCTGAGGGTAAAGCGGTGTACTTCCTGAGCATAGAGAAAGTGAAATTCAGGAAACCCGTGCTGCCGGGCGACCAGCTCAGGTTTGAGGTGAAGGTCGTCCACATGAGGGGAGGCGTCTGGAAATTCTCGGCAACAGCCCACGTAGGTGACAAGGTTGTCACTGAGGCAGAGTTTACCGCCATGGTAGCCGACAGAAAACTCTAGGACCGGGAATGGAAAGACAGATACACTCGACAGCCGTTATCAGCCCTGGGGCTGAATTGGAGAGGGATGTCTTTGTCGGACCTTACTGTATCGTGGGCGACGGCGTCGTGCTCAGGAACGGGGTCAGACTCATCTCCAACGTGGTAATAGACCGGGACACAGAGGTGGGTGAGGGCACGGTGATCCATCCCTTCGCCTGCATCGGTGTGCCTCCCCAGGATATGAAGTACAGGGACGAGAAGACGGCAACGAAGATCGGGAAGCAGAACACCATCAGGGAGTACACTACCGTGCATCGGGCATCAGTGGGGGGCGGGGGTGTGACGGAGATCGGGGATTCCACATTTCTCATGGCGTACGTGCATGTGGCTCACGACTGCAAGATAGGGAATTCCGTTATAATGGCTAACGCCGCGACACTTGCAGGGCACGTAACCGTGCAGGACCATGCCGTCATCGGGGGGATCGTTGCAATACACCAGTTCACGCGAATCGGTTCCTATGCGATGGTCGGGGGGTTCAGCGGCATCGGTCAGGACATCCCCCCGTACATGATAGCCTCAGGCGCTCGTGCGAAATTGTACGGTCTTAACCAGATCGGTCTCAAGAGACACGGGTTCTCAGATGAGGTCATCGCCGTCCTTAAGAAGGCGTATAAGATCCTGTTCAGAGAAAAGAGGACGCTGAAAGAGGCGCTCAAGAAGATACGGTCTGAGCTGCCCCCGATACCAGAGGTCCTGCATCTCGTCACCTTTATCGAGGAAAACAAGCGGGGCATATGCAGGTAGGGCTCATTGCCGGCTCAGGCGAGTTACCGCTGATACTGTGCAGAGATGCGAAGGAGCGCGGCTGCCGCGTAGTCGCCATAGCGCTGGAGGAACTCGCCGCACCCGGAATAGAAGGACTGGCGGACGTCACCCGATGGCTCGGTGTCGGCAGGCTCGGAGAGATCATATCGACACTCAAGTCATACCGCATTACCGAAGCCCTGATGGTCGGTAAAGTGCCAAAGTCCCTCCTCTATAAAAAGAAAGTGACACCCGACATCAGGGCCATGAAGCTCCTTTTTTCGCTGAAAGAACGAAGCGATGATGCGCTCCTCAGGGCCCTGGCGGCAGAGCTAGAGAAGGAAGGCATCCGCCTCCTGGACACCGCGTCGTTCAGCCCACACCTCCTCACCCCGGAGGGCATTCTTAGCATGAGGAAGCCAACAAGGGAAGAATGGAAGGACATCGAGTACGGCTGGAAGATTGCGAAAGAGATAGGGAGGCTCGACATCGGCCAGACTGTGGTGGTTAAGGAAAGAGCGGTTACGGCTGTCGAGGCGATTGAGGGCACCGATGAGGCGATTCTTCGCGGGGGCTCTTATGCAAAGGGCGGCGGTGTCGTAGTCAAGGTGAGCAAGCCTCAGCAGAATATGAAACTCGATGTGCCCGTCGTCGGGCTGAACACGCTCTCCTCGATGGCAAAGGTGAGAGCCTCTGTGCTGGCCCTTGAAGCCGGCAGGAGCATCATGGTGGGCCGGGATCAGATGCTCAGCATGGCTGAAGCGGAGGGTATTTCGATTGTGGGCGTAAACGAAGGATCCTGGTAGGGCGCCGTGGTGTTGTCGTACATCTTTCTCTTGGTCCGTTATTTCACCCCGCGCGAGGCACGAAATAATTCGTGAGCACCCAGTTCGTTTCCGCGATTGTGGATGGCTTGCACGCGGTGAACAGGAACTGGCAGCTCGTGCTTGTCCAGCTTGTCTTCACCATGTTCAGCTTCGTGAGTTTCTTTCTTGTGGTCGGCGTGCCGGTCGCGGTGGCATTCATCATTTTCGGTCTTGATCTGACAGACATAATGAGGAATGACGTCCTCGGCATCCTCCGGCAATCCACCGATCTTCTGCAGAAGTATTTTGGCATGGCGGTGATGATCCTGCTCAGCATCCTCGTGTATCTGATGCTGATCGTGGGAGTCTGGGTCTTCACGATCGCGGGGACGGTGGGGTCACTGGCGAGGACCATCAGCGACGGGGTGAGCAGGTTCAGCGCGGGGGCTTTTCTTGCGGAGGGCAGGAGACTCTTTTTCCCTTTCCTTCTTTTCACTACCATTGTAGGCATTCTCTTCGGTGCACTGGCGCTCATTCTCGGTGTGATCGGCGGGGGGGCGGCGGCTATCATCGAAATGGCGAAGGCTCATGAGGCGACGCTCGCGCTTTTTCTAGGGATATTCTTTTCTCTCGTGCTTCTTTCAGCCGGTCTTTTCCTGATACTTGCTATGCTCTCCGTGGCAGTGTACGGGTTAGCCCACCTTGCATTCGAGGGGTCACGGGCTCTCACGGCATTCAAAGGCAGTTTCAAGTATCTCTCTGCAAGACCCGCCTCGATGGCGTTCTACGGCTTTCTCATGTTCTGCTACATCCTGATAGGCTTCGTGGTGCTCCTGGTCGGTACCCCCCTCGCCTTGGTGCCTCATGTGGGTTCACTGCTCTCGATGCCCTTCCAGGTAATCGTCTACATCGTGCAGTGTTATGTCAGTATTGTGATGCTTGCATCGAGTCTCTCATACTATCGGAGGACCGCCCACCCCGCTCTCCCCGAAGTGTCCACCGTGGGTCAAGATACTTCTCAAGGGCCAGTCGATGAGCAAGCTCCTCCTCCTGAGGTGAAGGGGGAGACTCCTCAAGAATAACCGTGAAGGCCGCCTCGAAGGAGGCTGTCAAGAGGGTCTTCACGTCACGACGACGGATGTGGGGGACCAACTCACGGAGGCCTGCGGGCCCCTGCACGCCGGAGAGGTTCGGGAGGCTGAACACCCTGATGGCTGTTTCCCGGTCCGGAGTAAGGGGGATAGTTGCCTGCTGGAGGAATCCGTCGCCCCACCGCCGCTGTGCTGCTCCCATGACCTTCCTGCCTCTGCAGCGTAGCTCGCCTGGCGATAGGGAGGAGAAACAGAGCGGGTTTCGCGACCGCGCTGTGCCGTGGTCTCTCTGCTCGATGATCTCGACGTCGAGGTCAAGCCGCCTGAAGAATTCGCGGAAGACACCCCCCAGCAGGCGGTAGGTATCCATGAGGTCCCGTGAAAAAGGCTTCTCGCAGGTCGAGGAAAAACTCAGGGTTATCTCGTCCCCGTGAAGAATAGCTCTCCCGCCTGTCGGTCTCCTCACCACGGGGATCCCGCGGGTGGTGCAGTATTCGGTGTCGACATCCGATATCTTCTGAAACGCACCAATGCTCACTGAGGACGTTGTCCAATCGTAGAGCCGCAGCGTGGGGCGGGATGCTCCTGCCCTCACCGCCGTCGCGATAGCCTCATCAAGGGCCATCGCGTAAGCTGCGTCGCATATCCCCGAGTCTATAATCCTCCAGGTCTTCTCACCCGAATTCACTTGCATCTGCCCTGTCTGCAGGTCATCGCTGTTTCACGCTATCGCGGGGGTCTTTGAGTCCCCCCCCACTCCCCGTGTCTTGCGGTTTCTTGAGGATCCGGCACCATGTATAATTATGGCATGAACCGGGACATCAAGAAGATATGCCTTCTCGTCATGGTCGCCGTCGTGTTCTTTTCTTGTGCGCCGGTCATCAGGAAAGACTTGATAGACTCCGGCTCAAAGGACGTGCCGTTCACTGGCCTCAGGGAAAGGCCAGAGGTCTTTAAGGATCGGCTCTTTGTCCTTGGGGGAATCATAGCACTCGCGTCCGTGTGAAAGGCTAAAAGAGGTTCCGGATAAAGGCAACGGCATCTCGCTATCGGGTTCTGTATCTTTTCACTGATTCTCCGACGCGCGTGTTACATTTTAGGGTACTATCGGCTATAATAAGGTCCACTCAAGCACGGCGCGATGGAACCTGTGACACAATCTCCCGACATCGGCTTCCTTACGGAGCAGGCACGCAAGGTCAGAGTGTCCATAGTCAAGATGCTCGCTCAGGCCGGGTCAGGCCATACCGGCGGATCCCTCTCCGCCGCCGACATCGCCACAGCCCTCTACTTTTACAAGATGAGGCATCGACCCCACGAACCCTCGTGGCCCATGAGGGACCGGTTCATCCTTTCCAAGGGGCATGCCGCACCCGTACTCTATGCTGCGCTCGCACTCTCGGGATACTTCGACCCCGCGCTCATGGATTCTCTCAGAAGGCTCTTTTGCCCGTTGCAGGGCCATCCCTCTTCGCGCTTGCTCCCTGGGGTGGAGGTGTCCACAGGGTCCCTCGGTCAGGGCCTCTCGATCGCTAACGGCATCGCCCTCGGACTGAGGCTGGACAAGATACCGTCACGTGTATACTGCCTTCTCGGAGACGGGGAAACCCAGGAGGGGCAGGTGTGGGAGGCGGCGATGACGGCTCATCATTACCTGCTCGACAACCTATGTGCGATCGTTGATCTCAACAGCCTTCAGATAGACGGGAGGTGTGCCGACGTCATGAAGATAGAGCCGGTGGTCCAGAAGTGGACGGCCTTCGGGTGGCACACGTTCGAGATCGACGGACATGATATGGCCGCGCTGGTGCGCGCCCTGGACGAGGCTGAAAGGGTCAGGGTCAAGCCGTCTGTGATCCTCGCGCGGACGGTGAAGGGCAAGGGAGTGTCGATCTTCGAGGACAAGGTGGAGTATCACGGCGTGGCTCCGAGTAAAGATGAGCTGGCCGTTGCGCTGAGGGAGTTAGGAGAAGATGGGAACTGATAAGAAGGTGAGTATGTCCCCTGCCCGCTCGGCTAAGGATCTGTGCGGGCAGTCGATCGCAACACGGGACGCGTACGGGTTGGCACTCGTTGACCTCGGGGGGCGCAACGAGCAGGTGGTGGTGCTTGACGCGGACCTGTCGGGGTCGACAAAGACGGCGAAATTTGCGAAGGCCTTCCCCGGACGTTTTTTCAATATCGGCATTTCCGAACAGGATATGGTCGGCACTGCCGCAGGGTTTTCCTTAACCGGGAAAGTACCGTTCGCCTCCACCTTTGCCGTGTTTGAGACGGGAAGGGCGTGGGAGCAGATCCGCCAGACTATCTGTTACTCCCGACTCAACGTGAAACTCGTTGCAACCCATTGCGGCATCACCGTCGGGGAGGACGGTGCATCGCATCAGGCCCTCGAAGACATCGCCCTGATGAGGGTCCTGCCCGCGATGACAGTCATTGCGCCTGCCGACGGCTTCGAAACCTGGCAGGCGATCAACGCCGCTGCGGAATACGAGGGACCAGTGTATGTGAGACTCGGGAGGCCGAAAGTGCCGGGTGTCATGACGAGTGACTACACCTTCAGGATCGGGAAGGCACACACGTTCTCCCTCGGCAGGGATGCGACGATCGTAGCGGTCGGCATTATGGTGTCAGCCGCTCTCAAGGCAAGAGACATACTGTCCCGCGAGGGTATCGATGCGGGTGTGATCAATATGTCGACGATAAAGCCCCTTGATGGCGGAGCGCTTCTCGCAGCTGCCGAGAAATCCCGGCTCATCGTTACCGCCGAAGAGCACTCTACGTTCGGGGGCCTCGGCGGGGCGGTTGCGGAGTTTCTTGCGGAGCAACATCCGAAAACGGTAAAGATGATAGGGATGAGGGACGTCTTCGGATGCTCGGGGAGCCCTGACGAGTTGCTCCGTCACTACGGACTCACCGCGGAGGATGTCGCTTCCGCAGTGAGGGCGGGACTGGAAGAGCCGCGCAAGCGGTGACCGTCACGGGACACTCGATGATCTCCTTCAACAGCGTCTCGAAATACTATGAGAGACAGCCGGTCCTGAAAGCGCTCACGCTTTCGGTCTCGAAGGGGGAGATGGTCTTCGTGACCGGCCCCACCGGTGCGGGGAAGTCAACGCTTCTCAAGCTGCTCTATCTTGACGAGAGACCCGATGAGGGTGAGATCGTCGTCGACGGTTTGAATCTGCGATCCCTGAAGCCTTCACAAGTGCCGAACCTGAGGCAGCGCATCGGCGTCGTGTTCCAGGATTTCAAGCTCCTCAACAACCTGACAATCTACGACAATGTCGCCTTGGCGCTCCGTATCAGAGGAGTAGGTGAGGGCGAGATCAGTGAGCGGGTTTTGTGGGCGTTGAAGCACGTTCACCTTAGACACAGGGCGGACAGTCGCCCGAGGACACTTTCCGGAGGAGAGCAGCAGCGGATTGTGATAGCACGGGCCATAGTTGCTGAGCCCACGGTACTCCTCGCCGACGAGCCTACCGGCAATCTTGACCCCGAGACATCACTCAACATTCTCCGGCTCTTTCGTGATATCAACATCCAGGGGACCACGCTTGTCATTGCGACGCACAACCGCGATCTCTTCAGGCACAGCGGAAAACGTGTTTTCAAGCTCGAAGAAGGCATACTTGTGGGAGAGGAGGTGGCGTAGTGGCGTTCACCTATTCCGTCAAATCAGCTTTCCAGAGCCTTTTCGATGCGAAGTGGATCAACCTCGCCTGCGTGTTCGCCGTCGCCTCGAGCCTGCTCGTTATCACCGTCACGGTAGTGTTCCTCTACAATCTCGAACACTTTACGAGTCGTCTGCCAGAGCGCTTCCTGATGGTGGTTTACCTGAAGGACAACCTCTCCTCAGATGAGACCCGGAAGATCGAGGCTGCGCTGAAGAGCAGGGAAGACATCGAGAGTACCCGGTATATCTCGAAAGACGATGCCCTGGCTGAACTCAGGAATATCCTGAAGGACAAGAGCAGCATACTCGACGGGCTCGATGAGAACCCTCTTTCCCCGTCCCTCGAGGTGAGACTGAAGCGCAGCTACTTCACTACGTCGACGGTGAAGAACGTGTCTGATTTCATACGGGGCATGAAGGGAATCGACGACGTGTATTACGGAGAAAAACTTGCAGAGGCGATAGATCTGACGAGGCGTTCGGTGAGGAATTTCGCCATCGCCATTTTCTCCATCTTTCTGGTGGTGATAGTCTTTGTCACGTATAGCACGGTCAAGATACTTTTCTACCGCAAGAGAGAAGAGATCGACATCCTGAGGCTCCTCGGTGCCACAGGCGGCTTCGTTCGGATACCGTTCGTGATGGAAGGGGGGGCGATAGGCTTCTTCGGCGGTTTACTCGCCGCTCTATCGGCGTTCGGCGTCTATTTTGTCTTTACCGTCCATCTCGGCGGCATAGTGCCCTTCCTCAGAGGTCTCAGTTTTCCCCATGCGGTTCTCGTCGCGCTCCCTGTGGTCGGTTTTCTCCTCGGGGTCGCGGGCTCTCTGATCGCGATCGGAAGGCTGAGGTCTTAGGTCGCATGGGGAGGGAAAGCGCAACAGGTCCTCTGTTGATCTGTTCACTCCTCGTCTTTTCCGTTCTCTGCTTCGCCGTAGTTCCGGTTTTTGCCCAGGGCTCGAAGGATGAGTACAGGCGACTTCAGAGGGAACTCAGGTCTCAGCAGAAGAAGCTCGATTCCGCCAAGAAGACTGAGAGATCAGTCATGGAGGACCTCCGGAAGACCGATGAGGAACTCTCGCAGATAGAAGAGCAACTCGTCGCACAGCGGAGAAAGATCAGAACCCTGCAGCGCGACATCGCCGTTCTCAATGGCGACATCGAGAAGAACAAGCGTAACCTCGATCTCCAGCGGGAGCGGCTGAAGAAAAGGCTGCGGGCATTGCAGCGGATCACGAAAGAGACTGATGTGTTTCTCCTCATTATCACTGAGGAGGACCCTGCCGAGATGCTCAAGGCGATGAGGTATCTGAGGGACATATCCCTTAATGACCGTAAGGTCATCGACGGGTACCTCGATTCTCTGGAACGGCTCAACGCGAAACAGAAAGAAGTTAAGGCACTGCTCGTGAAGCTGAAGGAGGAGGAGGATCGTATCGCGAAACTTGACGGGACCCTCGAGGCGAAGAAGAAGGAGCGGGAGAATCTTCTCTCCGCGGTGAGGAGACAGAAGGGCGCGTACGAGCGGTCTATAGCTGATCTCCGTGAGGCATCGAAGAGGATCCTCAAGATTCTCAGAGACTCTGAGAGGAGAGAGCGTGAGGCAAGGAGGAAGAGGGAGCCGGGGCAGCCTCCGGCAAAGGAAGAGGCACAGGAGGAGGCCGAATTTGCGGCTCTGAAAGGCACACTTCCCTGGCCGGTGCCGGGCAGTGTGATGATCCACTACGGATCACAGACTGATCCCGTGCTGAACATACCAGTATTCAGAAGCGGCATCCACATCAAGGCTTCCGAAGGAACACCGGTTAAGGCCGTCCACGGCGGCAAGATCGTGTATGCCGATGCGTTCAAGGGATACGGGCAGCTTGTGATCCTCACCCACGGCGGAGGCTACCACACGCTGTACGGCAACCTCGGTAAGATTTTTTCGAGGAATGGCGCTATAATAAAGGAAAATCAGGCCATTGGAGAGGTGGGGGAGTCGAACGCTCTGGGCACGTCCGGACTTTATTTCGAGGTCCGGTACAGGGGCAAGCCGCTTGACCCGCAACAGTGGCTCAGGAAGTAGCTGGAGGAGAAGATGTCGGGAAGAAAGAAGTGGACTCTCATCTCCGTGGTTGTGGCAGTCGCCCTCGTGAGCGCTCTTGCGGGCAGGTGGAGCGTAGGCAGTGTTGTTGCCGACAACAACTATGAAGACCTGAGGAAGTTCACCGAGGTGCTCACCCTCATAAAGAAGAATTATGTGGAAGACGTGAAGGTTAAGGACCTGGTCACCGGAGCAATAAAGGGAATGGTCACGTCCCTCGATCCTCACTCTGGATACATGACGGCGGAGTCTTTCAAAGAATTCCAGCAGGATACCAAGGGTGAATTCGGAGGACTTGGCCTTCAGATCGGGATCAAGGACGGGATTCTCACGGTGATCGCGCCGATAGAGGACACGCCTGCCGACAAAGCCGGTGTCAAAGCGGGCGACAAGATCCTCAAGATCGCGGGAGAATCGACCAGGGAGATGGCAATCCATGATGCCGTCTCGAAGATGAGGGGAGCGAAGGGGACGTCTATCACCCTTTCGATTTTCAGAGAGGGCTGGAAGGCTGCCCGTGATTTCACCCTCGTGAGGGATATAATCAAGATAAAGAGCGTAAAGGCCAGGATGCTCGGCGATGGGATCGGCTATGTGAAGGTCACAAATTTCCAGGAATCCACGTCCGTCGACCTTGCGAACGCACTGAAGAACCTCAAGAAGGACGGCATGGCATCTCTGATACTGGATCTCAGGAACGATCCGGGCGGACTTCTCAACTCTGCCGTGGATGTGACCAGCCAGTTCCTTCCCCCGAAGAAGTTGGTGGTCTACATAAAGAACAGGGCCGGCGAGAAGGTCGAGTATTTTACCGATGAGGAAGTTCCTTATGATGACGAAATGCCGATGGTGGTGCTTGTGAATCAGGGTAGCGCGAGCGCATCGGAGATCGTTGCCGGTGCCCTTAAAGACTGGAGCCGGGCGATAGTTATAGGTGTGCAGACCTTCGGCAAGGGCTCGGTCCAGAGCCTCGTTTCTCTCAGCGACGGTTCAGGGCTGCGGCTTACCACGGCGAAATATTACACGCCGAAGGGGACGAGCATCCAGGGAGTCGGAATAACCCCGGACATAGTCGTGAAACTTGAGGCCAAGGGGGATAAAGACCACGCGGTGGTGCGGGAGCGCGATCTCGAAAGGCATCTCAAGAACGAGCAGGAGGGCGAGGAGACGAAGTCCGAAGAGCGACTGCCCATCGAGGTGGATGAAAAGGACGACATTCAGCTTCAGCGGGCGGTCGATACTCTGAAGGCTTGGAAGATTTTTGAGAAGATGCTCAAAAACGCTGCGTAGAGCGGTCCACTGGATCCTCGCGATGCGGCCCGCGAATTCTCCCCTGCATCTGGAGACACTACGCTGGACGTGCTCCCTGTTCAGGCCCGGATGACCCGCGTCATTTTCGACATCGAGACAGCAGGGACTGATTTTGAGGCCCTGGATCCCGCTACTCAGGAATATCTGCTCCGGTGGGCCGATTCGGACGAAGAGGAGGTGCGGGTAAGGGAGAGCCTTTCGTTCTATCCGCTCACCGGCGAGATCATAGCTATCGGGATGCTCAACCCCGACTCGCACAAGGGAGTGGTGTATTTCCAGACTCCGCGCGAGCTGCTATTACCTTTTGAGGAGAACGGAATCAGGTTTGAAGCGGGAAGCGAGCGAGAAATCATCGAGAAGTTCTGGAGTGCCGTAAAAGGTTACAACTCTTTCGTCACCTTTAACGGGAGGTCCTTCGACTGTCCCTTCATCATGGTGCGCTCCGCGGTACACAAGGTGAGGCCCACCCGTGATCTCATACCGAATCGCTACAACGGCCCGCACATCGACCTCATGGACCAGTTGAGCTTTTTCGGAGCCTCGAGGAGGAGGTTCCCTTTGGACATGTGGTGCAAGACCTTCGGGATTAAGAGCCCGAAGGCCGAAGGTATCACGGGTTACGACGTGAAGGATCTCTTCCGCTCCGGGAAGTATATCGAGATCGCACGGTATTGCGCAGGTGACCTGAGGGCTACGAAAGAACTCCTTGCCGTCTGGGAGGAGTTCATCAGATTCCCCCCCCGCCAGGACATAGCCCGGATCCCTACTTGATCCCGACACGAAATCGGTAGTTCTGGTAGCTCATGATCAGGCTGTCGCGTCCGATTTGATCGAGGCGCAGACCAGGAGCAAGGAACTGCCCCTCCCTCAGAACATAGTCGTTTATGCGCACCATCCTCGACTCCGGCTCTTCCGCGTAAAGTGCTACGGATACGACGAACGGAGGAAGGCTCTGGCGCAGTGGCTCGGGCAGCTCGCTGACCTGATAAACCTTGCTCGGCACCGGCGGGGGGATCGCAGGCGCCGAGGCCTGATCGGGCGTTGCACTCGCCTCGGGCGTGCGAGGGGCAGATGCCTGCTGGGTTTTTTCTGAAGGTGAAGCGACGTTCTTCGTGCGGTCCTTGACGGAAGCCGGCGGCGCTTGCTTCTGCTGGGCAGCAGATGCCTCCGCCGGTTGCTTTTCCTTGGAACCGCGAATTTCAGGTGGACCGCCGGAATTCTGCCGAGTCAGTTCAGGGGGAGCCGGTACCTCTTTGGATGCTGTCTGCTCGATGTGACGATCTTCCTTCGGCGCGGTCTCAGTTTGCTGCGATGGCAGGTTGGCGTCCAGCGGCGCGGTCTGGTGCACGGGCTTGGCGTCTGGCCTGGGCGGTTTCCAAGGGCTCAGCCACCAGAGTAATATCGCTGCATTGAGCAACAAGGCGGCCGGGACGAGGTAAAGCCAGAGGGTGCGGCGCTTCGTTTTTGAGCGCACCGCGTCGTGGTCCGTGGTGTAGTGCGGTACTTCTCCACGCTGCCGTTCCTTGTCGGATTTTTTCAGAGCATCAAGGATATATGACATGCCGCCTCACCTCCCCGTTTCGAGCAACTGCGGGTCCTTGCTCCCTGCCAGACTCTGCAGGTGTATGATAGTTGTCGGCCCGACCACTCCGTCAGGCTGGATGCCTCTCACAGCCTGGAACTCTTTCACCTCTCTCACGAGCATATCATCGTAGAGCGTGTGCGATGCTTCTCTCGCACGCCTTCCCCGAAGGACCGAGAGCTGCTTGTCAAGCCATGATACGGCCTTGCCATTGTATAAGGGCCTAATGGGTCCCCGGTAGTGTGGAGGGACGCGCCAGAGCACCGTGTAATCTCCTGTCCACTGCTCTCCCATATCGCTCAGCCTGATTGTTCGATCCTCTTTACCGATCACAAGGGAAAGGTTCTGTCCGGAGAGGCTCACGAGGGTGCCGTAAAAGTCCCTTCCCTGACCGTCGACAAGTCTGATCACAGCCGGCCTGTTGAGGTCTATGAGGTCTTCGACATAGCCGTTTCCTTCCAGACACCAGATGCCCTGCCTTCGTGCCTGAGAGCAGGCGCCTTCGCCTCCGCCGTCGAAGATGATTCCCCACAGCCCGAACAGGGTGCGGAAAGAGAGATCCCTGCTCTGTTCGGCGGGTATTCCTGCGGGCCACTCGATCGGCACGGCTGTTCCCGCCCCTTTCGCCGCGGCGGCCTTAAGGGCCGGTGCAGCGGCGAGAGGAGGCCTCTGATGGTAATAATACGCGGCAAGGCCGCCGGCAAACAGCCCGGCCAGCAGGAGACAGGGCAGTGCCCATTTCACCAGCTTTTCGGCAAGCCATGCAGCCTCGGTCTTGCCGAAGACCTCACCTGCCGCTTTCCTGAGGATTCTCACGCTGACACGGTCTTTGCCTTCAGCGTAGACTCCCAGGAGCGCACGATCGCATACAAGGTTGATGAGGCGGGGAACCCCCCCGGTCAAACGGAAAAGTGTTCGCAGTGTGACGGGCGGGAAGAGTGCGCCTCGTGCACCCGCGATGGTGAGACGGTGGCTGACGTAAGCTGCGAGTTCTGCGCGGGAGAGCGGGTCGAGGTGGTAGCGGGCCGTGATGCGTTGTGCCAACTGACGGAGTTCCGGGCGGTCGAGCAGGACCCGGAGCTCCGGCTGACCGACCATGACGACTTGCAGAAGCTTTCGCTCGCTCGTTTCGAGATTTGTGAGAAGGCGTATCTGCTCCAGCACGTCGACGGTGAGGTTCTGGGCCTCTTCGATGATGAGCACCGTCTTCCTGCCCTTCGCATGGGCATCGAGGAGATAGGCATTGATCCGGTCTGTAAAGACCTTGATACTCTTCGTACCGGGGGGATAGGGTATGCCGAGTTCGTCGCACACCGTTGCAAGGAGTTCCTCGACGGTCAACTTCGGATTCAGAATGAAGGCGATGTCCGTGTCCTTGGGGATTTGCTCGAGAAGGCATCGGCAGACCGTGGTCTTGCCTGTGCCGACCTCGCCGGTAAGCATGACGAATCCCCCTTCTACGGCAATTCCGTACACGAGGTGTGCGAGGGCCTCGCGGTGGCGGTCGCTCATGAAGAGATAGCGAGGGTCCGGGGCGATGGAGAAAGGCAGTTCCTTAAGGTGAAAGTAGTCTTTGTACATTGGGCCTCAGAGTCCTGACGTCAGAGCTTCTCGCACGAGGCCTTAACCAGGTCTCTCAACCATTCATAGAGGACGGCGGTCCCCTGCTGGAAGTCCTCCATGGGCCGGAGTTCTCGCAGAGTACGTATTCTGCCCTGGGAGCAGGTCCCGATGAATCCGAGGAGACGTTTGCCTCTGAGGATGCTGAACAGGCAGTATGTTCTTCCGGATGTGAGGGTATTGTCGCGCACAACGACGAACCCTACGTCCTTCACCGTAACGGTTTCGCCATCGATCTCTGAAGGCGGCGCGGCGATACTCCTGACACCATAGCCGAGTGCTGCTTCAAAATGCTCTACTTCCGCCTGGACTTTCGACAGGAAGGCAACGAGGCCGCTTCTCTCCTCCCAACTTAACGCGACCGATCCGATTATGCGCGCGCTCTCTGTCATGTCAGCTCCTCTCATTACTCTAAGAAAAGGCGCGGGTTTTTTCAAAGCGCCCACTCCGAAAACGCCCGAGCAATCTGGAGAGGTCGGCACACAGCCGGGAACCTTCGAGCCGAGGGAGAGCTAGTTACCCGAAGGAAGGCTGTCCAGGACGGGGAATCGCTCTCTGATGATCCTGTGAAAACGGCGCGTGTAAATGAGGTCATACACATAAGTCTTGTCGGGGAACAGCGAGAGTGCCGCCTTCTTTGTGTCTTCCATGAACGCAAGGGATTCGGCAAGGGAGAGGTCGGACTGCATGAGGACTGCCTCAGCGATGTTTACGAGGAATCTCAGACGCCTCATGTTCCTCTCTTCTTGCGCAAGGGCCTCCTGAGACATATCGGTTATTGTATATCATTTCTCTGTCCTCCCGCCATCCCTCTGCCGTGAGGCCGCTGAGACGGTCAACGAGACGTGGTACGAGGGGATCAGTAAGGGTAAAAGATATAGAAAAGGACCGACAGGAACCAGAGGAACCAGAGTCCACCTGAAACCTCCCGCACCCTGCCTGCGCCAAGCTTGATCACGGGGTAGATGACGAACCCCGCGGTCATGCCTATCCCTATGTTGTAAGTGAAGCTCATGAGTGCGATTACCGTGAAAACCGGTATGACATCAGTGAGATCCTGAAAGTCCAGTCTCTGGATCGGCGAGAGCATGAGCATGCCGACGATGATCAGTGAGGGACCGTACGCGTAAGGGGGCACTATCGCGAAGACAGGTGCGAAGAAGAGGGCGCTCAGGAAGAGCAGGGCAGTTGTGACCGATGCGAGGCCCGAGCGGCCTCCTGCTTCTATGCCGGTCGCAGACTCTATGTACGCCCCGGACGCGGTCGTGCCGATAACCGCCCCAGCCATCGTCGCCAGGGAGTCGCACAGCATTGGTTGTTCAATCTTCGGAAGGTTGCCCTCGCTGTCGAGGAACCCTGCTTTGAATGACACGCCGATCAATGTGCCCATCGTATCGACAAAAATCATGACCAGCATCACCAGGACGATCGGCAGCGCCTCGACTCGCATGGCCCCGGCGATATCGAGTTGTGCAAAGACCGGGGCAACGGATGGTGGCGCGCTGAGCAGGCTGGCGGGCAAATTTACTAGTCCCAACATCGCGGCAATGGCGGTGACGCCGACGATGCCAAGGAAGATCGCTCCCTTCACCTGCCGCAACATCAGGATCCCGGTGATCACGAATCCGCATATCCCGAGAATTACCGGCGGCTCACCGAGATCGCCTACCCGGACCGGGGCACCGGGAATCCCGACAGAGACTATCCCGGTCTCGTTGAGTCCGATAAAGGTGAGGAAGAGACCTACGCCCACACTGAATCCTATCTTCAGTTTTTCCGGTATCGCGTTTACGAGCCACGTCCTGATCTTGAGAATCGTCAGGACGGCAAAGATGAGGCCGCTTATGAACACCGCTCCGAGCGCGGTCTGCCAGCTGTAGCCGAGGAGTTTGACGACGGTGAAAGCTACGAATGCGTTCTCGCCCATGTAGGGTGCCACGGCAAACGGCCTCCTGGCATACACTCCCATGAGCAGTGAGCCAAGGAACGCCGTGAGGATGGTCGCTACCATTGAGGGTCCGAAAGGCATCCCCGCGGCCTCGAGGATCTTGGGGTTCACGACGATGATGTACGCCATCGTCACAAACGTGGTGCTGCCGGCAATTACCTCGCGGCTTGCCGTGGTGTGTAGCCTTTCGAGGTCGAAATAGGCAGAGAGTGTCACGGTGTCAGGGAATGAAGGCTGTCAGGGGTGGTGCTTCCTGATGTGAGCGAACCGCAGGCATATCCACGCACCTGCGAATGGGCTGAATGAACGCACCCCTCCTCCTCTCCATCCGCGTCCGGGATCGGATATGAGACCGCTCGTGCGTCTGCTTAGATGTGCGGGGGCTAAGACGACAGCGTTTCTACCCCGAAGAAGTGAGCCGCCTTATTTCTTCTTATGTGTTGCGCAGAACTTGGACTTCCCGGTAGCGGGCTTCTTGCACGGGGTACCCTGCTTTGTCTTGCCGGCGCACATCGCTTTTTTCTCTGCCATGTCTCCTCCTTTTGTCCCGTCCTGATACACTATATCATATGCCGTCCCAAAGGTGAAGACACTCGGGTCGATAATGATTAGATGCATGCTCAGTCTTGCGAGATGTAACTGCTTTCTTTTGACAACGGCCGGGGCGTCTGATAGAATTTCGTTATGGCTACGAAGATATCCTACTGGCATTGGCTATCGTCGGCAGAGCCAGAATGTTCTCGCGAGCCTGCCTTTGGCGGGTGAGTAGCAAAAGAATATAGAGGAGGGAAAGCAGGATGGACAAGGAGCGTCTCAAGAAGATCCTCGCAGGGGTCGGGATTGCCGGCCTTGTGAGCGGCGCGATTGTGGCAACTCCCGACCGCGCGCTGTCTGCCTGAAGCGGCGGACAGCCCGGTGCAGGTAGCACCGTTCAGGAAAAGAAGGCGGAGCCGAAGAAGTCTGAGGAACAGATGACCGAGGAAGAGAAGGCAAAGGCCGAACAGGCCAAGGAAGGGGAGACGAAGACCGAGACGGGAAAGCCTGCCGGTCAGAGTTCTTGCACCGGCACCAAGAAATAGGGCAGGTTGCCCTGCAGCATTATTTGTTCTTAATTGTGGGGGGCGTGCGGGCATGCAGCGGAGTGATCGAGAATACCTTGGAGAGATATTCCGCGCATGCCGCACTGTCCTCGGTGGCCACGACTGGAACCGCGTCGTCGCGATGTGCGATGAGGCGATCGGCGCAGAGGACTTTCCCGGTCTCCTGACATCGAAGCAGCAGGATCTCTCGCTGCCTGGATTCCTTCCTGACCTCGCGCGTCTCGAGTGGTCAGTTGAAGCCGCCTCGAAAGGTGGCGGGGACCGCGATAGGCAGGTATCGGATAACCTCAATCCCACCGTACATCTCCTCAGTGTTGCCTGGAAAAATCTCGACACCCACGTAAGACATGACCTGCCTACCGCCAATCCTGAGCCGGGCGATGCTCTCCTTCTTGTGTGGAAGGATTATAAGACGGGAGAGGTAAAGGTCGAGACCGCGACTGACGGCGACCTGCTCGCTCTCAAGATCGTCGTGGAAGAGCTAAACCCTCTGGATGTAGCGAGAGTCGGAGGAATGCCGGTATCAGCGATCAACGGGGTGTTGGAGCGGGCGGCGAGGAGGGGAATTCTCATCAGATCCGCCTCTTCGATACGGCGGGGCAAGAGCTTCCCGGAGGGGGAGGGCATCGATGAACAGTTTTTCCACTCCCCGACATTCACGCTCCAGTGGCATATTACGCAAGCCTGCGACCTTCACTGCAAGCACTGCTATGATCGGAGTGACCGTTCACCGCTCGGCCTTGAAACGTCCTACAGGATTATAGACGAGCTCTACAATTTCTGCAGGGTCAAAGGCGTCACCGGGCATGTCTCTTTTACCGGCGGCAATCCCCTCCTCTATCCCCATTTCCTGGAGGTATACCGTGCGGCTTCCGAACGTGGCTTCGGCCTCGCCATACTGGGCAATCCCACCGCCCGGCAGAGGATAGAGGATATCCTCAAGATCGAGAAGCCTTCCTTCTTCCAGGTGAGCCTCGAGGGCCTCGAGGAACATAATGATGCGATTCGTGGCGAAGGTCATTTCAGGAGGACACTCGACTTCCTCAGGGACCTCCGCGATCTCGGCGTCTACTCGATGGTGATGCTCACACTCACCAGCGGGAATATCGACCAGGTTATTCCTCTGGCGGAGAGGTTGCGGGGGCTGACAGACCTCTTCACGTTCAACCGCCTCTCGACGGTGGGCGAGGGGGCCAGGCTCCTGCTTCCGCCGCGCGATGCGTATGTCGGGTTTCTTGAAAAGTATCTCGATGCTGCTGCAAACAATCCCGTCATCGGACTGAAGGACAACCTGATCAACATCCTGCACCGCGAGAGAGGAGTCCCTCTCTTTGGCGGGTGCGCGGGCCACGGCTGTTCGGCGGCATTCAACTTTCTCGTCCTCCTTGCCGACGGCGAAGTCCACGCCTGCCGCAAGTTCCCTTCCCTGATCGGCAACCTGTATCAACAGAGCCTGCTCGACATCTATGACTCGGAACAAGCGAGACGCTACAGGGCAGGGTGCGAAGCATGCGCCTCCTGTTCGATCCGGCCGGTCTGCGGCGGGTGTCTTGCGAGCACGTATAGTCACGGCCTGGATGTCTTCAGAGACCGCGACCCATTCTGCTTCATCCCCGCTGCGCAATAGGGGGAGGAGTCAAGGAGACCTGCTTCCGGTCAGGCGTTCTTTTCGACAGTTCTATGCTCGCTCCGCCAGTCCTCGGTGGTTCATGATGCCAGTCAAAGCGCGAGACTTCTTTCTTCCAGATCGGCCAACTCATCACTGTCCGCTCCTCGATCATGTGCGGGTCCGACTTCTCAACCCTTATCTCCATGAATCCCCCCCAATTATTCTCCCATGACCTGAACGACGATGCTACGGTTCCTACCACGGTTGTCGAAATCTATGAAGACCACCTGCTGCCATGTGCCCAGTGAGAGTGTTCCTCTGATCAAGGGGATGGCGAGGGAAGGCTTCATGAGGGCGGCACGGACATGCGAAAAGCCGTTACCGTCGCCCCACCGCCTGTCATGGTCATAGGGTATGTCCGATGGAGCGATCCTCTCGAGCGCCCTCTGGAGATCCTTAACGACGCCAGGTTCATACTCTATTGTCGTGATCGTGCCAGTGGACCCACTGCAGAAGACAGTCACAAGACCATTGATGATAGCCGCTTTCTTCACGGATGACCTCACGGCATCTGTGATGTCGAGCGTGTCGCCAAAGCCCCTTGTCTGGAGTGTGATCGTGTCGGTGAAAACCACTGCATAGCCCTCCTGAGCCTGCATGTAGCGCAGCCTGCGCTACCGTTTGCTCCCGCTTCAGGAACTCTTTGGTGGGGACTTCTGTTCCGGATGGCTCCCTGGATCTGTCTTGCCCTCAACGGGGCCTCCCTGGGGTGCTTTCTGTTCCTGAGTGCCACCTGCACCCGGCTTGCTGCCGCTTCAACTGCCCTGCCCCCTGGAGCAGCCGGCGACGGTCAGGGTGGTGCCCGAGAGAAGCCCTACTATGCTCAGCCCGGCGATAATCTTCGTGAGGTCCTCCTTGTTCATTCCGCACCTCCTTTGCAAGGGTTCTGAGACGCCTGCTTCGTATCAAAGACACGAAAGCATAAGACGATATGACCAGAGAAACACGATCAGTCATCGGCAGCCAACAGGAAGATATTATAACGATGAACACCCTTTTTCAAGCCTGAACGGCGTGCGAGTCCGGGAGCACCGGTCCCGGACTCGCTAAGTCTAATAGTTGCGTGTGGGAGCAGGGCTGATCATCTCCGATCCTTGCTAGCTGCTATGAGATTCAATTCAGGGCGACTCCTCGTCGAATTCACCGCCGGTGTGATCTGCACGCTGTTCTTCGAGGTGGCCTTGCGATCGACAAAGCATCGCAGCAGAAAGGTTTCCGGCATCTCTGCCCTGCATCATGCATCGTTTCTCATGTAATGCCGGGGCAGGGACTGTTGACCTTCCCGATTACAGGCTATAATGATGGCAGGAGCGGACGGTATGCACGAAAGACTGACATCGGCGTATTCGGGGGAGATGCCCTGCCCCTACTTCCGCGACGGACGACTCTCACGGATTGAGTACCACCGTCTGCGCCTGCATCCCTTGCAGGTGTTCGATGTCCTGCTTGAGAGGGGCTTCAGGAGGATAGGATCCATTTTCTACAGGACTGCGTGCAGGGATTGCAGCGCATGCATCCCGATCCGCCTCGACGTCAGGAGATTCAGCCTCCACAAGAGTCAGAGACGGACGATGAGGCTGAATGCCGATATCAGGGTGAGCGTCGGCGAGTCTGAGGTCACGGATGAGAAGGTCGCACTCTACAGAATGTATCTCGCTACGAAGCACGGGGTGCCGGAGAGTGACGAAGATCGTGATCACGAGATGGAACTCTCGGTCATGCACTACGGATACGCACAGACTCTGGAGATGGATTACTACGTGGACGGAAGACTGGTCGGCGTCGGCATCGTCGATGAGGCGGCGAAGTCGCTTTCGTCGAACTACTTTTATTACGACACGGATTTAATGCAGAGGCGTCTCGGTGTTTTCAGCATCCTCAACGAGATCTCATTTGCGCAGTTTCTCGGGAAGAAGTACTATTACCTCGGTTATTACATCGAGGAGATGCCTAAGATGTCGTACAAGAGATTCTTCAGGCCCAACGAAATCTGCAAGGATGGCGTCTGGCGCCCCTTTCTTGAAGTGTGATCCCACCGTATCGGAAAGGCGCATCATCGATGCTTTTGCCTAACGAGCATGCCCGACGCCCACTGGGCGATCCTCGCCGCCCTGTACGAGAAGATGTCTTCGAGTTGTTTCTTGATGACGAGGTGATGCAGGGGCATGACGAAGAACGGCACGCGGTAGGTGACCCTGTCCGCGACAACAGTTCCGGAGGAGGTCTCATCAAACGTATGGAGATGGTGCCAGTACCGGTACGGGCCTCTCACCTGTACATCGACGAATCGCTGGGGCGGCGTGTATTCGGTGATCTTGCTCTGCCACCGGATCCTGATGCCGAACCATCTGATCGTATAATTGTAGACTGCCCCCTCGAACACCCCTGGCAGGTCCCGCTCGCAGAGTCTGAAATCGAGCCAGTCCGGTGTGATCTCGAACAGGTTTCCCGGATTCTCGAAGAATGAGAAGGTGCTCTCAAGTGACAGAGGCACTACCTGCGATGCGGTGAGCACGAACTCACAGCACTTCGCTTTCCGGAAAGCCAGAGTGAAGGTCGGAGGCAGTGCTCGTTTTGTTCCGGTCATGTCCCGTGGACACATGTCAGCCTTTCCCATGAAAATTATACTGGAGTTGGGATATCATCTTTCTGGGTCCGGCAGGCTGTCAGCCTGGACGGAGGACTTCACGACCGCGACGAGAGGTGAAGAGAATGGCTGAACTTGGGAAGATCGAGAAACCATCGGCGGAGAGTGTGGCGGGCAAGCGGAAGCTCTATTGCGTGCCGAGCGTGTATCCGGTTGAGGAAGCGCCAGAGGAGTATGGCGAGTTGGTGCAGCGGTATTGGGACGAAGTGATGGATCAGCTCGACAGGATGGAGCAGGCGGGCAGGATCAGGAAGATATTCTGTGAAAACATCTTCACGAGCGGACCTGAGGCGCTCGAAGTCATGGGCAAGATAAATGAGCGAGCCCTTCAGCTGATCAAGAAGAAGATCGAAGCGGGGGCTGAGCTTTTCCCCATAGAGAGCGAAGATATCTTCGGCCCGTTCCTCGACTGGAGGAGTTGCCTTTCCGTGGTCAGGACCCGTGACGTCGCGTCTAAGGTCTTCGGCTTCTACCGGGAGGTTGCTGAAAAGAGGATCTCACGCATCCTCGATATCGTGGACAAATCCCTCGCGGAAGGAGAGGCTGGTCTGCTCATGATGGCCGACGAAGACCGCATGAAGCTCCAGTTTCCGCAGGACATCGAGGTGTTTCTCGTGACGCCGCGGTCGTATGACGACCTGATGAGGTGGCTGAGAGACAGGGCCGAGACGGGCGCGTAATAGACTGAGCCCGGATTATTCATGCCCGTGCGGCAGCAACAGGCGGAAGCGGGTCAAGCAGTATAAGGTCTGTAACGAGTGCCAGTGAGCTGTTGCAAGCAGCCTCTAAGCGATGATGTTTCGCATATTCGACCCAAGGAGGTAACGATGAAAGTCTTTATAACCGGGGGTACGGGGTTCGTCGGAAGGAGGCTTTCCTCGATGCTTCTCGAACTCGGACACGAGTTGATGATAGTGACCCGCTCGGCTAGAGGAAAGACGGCGGGCGCTGGCATCGAGTTCGTCGAGGGAGACCCGGTCAGGCCCGGTGCGTGGCAGGAGCGCGTGCGTGATGCGGACTGGATCATAAACCTCGCGGGCGCTCCCGTGTCACAGAGATGGACTGCATCGGTCAAGAAGGAACTGCGCGAAAGCCGAGTGCTGACGACTCAAAACCTCGTCGACGCATTACCCGACGGCTGGGGAAAGACTTTCTTCAGCACTTCAGCAATCGGATATTACGGCTTTCACAAGGACGAGGAACTCTACGAAGACGCAGCACCGGGAGCGGACTTTCTCGGTCGACTCTCAGTGGAGTGGGAAGGCGAGGCGCACAAAGCAAAGCAGAAAGGTGCGAGGGTCGTGATCACGCGATTCGGCATCGTGATCGGCAGAGGCGGCGGCCTGCTCGGCTCCATCGTCCCGGTCTTTAAGAAGTTTCTGGGAGGACCGGTCGGCTCTGGAAAGCAGTGGATGTCGTGGGTGCACATCGACGACCTTGCGGAGGCATTCCCTTTCCTATTGTCGCGACAGCATGTGTCGGGTCCCGTAAACTTCACCGCTCCCAACCCGGTGAGGAACGGGGATTTCGCCAAGATCCTCGGAAAGGTGCTCAATGTCCCCGCCGTGGTCCCCACTCCCGGATTCGCTATGAAGCTTGCCCTCGGGGAGTTCGGTTCAGTCGTGCTCGAAGGGCAGAAGGTATTGCCCGGTGTGCTTGCGAGAGAGGGCTTCCCGTTCAGGTACCCGTATCTCGAGGGCGCCCTTCGCGCCGCGCTCGCAGACGAAATATGACGGAGGAACCATGAAAGCGATGATCCTTGACCGTGTTATCTCATTGAGCGAGCGCCGCGAACCCCTTAGGCTCGCCGATATGCCTGTTCCCGTCCCTGGTGAGGGGGAAGTCCTCGTGAGGGTTTCAGTCTGCGGCGTCTGCCATACGGAGCTGGATGAGATCGAAGGGAGGACACCCCCATCGTTTTTCCCGATCGTACCCGGTCACCAGGCCATCGGAAGAGTGGAGAGACTCGGACCTAATGCATCGAAATTCAAGGCTGGTGACAGGGTCGGCATCGCCTGGATCTTTTCCGCCTGCGGCGAGTGCGAGTTCTGCCGCAGCGGGCAGGAAAACCTCTGCCGTGAGTTCAGGGCCACAGGGAGAGACGCGCATGGAGGATACGCGGAATTCATGACCGTGCCGGAGGATTCAGCATATGCGATACCCGAGGTCTTCTCGGACTCCGATGCAGCACCGCTCCTCTGTGCCGGTGCAATAGGCTATCGGTCGCTGAGACTGACGGGGATGGAGGACGGCCAGCACATCGGACTCGTCGGGTTCGGCGCGTCGGCCCACCTCGTGCTGAAGATGATCGTGCACAAGTTTCCCCGGTCGAAGGTCTTCGTCTTCAGCAGGACTGAACGGGAACGGGAGTTTGCACGAGAGTTGGGGGCGATCTGGGCAGGGGATTTTTCCGACCAGTCGCCTGAACCGCTCCATGCGTCGATCGACACGACGCCGGCCTGGAGACCGGTAGTAGAGGCTCTGAAAAACCTTGCGCCTGGGGGACGGCTTATTATAAACGCAATCAGGAAAGAAGACAGCGACAAGGCTGCCCTCGCGGAACTGGACTATCCGCGGGATCTCTGGCTGGAAAAGGAGGTCAAGAGCGTTGCCAACATCACTAGGAAGGATGTGGAGGAGTTCCTCGCGCTCGCATCGGAGATCCGGATGAAGCCCGATGTCGAAGTGTTCGGCCTCGAAGATGCCAACAGGGCGCTGCGTGAGCTGAAGGAACGGAAGATACGGGGGGCGAAGGTTCTCAGCATCGGGTAGCCTTGATTATTAATGCGAATGCGGCAGCATCAGGGCGGAGGCGGCTCAAGTCCTTTCCAAAGCGATGGAGTTCAGCTATGATGTACTGCGTCCTGCACACAGCGTGTGTTTGTGCTCCAGGTTGGAACAGGTTGTGGGAAAAGGCAGCGGTATCGCTCGGAATGTCCTTTCGCCACCTCCACCCTGACTTTGATAGGTGGATCTATGAATGATGTGGGCTGCCTTTGCTGCCCCACTCCCGGAGTTTCCCTGCTATGAAGGCAACCACCTCCCGGTGCTCCTCGGTGCCGCGGTCTTTCAC
>JBLMXV010000041.1:0-3525 GCA_050257935.1 Chloroflexota bacterium
CGCCCTCCTGAGTCCGGGACGACGAGGTGATCTCACCTTCGGCGCAAACGTCGCCTCACTCACAAAACGCATCACATCATCCTTTGCAGCGGCGACACCGCGGCGCCGGATGACGCCCAGCATCTCAGGGGAAACGATCCGCTTCAGCAGCCTCTCCCGTACGACCCTTTCCGAAACCTCGCTCATGACCTTCTCGCGAACCTTCGCCACAAAGCTCACAAAGTGACCGAAATCACTCCCGTAAAGCCCCTCGAGTTCGCAGCGTATCTGTCGTGACAGGGCTGGGCTTGCGCCTGAGGTCGAGACCGCGATGGTGAGAGGTCCCCTGCGAACCTGCGAAGGCACAATGAAGTTACCCAGTCCGGGGCGGTCGACAACATTGACCAGACACGGAGCCTCCTGCGCGATACGCCTGTTCACAAGACCATCAGAGGTAGCCGCGACGACCACGAAAGCACCACTCAGGTCCCGCTTCCGGTAGTTCCTCCCGACGTGTACAATCAGACCCCTTTCCTTCTGCTTCATGAGGGAGTCCGTGAGGGTGGGGCTTATCACCGTCACCTTTCCGCCGGAACGCCGCAGGACCGAGACCTTTCTGGCAGCAACGGCCCCACCCCCGACCACGACGCATTTCCTCCCCTTGAGATTCAGGAATGCAGGGTAATAAGTGCGGGTAACCTCTGCGCTTGTCCCCGGCGGCCCTTGCAATCTCAACGCAGGCCTTTTCGGGCGTCGGCAGTAAACTTACTTGACGGGTATTTCTCCACGAGGACAGTGAACGCTTCCCGAGCCTTTTCTTCCTGTTTGAGCGCGCGGTAGGACCTCCCGATCAGGAGCAGTGCCTCGTCGGCCCTCTTATAATCGGGGAACTCCTTAAGAAGACGCTCGAGCCTCCCGAGGGCGGCGCTGTACGAGCCTTTCTTGAAATAAAATTCTCCCACCAGGAATTCGCCGTCGGCTATTATATTCTTGCATTTCTCGATACGCAGTTCGACAACATCCCGGTAAGGGTTGCGCGGATAGAGCTGTTTGAGACGAATGAACTCGGCGAGCGCCTTGTGCGCGGCGCCTGAACCCCTGTCGGGCGCCTCAATCTGCCCGAAATAGGCCATGGCGATCTGGTACTGGGCATATGAGGCCTGGGGGTTGTCTGGATAGTGTTCTATGAACTTCTTGTACTCGGCAACGGCGAGGTCAGTCTCTCCCTCTTTAAGATAGGTGTCAGCGTATTTCAGCTGCGCGAGGGGTGAATATTTCTTCTTGGCGTCCCTGTTCTTCACCTCCAGGAGGACCTTCCTCGCCCCCTCATAGTCCTTGTCACCCACCAACTTGTCGGCCCGCGCGAGCGACACCTCGGGGTCATAGGTCTCCTCCTGCTCTTGGACGACGGCTTTGGATCCGCCGCAGGAAGTCACGGCGAGGAGAACAAGAGCGGTGCAGAACACGTAGTAGAGGAAGCGTGACAGAGACATGGCGTTTTATTAAAACCTGTCAAGCCCGGCTGAGTCAAGGCTTTTTGACATGCATGGGAATAATAGTATAGACTGTAGTTTCATGCGGTTATGTGTTACATTCCTATCCTCGTCCTCGCACCCCGACGTCGCGAGGCCCCGAACGCCGGAAGCAGTTCGTCCGACGGCCAAGTACCGCGCTGGAGGACTGCGCTGATCCGCGGAGGATCACCTGTGGTCGGCACTCTGGCTTCATCCGGGTCGTTGTCCTCGCCGGCAGGTCATCAGCGCTGCAGCCCGAGCCTGACACTCATCGTAGCTGCAGTGTTGCTTGGAATGCTCCTCCTAGGCACCCCTGTCTCGGCTGAACAGGCTGACGCGACGGCTGGCGACGCCCCGCTCCGCACGCTCAGAGACGAGACCCTCGCCTACTTCCGTCCCCTCGCCGGCAGGGTGGTGAGCGTTGAAGACGGCTCCGTGAAATTGGAGTTCGACGGGAAAGAAGAGGCAACGGTCGGCATGAGACTCCAGGCGTTCAATGAAGGGGTGAGTTTCGTCCATCCCGTTACGAAAGAGCCGCTTGGAAGGGTTGAAGTGCCCGTCGGCTCTGTCGAGGTAACCTCTGCAGCCCCCGGTGAGAATCGCGGCGTCATCCTGAACGGAAAGCCCGCGGACTTCGAGAAGGCGAAGGTGAAGATCCCAGGGACAAGAGTGCGCGTTCTCTTCTACCAGGGGGACGTGGAGTGGCACCTTGGAGACGCCTACTACCAGATCCTCAAGGAGAGCGGTCGTTTTGAGCTCATAGACACCGGCTTCGAGACTGACGATACCGAGAAACTGCTCGCCCGGGCACGTGAAAAAGGGGCCGAAGTGCTCCTCGTGCTCGCATCTGAAAACTCTGCAGAGCGAATCTCTCTCACGCAGAGGCTCCTCTGGGTGGCCGACGGCAGACAGGTCGCCGAGAAATCCGTTTCCGTCCAGACTGCCTATGTCAAGGAACTGAGGCTCAAGGCCGCGCAGTTCGCGACGGGCGGGGCGGAAGCGCTGCTCTCGTTCAACATCCCCTACAGCGCCCGGCGAATCGCCGCAGGGGATGTCGACGGCGACGGGAACCAGGAACTCGTGGTCGTTTCGGGGAGCGCACTGATGGTGTATCAGCTGGGGGTGGACCTCAAACTCCTGTGGGAGATCAAGACATCATCACTGGGTGATATCCTCTGGATCGAGACAGCAGACCTCAACAACGACCATCGGGACGAGATTCTGATGACCTCTTTCGGGAGCGGCTCTGCATCGGGGTTCAACGACGAGGGCCCCGGGGGCAGACCCACGGGCGGCTCTAGTGTTGTCACCCACGTGTTTTCAGTCGTGGGACAGGAACTCGTGAGGACAGGAGGAGTCTCCGACATGTTCGTCCACATGACCAGCAGAGGACTTGTGGGCCAGAACTATACCAGAGCCGACGGTTATGACGGCAACGTCCTGACAATGACATATGTCGGGAACACATTCAAGCCGGGCGAACCCATCAAGCTTCCCTTGGGCGTCAATGTGTACGACTTCGAGTATGTAGCCTCGCCGGACGGCAGGCAGGGCATACTCGCCTGGGATGACAACGGATACCTCAATTTGTATAACGACAAGGGGATCAGGTCGTGGGTGAGCAAAGAAGACTATGGCGGCCCCCTGCTGACCTATAAGAGAGAATCTCCCACCATCATGCTCGACCGGGGTACGTGGTCCGTGAAGGACAAGCTCCTCATGCTCCACGGCGAAGTGCTTGCCCCCAAACGAGTGCCGCTGGCAGGCGTGGCAAGGGGCCTCGGGTACAAGAGTTCGGACCTGAAAGGACTCTGGTGGAACGGCATGACCGTCGAGGAGAGGACCTTCATCAGCAGCATAAGCGGGGAGATACTGGATTATGCGCCCATGGGCGACAAGCTCGTCGTCCTCGCGAAGCCCCTTTTCGGCATCAATGCCGCCGACCTCCTCAAAGGCAAGAATCCGTTTGTGGTGAGCGTCTTCATATACTCGGCCAAGTAGGAAGCCACGGGTAAAGGCTTTCCATGACCAA
>JBLMXV010000042.1:0-13785 GCA_050257935.1 Chloroflexota bacterium
AACAGAGGTATGACCGCCTGATATTCTCCATTGTTCTTATCCGTTATGCCAGGAGTCCATGTGGTGCCATGGTTGTGCTCGGGCATCCATGGGGTGATCTCTATCACCGCCCCTTCCACGCTCTTACCGTTGCTATCATCGATGTGAATCCTGACTTCGTTTCTTCCTTTCTGAAGGGTCTCACCTTCGTAAGCAAGTTTGACCCGAAATGCTCCTCTCTCCGTCTGTTTTGAGACGACGGTGCCCTTGCTGCAACCCGCTGCAAGGATGAGAGTGACAACGATTCCTACACTTAACAGCTTCACGACTTCCCTTTGAACAGCCATACTAACATCTTGTCTGCGATTGCGCGGAAACTCTCTTTCGTCCATTGATCGTGAAATCCAGCACGTTGCTCGCCTCAACGTCGGAGGCTGTCAAATCCTGTAATGTCATAGAACTCAGCGTCTCGCCGACCCTCTCTTCCAGCAGCACCCAGAGCTTTCGGGCAGCACAGTCGTCAACTCTATTGCAGGCAGAAGACCTCTTGGCGCATTCGACGATTCCTGAGGAACCTTCGAGTATATCGAAGAGTGATTTGAGAGAAATCTGAGAAGGGGGAACGGAAAGGACATAGCCGCCCTGTGCTCCACGGACTGACATAACGGGACCAACTGTTTTGAGTTGAATGATGATCTGTTCGAGATATTTCTGAGAGATCTTCTCCTTTCTCGCAATCTCCCTCAGTGAGACAGGCCCTTTGTTGAAATTTCTCGCCAACTCGACCATGAGCCTGAAGCCGTATCGCGTTCTCTTGGAGATCTTCACAGAATTCCTACTATTCCGATAGGTTATTTACCTTAACTCGCCCCTTAGCCTCTTGTCAAGACCTTTCCCGGCTGAAGAGGCCGCAGGCAGCGAGACCACAAAAGTGCGCCGCTAAAGCCGAAACCGGATGCCATCTCACATCGAGCCTTTCCCAAGCTGCAACGAAAACCGCTGTCGTGAGTCGGGATCGGGAGCGCCGAGTCCCTCATTAACGGCCGCTGCCGACTTGTGATATGATTTGATTGTGGAGCGAACACACTGTGAAGGAGGAGTTGCCATGAATCTTGAACTGACGGAAAATGAAAAAGAGGTTCTCGTCCTGGTCCTCGACAGCTTCATGACTGAACTGCGAGGGGAGATTGCATCCGGTCTTAAACACAACATCAAGGCTAAGCTTAAGAACGAGGAAGCGCTACTAAAATCGATACAAGATAAGGTGAACGCAATGAAATAGCCCTCTCGGGCAATCGGTTCCGCGGCAGGGGATGAAGCGATAGACGATGAACATGATTGCTTAGCTCCTGCTCGAAAGAGTGGGCGACGTAAGGAATTCACCGAGCATCTCGCCTGCGCCGCGTGCTGACTGGTAGAAGGGAGGCAGAGGGTTCGCCCTCGTCTCCCCAAAACTCCCTTGCCTCCCTGCACGGCCGAGGACCATCTGGAGGTCCGCCACACAATGGACAAGACGCTCTCCCCCTATGCTTCGCCATCGGGCCATGCTGCCATTTCCGAACTCATATCAAGGCTCTCGTGCAACAGGACCGATGTTCGCAAGGTTGCACTCATGGGACTCGACTTGGGTTGGGTGCACGATATCCTAGACCTGGGCTGCGGCTTCGGTTTCATGGCAGAGAAAGTGATCGAAAGAGCCGGTTCCGGGCCCCGGGTCGTCGGCATCGATGCCTGTGGTGAGAACAAGGAGGTGTTCCTCCAGACCGTCGCACACGCCGGGGGCCGGGGAGAATTTCGGTACATGGACCTCCCCGCCGAGCTTCCATGGAAAGATGAAGATTTTGACCTCATCGTCGCGTCTTACTCCCTCTACTTCTTCGTCGATCTCCTCCCTGAAATTGTGCGAGTGCTGAAAAGAAACGGGCTCTTCATAGCGATCACTCACAGCGAGAAATCGCTATTTTTCAGCGCACTCTACCGAGCTGTGGGGTGGGACTGGAACCGATCGCACCTGTTTTCGCTCATCGAGAGCTTCTCTGCAGAGAACGGCACAACCAAGCTCGGGCGGTATTTCGACGATGTCGAAAAGATCGAGTACGAGAATTCCCTATTCTTCGATTCTGACCACCTCGACGACCTTCTCAAATATGTCCGCTTCAAACTGCCCCTCTTGCTGCCTCAACCTGATCTCACCGGTGACATACCGAAAGCTCTACAGGACTATATAAGTGAGTGGCTGAGCCGGGGATCTGTCCTCGTGATGGACAAGAACGATGCGATCTTCAGGTGCCGCCTGCCGAGAGAGCGATGAGAGCGAAGTTCTGTGGTCGATGTGGTGCCCGAGTTGTGCAGCGGAATGTGGAAGGCCGGGACAGGGACGTCTGTCAGGGATGCGGCACCGTCATATACCGGAATCCGCTGCCGGTGGCGGCTGCGGTGGTGCTCAACGACAAGCGCGAGGTGCTGCTGATCCAACGCACTCGCGAGCCCCGCGAGGGTCTGTGGTGCCTGCCGATGGGCTTTGCCGAGTTGAATGAGACAATCATGCACGCGGCATTGCGAGAGTTGACCGAAGAGGCAGGGATTACCGGCCGCATCGTCCGACTGCTGACCGCCGACTCGATGAAGATTCCGCCGTACGGGGATCTGCTCGTGATCACCTTCGAAGTCGAGAAGACCGGCGGAGAGGAACGGCCCGGAGATGATGCTGGAGACCTCGCCTACTTTCCGACGGACGAGTTGCCGGAGATCGCGTTCCCGGCAAACCAGCGGGCGATCCGTTCTTGTCTGCAGGCCCACCGCGAACAATGGGCCATTCAGGATTCTTTCAAACGCCTGAGTGAAAACGCCCGCGAATCCCTTCTGTCTGACGCGTTGGTCTCATCGATCAGCGAACACGCTCGCCAAATCGGAGAGGAATGGCTTAACGTGGTCACGACGCACGCCACCACTCCGTCCTATGCGGGATCGGATCGCAGCCTCCTTTTGGAACGAGCGGTGAGTGCCCTCTCCCAGTTCTCACGGTGGCTGTCCGGGAACGAGGATGACATGGAGGTGATAAGTTTCTACCGGAACCTGGGAGCGGAACGGCGGAGGCTCGGATTCGAACTGACGGAGGTCATCAGTTCGCTCAGCCTTCTTCGCAGGCAGATCCGGATTCACGCCGCACGTCAGGGGGTATGGAAAGGTGCCATGGACGCATACAGCGCGGTCGAACTTGTTCAACGGATAGTCCTGTTCTTCGATAGGGCGATGTATCACACAGTACGGGGATACCTCGACGAGAAACCGGGATGAAAGAGCGAGTCCCCCTGCCGGACTACGGACTAGTCGGCCAGCTCGCAGCGGGATCAGGGCGGAGGTGACTTTGGTATAATAACCTGTTGCTCAAGGAGATCCTGGTGCAGCCCGCCATCTTGTACATCACGAAAAACGGCCGAGATCTTGCCACCCGGCTGCTTTCGCTTTATCCTAATGCAGTCGTCAAACGATTCAGATCCGAACTCGTCCGCGACCTCTGGCCCGGACACGACAGCTTCATCTTCATCATGGCGGCAGGCATCGTAGCAAGGACAATCGCGCCGCTGTTCAGGGGCAAGCGGATAGACCCTGCCGTAGTAGTCCTCGACGAAAAGGGGAGGTTCGCTGTCAGCCTCCTGAGCGGCCACCTTGGCGGCGCAAACAGGATGGCGAAGGAGATAGCGGGATTCCTCGGAGGTGAACCGGTGATCACCACCGCTTCTGACATAAACGACGTCCCTTCCATTGACCTGTGGGCACAAGGGCATGATCTCATCATAGAAGATTGGGACGCCGTCCCGCGGGCAGCCACGAAGCTACTTAACGAGGGTCGCCTGGATGTCTTTGCTGACACCGACATCAGCCTCCCCGCGCAGTTCACAACAGTGGGCGATCCGTCCGCTGCCGACGTCGTGATATCGAACAGGACTGTACGCCTGCCCCCGAAACAGGCGGGCGCATACGGCCTAACGCCTCTTGTCATGAGGCCTAAGAACCTCGTTGCCGGCATCGGGTGTAACAGCGGGACACCAGCGAAGGAGATCGCCGATGTCGTCAGAAGGACGTTCGAGTCCCGCAATCTGTCTGTGCTGTCAGTCCGCGCTATCGCCACTCTCGACCGCAAGGGAAACGAACCCGGCCTCATAGAGTTCGCAAAACACAACGGACTGGACATCACCTGCTACACGCCGGAAGAGCTCAACGAGGTCAAGGGCATCACCAAGTCTGATGCCGCACTGAGGGCGACGGGAGCGCGAGCAGTCGCAGAACCTGCGGCACTCCTCGCGTCCGGCAACGACACCCTTCTCGTGCCAAAGCAGAAGATCGGCAACGTCACGATCGCGGTGGCTGTGTTCAAGCCGGGAGGTGCCGTCCAAGAAGAGCCAGAGGTAAGGCATGCCGCGCGCACCGGTCGCGGCGCTACCCTGCCCGAAGCGGATAAAGACGAGCAGAATCCCCCCACAGGGCCCAGGGGAGGAATACTTTATATCGTGGGCACAGGCCCCGGAGGTGCCGAGCACATCACCCCCCGGGCGCTCAGAGCGCTCATGGAATCGGACGTGATCATCGGCTACGGCACGTACCTCGGCCTCATCCAAGACCTCATAAAGGATAAGCAGATCGTGTCCACAGGCATGACCCAGGAGGTCGCACGGGGGACAAGAGCGATTGACATCGCCAGCACCGGCAAGACCGTCTCTGTCATCAGCGGCGGAGACCCGGGGATTTACGCGATGGCGGGTCTGATATTCGAGCTGTTGAGAACCCGTGGCTTGGAAGCGACCGGCAGGATGCCGGAAGACAGGGCTTCGGCTCAAGACATCCGACAGACAGGGCCTCCCCTGTTGCACATCGAGGTAATCCCCGGCATCTCCGCACTGAATGCCTGTGCGGCGAGGCTCGGCGCGCCGCTCATGCATGACTTCAGCTGCATAAGCCTATCGGACAGGCTCACCCCCTGGGATCTGATAGAGAAGCGCCTTGCCGCCGCCGCGTCGGCGGACTTCGTCATCGTCCTCTACAACCCGAGGAGCAAAGGGCGGGCGACACACATCGACCGTGCGAGAGAGGTAGTTATGCACTACCGCGCACCGGGCACCCCGGTAGGCATAGTCAGGGCCGCGATGAGAGAAGACGAACAGGTGGTCATCACAACCCTTGAGCGCATGCTCGACCACGACATAGACATGCAGACCACAGTTGTTATAGGCAACTCTCAGACCTTCTCCTGGGGTGAGTGGCTGGTGACCCCCCGCGGCTACCGCGTATGAGCCGGGCAGCATTCCTCTGGGACGAGTCATATCTGTGGGGCGTGATGGCGTTCAGGGCACTGAAGGCGGCGGGCTTCCCTTTCGATCTCGTCCGCTCCGAGGATGTGAGAAGGGGAATTCTCTCGGGCTACCGAACGCTGTTCGTGCCAGGAGGATGGGCATCCAACAAGATGAAGGCCCTCGGTGAAGAGGGCCTTGTCAGGATCAGGGCATTCGTGCAGGGCGGCGGCGACTATCTCGGCCTTTGCGGCGGAGCGGGTCTCGCCACAATGGAAGGCATCGGTCTCCTCCCGATCGGGAGAAGGCCGACAACAGACAGGGTGCCCAGTTTCAGCGGAAGGATCCGACTGCGACTCACCGGTCACCCGGCGTGGGCCGGCATCGCATCCGCGACATCCCGACACAATGATGATCCAGGGGAGTCGGAGGAGGGTGCAGGATCCGGTGCCGTCTTCCATGCATGGTGGCCCTCCCAGTTCGTCCTTCTCGACAGTAGCGTCAGGCCCCTCGCTACTTACGGCAGAGCACTGTCCGATGCGTTCAGCTCTGACCTCAATGTCGGCGACGTGGAATCCCACGGAGGCTGGGAGACACTCGAACAGCTTTACGGGATCAACCTCGACCCCGGGAGACTTGAAGGAGAGCCTGCTGTCGTTGAAGGAGCGTACGGAAAGGGAAAGGTCGTTCTCTCTCTTGTCCACTTCGACACGCCCGGTGACCGTAACGGATGGCTCGTGCTGCGGAACCTGCATGCCTATCTCATGGGTGGTGACGGGAAAGGGCTTTCGGGAGAATCAGTAGATCCGTCCCGGGCCACTCACCTCAGTTCACTCCCTCTGCGCGGCCACAGGGCTGTGGCCGTGAAAGCATCCGCGGAGCACCGGCAATGCACGGTAATGTCGGACCTTCTCGAGTCAGTCACCAGTCTCGTGTCCCTTGGCATGCGCAATTTCCTCTGGTTCTGGCGGAACCCGCTGCTCCTGCAGTGGCGCAGGGGGATCAGGGGCCTGGAATACTGCACCCTCTATATCCTCGTCCGTGAAGTCGCTGATCTCATCGGAACAACAACACATGCCAATCTCGAGACGAGCGGTGCAGACCTTTCAGACCTCGAAAGGATACGAGGGATGCTTCTTCCCTTCGTCGAGAAATCGCAGAGACTCCTGTTGCTCGAGCGGTATGCATTGCAGAGAGGGCACATCACCTACGAGAAGTGCGACGACCCCGAGATCGCCTCGCTCAGGAAAGAACTGTTCGCCTCATCTAAGAGCTATGGCGGATTGTTCAAGGAATTGATCGCCGAAGTCGACGCCCTCCTCTTCAGTCTCCTGCAGAGAGAAGAAAAGATCCTTAGAGGGACATGACGAATTCGCTCACGATGCGCCGTGCCACGGAATCGAACAAGATCTCAGCGTGGTTTACCGGCATGTCGTGATGAAGGTCGGCATAGGGAAGCCTCGAACTGAAGGCAGCCACCATGCCGTCGCCGCAACCTCTCCTGAGTTCTTCGGGCATAATCCGTTCGGGAAAGAGCCTCTCCGCAAGGTCGGCAAGGGAAAGGCCTCGCAACCTGACGAGATCGGGGTTCGTCCCCCCGAGGGAGAGGCAGTGGCACCCTTCAGGCCTCGTGTCATGGAGGGACCGATAAAATGAAGATCCCGGCAGGAGTTCCTTAAGGCCGGTGCTCCCGAGGAAGCGCAGGACCCTCTGAAATGCGGGAAAGGTGTCCTTTCTCCTGTATCCCGACAGCACCTGATCCAGGAACGAGGCATAAGGAGCGAGATAGGTGCCCCACCTTGCCATGGTGGTTCCGCGATGCGGTGTGGCGAAAGTAACGAGGCCCCTCACCGGAATCTCGGCACTCTCCAGGAATTTCCTCGCAACAAGTCCACCCCTGCTATGGCAGATAAACACTACCCCATTGCCGGTAAAAGACCGATGTTCTTCGATGAGGTGGGTGAGTTCCTTTACGGCTGCCCCGATAGGTCCGGCCGGCCTGCCCTGGCTCCACGCAAGGACGCTGTACCCGTGATCGATCAGGTCCGAGAAGGTGTTTCGCAGGTCCTGGTGATTCCCTCCCAGCAATATAGTGAGGGGATACCTTCCTGCGAGGACCCTGGCCTGAGACGGTGAAGCCCAGACCCTCAGGTCCATGCCCATGCCGTGAATGAAGAGAGCGAGGGGCCTGTCCCCGCTTCCCGGATGAAACATCAAGTCCAGCACGCGTTTCCGCCTCTCCTAAGGGGCACCATGCCTCGTTCAGTTGACAAGTATAGTATATAACTGGTATAAACCCATACCCGAAGAACGTGGAGATTTCATCACTTTTGCCGTTTCACTGCCTTTTACGTCGTTGTACCCAGGAAACCCTGCACAGGAGGTGAAGAAATGAAGCTTGGCGTGTTCTTGAGCGAGTTCAGAACAGGCACCGAGACGGTTGAACGTTTCAGTGCAGAGAAACTCGGCGTTTTCCTTGTCGCGAACGGCGTCTATCACGCCGCGGCAAAAGAAAACGGCAAGGTGTCGGCGCTCCTCGACAAACCTCTGAACTTTTACGTGCTTTCAGAGGATCTCGAGACGAGGGGATTCAGTTCGTCCCAGGTGGACAGTCGCGTGAAGGTCATCACGTATGGCGATCTCGTCGATGTGATGTTCAATGATTACGAAAAGTTCATGTGGGTTCTGTAGCGTGTGAAGGAGGCAGCTATGGGAAAATTAACGATTGGAAGTTTTTCATCACTGGTTGGCTCCCTTTCGATGGATTTTGCCGTCAAGCTCGCCGAGGCGGCGGTGAACAAGGGCCATAAAGTCGACTTCTGGGTATCCGGCAACGCCACGATGATCTCCAAGAAGGGGCAGAAGTCGTTTCGTGACTACTCATTTCTCCAGAAAACCATTCAGGATCTCATCGCCACAGGCAACTTCCAGATAACTTGCTGTGAAGCCTGAGCTGAGTCGCGCGGTTTTCACCGCGAAGACACCCTGGAGGGTGTCAAGAGAGCGAGCATGGACTGGTATCTGGCCAGTAGTTTCAGTGCGGACAGGGTGCTCCTGATAGGAGGTGAGTGATATGGCGATCACGCGGATGGGCTTCATCGTGAAATCTCTTCCGTACAAGACCGAGACCACAAGGCTCGCCATGACACATGCGATCGCCACGCAGACGGTTGAGATCTACCTCGAAGACGGGGACAACGTGGAGGCTGTTGTCGCCTTCATCGGCGATGGCGTCCTGAACTGTCTGAAGGGTCAGCAGGCCATGAAGCATTACGGTGATTCGAGCATCGAGATGCACATGCAGAACGCCCTGCTCCTCGACCTTAATGTGCTGGTATGCAAGGAGGACCTTGAGAGGCTCGGCCTCACCGAGAACGATATCGTCATGGACGCCGAGGCTCTCGGGGGCGAGACCAACGCGAAGGTGGTCCCCTTCAGCGAGATTCAAAAAGAGATGGAGTCAGTGCACCATCTTCAATTATTTTAGAAAGTCCGGAGGAAAAAGATGGCAGATTTGAAAGCACAAACACCGACAGAGGTTCTGGATGTACTGGGAAGGGTGTGCCCCTACCCGCTGGTATTGACAAAGAAGCAGATCGAAAAGATGAAGAGCGGCGACATATTGAAGATAATGTGCGACGCCCCCGCCTCGGCAGAGGACTCTCTCCCGCGTTTTGCCGAGAAGCAAGGCTTCCCGATCGAGGTGGTGAAGCTCGAGGATAAGGGCTACTGGGAGATCTTCATTCAGAAGAAATAAGGACATCTCGACTACTCAAGAAACAGGGGAGAACGGCATGTGCTCCCCTGTTTCTTTTTCATGAGGTCACACTTCACAAGGTCACACGGATTGTCATTCCCGCTCATGTCCAATCCCCTTCATGAATATCCTCTCAAAGACCCGCCTTCGGTCGTTTTCGTTGACTGTCCCTTTTGTCAGCTTATATACTGACGAATAAGGAAAGGGATATACTCTCTATTGAAGAGTGAGACAAACCTCACTGTGAAAGGTATCTGCGTGAACACCCCTGTCCCGTATGCAGTCTATCGATGCGAAGTAGACGAATGATCTTCCCGTGTTCCTTGGCCCGGAGGGTAAGTCGGTGATGAGATCGCTCATAAAAGACATTCTCAACAAGGGAATTGTCGGTGACGAGACGCATGTCTGCGGCTGGGTGAGATCGAAGCGCGAGTCAAAGGGGTTCGCCTTCATCGTGCTGAGCGACGGATCCTCACAAGAAACCCTTCAGCTCGTTGTACCCCGCGAAACACCCGCGTTCGAACAACTGCATCGCTGCAACACAGGCGCGTCGATATGCGCGAAGGGCATCCTCAAGGAGTCTCCCGGCAAGGGACAGCGGGTGGAGCTAGAGGTTTCCGAGATTATAGTCTTCGGGGAGGCGGACCCCGAGACCTACCCTCTCCAGAAGAAGGGTCATACCCTTGAGTTCCTCAGGGAAATCTCCCACCTCCGTCCCCGCACGAACACATTCGGCGCCGTGCTGAGGATGCGGAATATTCTCGCCTGTGCGGTGCACGAGTTTTTCCAGACCAGGGGGTTTCTCTGGGTGCACACGCCTATCATCACCTCCAGTGACTGCGAGGGAGCGGGAGACCTCTTCTCTGTCACCTCCCTCGATCTCGAAAACCTGCCGAGAACAGCCGAGGGAACCGTCGATTTTTCACAGGATCTGTTCGCACGAAAAGCGTTTCTCACTGTGAGCGGCCAGCTCGAGGCTGAGTTTCTCGCCATGGCCCTCGGCAGGGTGTATACTTTCGGTCCCACATTCAGGGCCGAGAATTCGAACACCACACGCCACCTGTCGGAGTTCTGGATGATCGAGCCCGAGGTCGCCTTTGCGGATCTCAGTGACGACATGAGACTCGCCGAGGAGTTCTTCCGCTTCCTCTGCCGCAGCGCACTCGAAAAGGGGGGAAACGAGCTTGCCTTCCTCGACAAGCACTACAACAGGACCACGATCGCGGAACTCCAGCGAGTCGCGGACACGCCCTTTGCCCATGTCTCGTACTCGGACGCGGTGACAGCGCTAAAGGCCTCCGGTCGCCACTTCGAGTTCCAGGTGGAGTGGGGCTCGGATCTCCAGTCCGAGCACGAACGGTTCCTCTGCGACGAGGTGTTCAAGGGACCCGTTATCGTCACCGACTACCCGAAGGAAATAAAAGCGTTCTACATGCGGCTGAACGATGACAGACGCACCGTCGCCGCAATGGACGTCCTTGTTCCGAAGGTCGGTGAGATCGTCGGCGGCAGCCAGCGCGAGGAGCGGCTCGATGTCCTTGAATCTCGCATGAAGGAAGCCGGCATCCCCGCGGATCCCCTCCAGTGGTATCTCGACCTGCGCAGGTTCGGATCGGCGCCGCATGCCGGTTTCGGCCTCGGATTCGAGAGGCTCGTCCAGTATGTCACTGGAATGCAGAACATCCGCGACGTCATTCCCTGCCCCCGTGCTCCCCGGTCCATCGGGATCTGAAGCTGAAATCCCCGGACCACAGACTCTGGAGCCTTCTCGAAGCGGAACTGTTCACCCTTCCGTCGACGACCATACTCTTCAACCAGTACCGCGACCAGGATCCGAGGTTTGACGTCATGGGGGGAAACTCCATCCGGAAGGACAACCTCAGACGCTACCTGGAAAGGTTCAGGAAGAGGCCCGTCGCAGTCCTCGTGGGAGAGGCTGCCGGCCCGTGGGGTGCACGGTTCTCGGGAATACCCTTCACGAGCGAACGTCAGCTCTCAGAAGGCGTTCTGCCTTTCAAAGGCTCAGCGTCAAGTACGCACGTACCGCCTTACATGGAAAAGTCGGGCTCTGTCGTATGGGGCGAACTGCTCCATCATTTCCCGGACTTCTTCCTGTGGAACGCCGTGCCACTGCATCCCCACCTTCCCGGCATGCCTCTCACGATTAGGAGACCTTCAGCCCGGGAAATCAGGACCTTTTCTCCGTTGCTCCAAAAGGTCCTGGCCATACTCGCACCCCGGAGGGTAGTGGCGGTGGGGAGGGTCGCAGAAACATCTCTGCGCTACATTGGTGTCCCCGGGACTTACGTGCGCCACCCGTCACAGGCGGGAGCGAAGGCGTTCAGGGAGGGTATCAGAAGCCTTTTTGTAGGGATGCGCTGAGCATCTGTATGCGAAGGGGCTACTGCGGCGACCGAGAAGTCCGGAGTCGGCAAACGGCCGCACAGCACCGTCCCATTCGCTATCACACGAAAGCGACGCCAAAACGGCAGGCGGTGCTGTCTGAGTCATCAGCCTGCGCCCACTTGACAATGCCCCGTCTCTCGGTTTTCTGATAACGGACTGCGAGCATGCTTCCTTGAGCCGGGAAACTGTCGGCCCTCATGCACAGTCCGCCTTCGCTCAGATTCTCGACGGTGGCACCGAATGTCGAGTTGCACCAGTTTCCCAACTCCAAGGTGACGAGACAATCAAGGGGCTTCGCCGGGTTCATCCTCATGGACCGCCGCCTCTCGGTTGGCAAAGGCCACTCGTCTGCCCGGCTCCCATGTATCTCGGCGTAGGTAAGCGGGTCGTGCTTCATCAAACAGTCGGGGCATATCCCGTGGGTGAATGAAGCCTCGGAATGTTCTCTGATGTACGCTTCGACACGCGTCCAATATCCCCTGTCGTCCCGTATTTTCTTGCACCAGGCGCACATGGGGAGCAGCCCCTTCAACGTCTTGACATTATTGAGGGATTCCTGGAGTCTCTCAATAAGCCACTCCCGTTCACGATCGGCAATCTTGCGTCTCGTTATGTCCTCGACCATTGCGATCGCACAGAGGACTTCCCCCTCAAGTCCACGGATTGCCGTGGCTGTGAAGTTGACCCAGATGACATCCCCTTCTTTCTTGACGTATCTCTTTTCCATTTGAAGGAGCGGGATTTCGTTCCCCAAGAGTTTCTTCGAAAGGGCCTCGCATCCTTGCCGGTCTTCGGGGTAGATGAGTTCCTCCATCGTGCGCCCCACAAGCTCACCCTCCCCGTAGTCCACCATTTTGCAGAGTGCCCGGTTGACCCTGAGGATCCGGCAGTCGGGGCTTGTCATGACCATGCCAAGCGGGGCATCCTCGAAAACGCGGCGGAACCTCTCCTCACTTTCCTGCAGTATCTGTTCGGCCATCTTCCGCTCCGTCACGTCCCTGACCATCTCGACGACCGCGATGACATTGCCCTCCGAGTCCCTGAGAGGCGACCCCTTGATCTCGATATGCATCACCCCGCCTTCTCTGTGCACCCGCTTCTCCAGCGTGTGTACCTTCCCATCGGACAAGGAAAGGGCCACAGGGCACCCATCACAGATGCGGTCACTGCAGGCATAAGCCGTATAGCAGCGCTCGCCGGCCTTGTCTCCGCCCACGAGTGCTCTGTGCGCCGGGTTCTGATACTCGACGGTGAAAGAGGCATCCTGAATGCTGATTGCGTCAGAGATTGAGGCGAGGATCGCATCCGTTCTCGCACGCTCGTCCTCGGCTTCCTTGCGGGCTCTGTGCAGAAATTCCTCAGCCTTCCTCCGTTCAGTGACATCGCGGGAATTTACGACGACGCCTTCTATCAGCGGGTTGCCGATTTGGTTGGTCCCGGTTGCCTCTATCACGCGCCATGACTCGTCCTTGTGCTTGCAACGGAACTCAGCGGTCAGCGACACGGTGGGATCTTTGAGGACTAGGCCGAAAGCATCCATCACCGATGGCAGATCATCGGGATGGACGAGCCCAAAGACATTACAGCCGATCAATTCGCTTGGCTCGTAACCGAGCATGCGCTTGATGGAAGGGCTTTGATAGAGCGCCGTGCCGTCGGCACTCAGCACAGATATGATATTGGAGGAGTGCTGGATCAGCGCATGAAAAAGTTCGTTTTTATAACGCATACATTAACACTGTGGATATCGGCATGATCAGGCTGCCTTGCTCTGCAGCCAACCGCCTCGACTTCCTCTCCCTCCTTGAGGCAAACGAGGACGTGACGCCAGAGACGCCACAAATGTGCGCTGTACATGCTCGTCGGTAAATGGCATCCAGGCACCCACAAACTGGTGCAGAACGTATCTTTAACTCATAAGATAAGTCTTCCGAAATCACGATTTAAGCAATCTATTCGGGCAAATATTATGCCCAGACGAACGCGCTATGCGCGGTGCATGGAATTTATAATTGTGGCCAACAGCTTAATTATGCAAGCTATTGCAGAAAATTGATAAGCTCTTGATCCTCCATCACAAGTGTCGGTTCGATAAAGGCTCTTTTGTCCTTCCTTCCCCGCATCGGTGGTGCAATATCACACAGACAGACAAACCGGCGTCTAGATATGCCAAGGCGAAACGAATCGCGCGAAGGGGGAAATGCCCAAGAATGGTGGTGAAAGCCCCAGGCGGACAGCGGTATCACTCGGACTGTCCTTTCGCCATCTTCACCCTGACCTTGATAGCTTGATTTCGGAACAATGTCTGCGAGACGGGTCGTTATCGTGAGAAGTCAGTCGCGGCCGCGTGCGTCT
>JBLMXV010000043.1:0-6791 GCA_050257935.1 Chloroflexota bacterium
ACAAAATGCAATTTATGGATGCCGAGGGCGGCCGCGAACTCCCTGAGCCGCTCGGCATGGTCTTTTATCGCATACGACACATTGACAGGCTTATCCGAGTCACCGCAGCCCAGTAAATCTACCGCCAGGACCTCGTATTCTTCTGCCAGCGATGGTATAATTTTTCTCCAGATAAATGAATATGTCGTAATGCCGTGGACGAGCAGGACCGGCTCGCCGCTTCCGGAATGAAGGTAGGCAATAGTGTGACCAGAGACTGTACAGGTTTTCTTTTCAATGGCCATCATGGTCCCCCTTTCCTCTTTTCTTTGGGGCCAAATGTCCATTGAAAGGCAAGGTATGTAAAAAAAGTGCCTGGCCCTTTGAGGTCGCGACCGGCGGAAAAAAGGATATGTTGTTCCTCGCTCAGATTGAGAATGCCTCCGACGTTAAACCCTGTTTCGTCGCTCTCATCTTCTGCCTTGGGCGAGGTGTTGAAAATCTCGGCCCCAAGGGTCAGCATATTGGAGACGTCCCGCTGCAAAAGCCATCCCGCAAACCAGTAGTTTTTATTGCCTTCGCCAGGATGATACCAGTAACCGCCGCCGCCATAGGTAGTCCACGGGCCCCAGCTTTTCTGTACCCAGATAGGGAAGAACATCTTCATGCGCCCTTCCCCCAGCCCGCGCTGACTGTCTCCTGTAGGCAAGTCAACAAGAGGGAACGCCCCGACCTGGGGAGTCCAGCCCCTGTCGTCTTCGTGTACGAGGCGATACTTAATGCCTAATTCCATATCGCCCAGCCCGTATTGTGATGGACCCACATGCGGCGCTGAATATGCCATCGGGACGATTGCGTGAATCTGCAGATCAGGGATTAAGCCATAGTTGACCTCTACATGCGGGAGCGTGCCTGACGTTCCTTCCTGTTGATCGTGGGCCGACTGCGAAGCTATGTAGATTTCCCAATGCAGGTGTTCAACGGGTTCGGGGTCATCAGTAAAGAAGGGAGGCCCCGCCCATGCCACTGAAGAAGACGACAACACAAGAAGTGCAAACAGGATAAACGCTCTAAGGATGGGCGCCTTTTCAGGCCCTAGCATATGTCGTGTCATCTCGCGCCGCCTTTTTCGCTAAATTATATCAGGAAAAGAGAGGACCATTGACTGCATACCTCTTTGAACCGTTTCGCCACTTTAACAGCCGGAGCAGATTGCCTGATGCACTGAATACTCATTACCGAAGCATCTGAAGTTCCGGCCAACTTTCGGATCTGTTTGAACATTGGGCTCCTGCCGCTATTTCGGAGCGATGCGGACGGGCTCAACATGCATCCCTACCGAGATTCCGAAGCCCGGGTTGAGGATCACCAACTCTCCCTCGGAAAGCCCTGAGGGCAGCCTTACCATCTTCCCGTCACTATCGGCGACAACCACTTTGCGGAAACTCGCCTTGTTGTCGCCGGAGACAGTTGCGATAGAACCGGTCTCACCTTTGGAAAGAAGGGCCTCCGCCGGTATTTCTACGAGAGGTGCGGTCTTCAGCATAAGGGAGACCTGCACTGAACTTCCCGCCACTATCCGGCCCTCTCTATTGTCAATATCGATCTCCGCCAAAAGGGTGCGTGTCTTCGGGCCGAGTTCGCCGCTGACCCTCGATATGCTGGCGGGAAGCCTGACCTCCGGGCGCGCACTATCATAGACCTCGACGCGGTCTCCCAGACGAACAATGGAGGCGTCTTGCTGGCTAAGATACACATAGACCCTCAGCCTGTTGGTTTGAGAAAGGGCGACAACAGGCAATGTCGTAGTCTGCGAGGTTATAGCGCTCTGCACGAGCGCGCCCGGATCGGCAAAACGGGCTGTTACGGTTGAATCGAAAGGCGCCCTCAGAATCTCGTAATCTTTCTGAGCCCTTAATGCCTCTGCGTTCGCCTCCGCCATCTTTGCGTCCGCCTCTGCATGATCCGCTTCCTGCCGCGAAATATAACCCTTCTCCACTAGGTCCTTTGCGCGTATGAAATCTTTTCGCTTGTTCTGTGCATCCACAAGCGCGGCTTCATACTGCCTGTCGAGTTCAGGCGATTCTATCACGGCAAGCAACTGCCCTGTTTTGACCCTATCGCCTTTATCGACCCTGATCTCCTTCAGATAACCGCTCACTTTGGCATAGAGTGTCACTGCGGCGTAAGGCCTCGCCTCGCCTGCCAGCGTGACAGTCCGAATTCCCCGGGAACGCGTGGCGGAGACAACGCGCACTCCCTGACCAGCACTGGCAGCTGCGGCCCTTTCCCGGGTCTCGCGTTTGAGATAGTCTTTCCGCTTCTCAACGAGGATTCCCGAAACCACCACCGCAACAATAATGATAATGCCTGCGGCTACGTAGAGCATGAGGCCTTTCCCGGGGCGTTGCAGTTCCTTATCCATTCTGTTTCCCATGAGTCGAAGCGCCGCTGATCTCGGCCTCGAATCTTTCATCGAGAAGATGTTTTGAAGGGACCTTATTTCTCAGCAGCGAATAGATGACGGGCACTACAAAGAGCGTGACGAACGTTGCCACGACAAGTCCACCGATCACCGCGCGGCCCAGCGGGGCATTCTGCTCACCCGCTTCTCCCATGGCGAGGGCCATAGGCAGCATCCCGAGGATCATGGCCAATGCGGTCATTATGACAGGGCGCAGCCGGGTCTTCCCGGCCTCGATCGCCGCCTCCTCCGGAGAAAGTCCCTGCTCGCCCCGTATATCATTGGCAAAGCTGACGAGGAGGATCGAGTTGGCAGTAGCTATTCCGACAGCCATTATGGAGCCCATGAGCGATTCCACGTTGATCGTGGTGCCGGTAAGCGCAAGCATCCAGAGAATACCGGCAAGAGCGCCCGGCACCGCCATCATGATGATGAAGGGGTCAATCCAGGACTGAAACAGCACCACCATCAGGAAATATACAAGAATCACCGCCAGGACCAGTCCGAGCGCGAGGCTGCGGAAGGATTGGGTCATCACCTCGTTTTGTCCGCGAAGGGTGATGCGGGTCCCCGGCGGGAGGGGTTTCAGTGAGTCGATCTTCCTTTGTATGTCCCCGGCGACTGAGCCGAGGTCCCTGCCCTCCAGGTCACCTTCCACATCGAGCACCCTCTGCACCGTGTAATGGGTGATGTTTTCAGCGCCGGCTGAGTGAGACACCGTTGCGAGGTCCGTAAGGCTCTGGGCCGGCGCCTGCGGAACTTCGGACGGAGGGGGGGGCGTCAGCGCCTGAAGGAGCGTAGCTGCCCCGGGCGCAGTGACAGGCATCGATCCAAGCCTTTCGAGGGAGGTTATGCGGTCCAACGGAATCTGCACTGCAACTGTGTAGTTGACGTTATTCTGCGGGTTAAGGAAGAAAGACGGCGCAACGAGTATGCTCGAAGAAAGCGATATCAGTGCATTATTGGCCACGTCCCGTTCGCTTACGCCGAGCCTCGCAGCGCGCGTCCTGTCGACGTCCACCTGAAGGGAAGGGTAATCAAGCACCTGGTTGATGTGCACGTCGGCCGTCCCGGGGATTTCCCTCATGGCGTCCCTCATCTTCAGCGCAAAACCGTACGAGCGGTCGAAGTCCATTCCTTCCACCTGGACGTCGAGAGGGGAAGTGAGTCCGAAGTTTAGTACCTGGGTGACAATGTCGGCGGACTCGAAATAGAAGCGGGAACCGGAGAAAGACGGGGGCAGAAGTTGCCGTATCTTCCTCCTGTACGTCGAGGTGGGACGATGGCCCTTCTTAAGGGCAATGAGGATCTCAGCGTCCATTCCACCGATGTTTTCGGTCTGGACAAAGGCGAGGTTGTAAAAGATAGGCACGCCGATCATATCGTTGACAGTCTCTATCTCTTCCGGAGGGATTATCTCCCTGATACGCCGCTCCACTTCGTCGACCATCTTCTCGGTATCTTCGATGCGGGTGCCGGAAGGCGCACGGAAATGGAGCTTCATCATTCCGGTGTCCACAGAGGGGAAAAAGTCCATGCCTACGACAAGGACAAGACCGATGCTGATCAGGAGCATGACAGCGGAAGCAATAAGAATGAAGGGCCGGTGCTGCATGACAGTTTCGAGGGCGCTGCCATAATTCTTCTGAAGCCGCTCATACGACCTGACCCTCAACCGGTCGAGATAGCGAGTCGCACGTCCGAAGGGCCACAGTGACTTGGCTTCTCCTCCGGCATCTTCCCGATGTTCACCCTTCATCAGCATTCTCGAGAGCACTGGGACCAGCGTCCGGGAAAGAACATAAGAGGCGAGCATTGAAGTGACGACTGCGAGCGCAAGAGGGCTGAAAAGATATTTTGCCGCGCCGTAAAGAAGCACCACCGGGAAGAAAACAATGCAGATCAAGAGAGTAGATACGATCGCAGGGACCGCAATTTGACTCGATCCGTCAAGGACCGCGACCGTGAGAGGTTTCCCGAGGGCCTGATTTCTGTGGATGTTCTCAACCGCGACAGTGGCGTCATCGACGAGCATCCCTATCGCCAGCGCGAGGCCGCCGAGGGTCATTATGTTGATGCTCTGGCCGGTCAGATTCAGGCAGATGATCGCGGCTAAGATCGAAAGAGGGATAGATGAGGACACCACGACCATGCTTCGCCAGCTTCCGAGAAAGACAAGGATCATGAGGGAAACGAGGATTGAGGCGAGGACCGCCTCTCGCACAACCCCCTCGATTGCGCCCCGCACAAAGACCGATTGATCGAAATCGATCTTCAGCTCGAGCCCCTGCGGCGCCACCTCCCTTATGGAAGGAAGGGCCGCGCGGGTCGCATCGACCACCGCAAGAGTGGAGGCATCGGAGTGTTTGAGTATCGCGAGGTACGTGGCTCGTCTTCCATTCACCCTCACTATGTTCGTCTGTTCGGCGAAACTGTCAGATACCCTCGCCACGTCTCCTATATACACCGGGGCATTGCCAACGACCTTGATAGGTATCTTGTTGAACTGATCGAGGATGCGGGGACTTGTGTTGACCAGGACGTTATATTCCGTCCCACCCATGCGGGCAGTGCCTGCGGGGATGATGATGTTCGATGATTGAAGTGCTGCTACCACATCCGCGGGAGAGAGCCCCCTTGATGCCAGTGCGCGGGGATCCACATCAATCATTATCTGACGGTTTTTCCCTCCGAAGGGCGCAGGGGTAGAGAGGCCGGGGATTGTGAACAACCTCACCCTTATGAAGTTAAGCCCGTAGTCGAATATCTGCTCTTCAGGGAGGGTGTTGCTTGACACTGTAAGCTGCGCCACAGGGACATTTGAGGCGTTGAACTGGACGATGGTCGGGGGCTGCATGCCGGGCGGCGTTATTCTGAGAATAGTACTTGAGACCGAGGAGATCTGGGATATTGCGGCCCCGATGTCGCTCCCCGGCTGAAAATAGACCTTTAGAAGTCCAACCCCGGGGATTGATTGCGATTCTATGCGCTGAATTCCGTTCACCGTTGTGGAGTATGCCCTCTCACTGATCAACACCACGCGGCGTTCCACGTCCTCCGGTGAAAGACCGGGGTAATTCCAGACGACGGCAACGACGGGGATGTCTATGGCGGGAAAGATATCCACGATCATTCTGCTGAGCGACAGCGCCCCCATTACGAGAAGTAGAAGCGCCATCACAGCAACTGTATAGGGGCGCCTGAGGGCTAAGCGTACTATCCACATTTTGGAATGTCCTAATGATTAAATCTTAGTGGTTTCCGGTGCGCTGTCAAGGCAGCCGGAATTTGGGGTCTCTCTTAGAATCCGGGCACACCTGTCGCTGCCTCGTCCCAGTAAGTGACGGAGCCGTTGTGCCACTTGACTAACCGCGCGTTTCCATCCTGAGAGATAACGACAGCGAGGGCGTCGCGTAATTCGTGGCAGAGACGATAGGCTGCACGGTGTCTGGTGCCGACCTCTTCGACGAATTCCTGCTGCGTTACGCGCCCCTCAATATCGAGAGCGCGGGCAACAGTCTTCACGTCATCGGCTTCCCCTGAAATCACTCCGCCGAAGCCGAGGAGTTCTTGACCCTTGGTCATGACTACGGCGCCGTCGATCGCTGAAAGGGCGGCAATAAAATGGGCAAGGTCGAAAATAGCCTCATCGAGGAGCGCGATCTCCTCGCTTCGACTATTGACGTATTCCTGCCAGCCGACCACTTTTGCGGAGTTTCCCGGCTCTCCGTGGAGTTCCGCAAAGGTGCTCATGATCCTCAGAACGAGCGTGCGGAACCGCTGCCGGGGCTCTTCTTCACGAAACTGATACTTGAGGGAAATGTGGCGGTTCATGGCGGAGATGTCTCGACTCATCTCAGTCGGAAGATAGACCAGCATCCCGCCGTGGTGGGAACTGCTGATCAAGCTGACGATGCGCCGTATAACCTGCTGGCTAATGATTCTTCCGAATTTTGGGTCGAGTTTTGCCCAGGGCTTCTTGGATCTGGCACGAGCAGCTTCGTGCATCTCCTCAATCTCAGAGCGCACCGAGGCAAAGCTCTCCGCAAGCCACGATGCCGAAAAGATGTCCAGAGACGGACAACTGATTTGACCGCCGTTCAATGAGGCTATTATCTCCGGGCCTATGCCTACGGCAATGCGACCGGGTCCTCTTACATAGATAACAGGAGACGAAGGAAGTGGGGGAACGGCCTTGCTGCCACCTCTTATGGGCTGCATCCAGCGGGTTCCGGAGTGGACCATGCCCCAGATCTGCACCCTCTTCTCCGGGCCAAGAGCGACCCCGATCAGCTCTCTGTAATAATCAGCTGCCGGGGCAAGACGGTGCAGTTCATATTCGTTGAAA
>JBLMXV010000044.1:0-15718 GCA_050257935.1 Chloroflexota bacterium
TCGCCCTGCAGCCGTTTGACCATCTCTGCCTTCTGGTCGGGCAGGATCTCGGCGATCACCTCGTCGATGCCGAGTTTCTTCCCGACGGCTTCCGCAGTCGTCCTGCTGTCGCCGGTGAGCATAACGACCCTGATCCCTTCCTGATGAAGCTGCTCGATGGCCTCGGGCGTTGTCGCCTTGATCGGGTCAGCCACCCCGACCAGTCCTGCAACCTTTCCGTCTGCTGCCACGAACATCGCGGTCTGCCCTTCCCTGCGCATTGACTCTGCCTTGTCAGGGAGTTTGCCCGGCTCGATGCCGAGTTCGTCGATGAGCGCACGGTTTCCGAGGGCAACCTTCCGACCATCAACAATTCCTGTCACTCCCCGCCCGGTGAGCGACTCAAAAGACTCGACTTTCGATGGTGAAATATCCTTTTCCTTTGCGCCGGCGACGATCGCCGCAGCCAGGGGATGCTCGCTTCCTGTCTCGATGCTCGCGGCGAGGTGAAGGATCGTCGTTTCATCAAAGCCTTCGGCGGTCACCACGCTCACCAGCTTCGGCTTTCCCTCGGTAAGTGTGCCGGTCTTGTCCGTCACAAGGGTATCGACGGTCTTCATCACCTCGATAGCCTCCGCGTTCTTGAACAGCACGCCGCCCGTTGCTCCTTTGCCCATTGCCACCATGATCGACATCGGCGTTGCCAGGCCGAGAGCGCAGGGGCACGCTATGATCAGCACTGCGACGGCGTTGACAAGGGCATAGGCCATGCTCGGCTCGGGACCGAGCCACGCCCAGACCACGAAGGTGAGAAACGCGACACTGACCACGACCTGCACGAAATATCCGGCTACGGTATCCGCCAATTTCTGAATTGGCGCGCGGCTCCGCTGGGCCTCCGCGACCATGTGGACGATCTGCGCCAGTAGCGTCTCGGCTCCGACCTTCTCGGCCTTCATGACCAGTGTGCCGGTGCCGTTCACGGTGGCTCCTATCACCCGGTCTCCAGGCTGCTTCGACACGGGAATGGGCTCGCCGGAGATCATGGACTCATCCACACTGCTAGATCCCTCGACGACCGAACCATCAACGGGGACCTTTTCACCTGGCCGCACGCGAAGGAAGTCGCCCGGCTGTACCTGGTCGAGAGGGACGTCCTCTTCACTTCCGTCCCTGACGCGGCGGGCCGTCTTTGGGGCAAGCCCGAGGAGCGCCTTAATGGCAGCGCCGGTTCTTGTCCGAGCTCGCAGCTCGAGCACCTGTCCGAGAAGCACGAGAGTGACGATGACAGCGGCAGCCTCGAAATACACTGCCACTTCACCGCTTTCACCACGGAACGACTTCGGGAAGATGCCCGGGAAGAGGGCGGCCACAATGCTGTACATGTAGGCGACGCCGACTCCGAGCCCTATAAGGGTGAACATGTTCGGGTTCCAGGTAACGACCGACTGCCATGCCCTGGCAAAGAAGGGTCGAGCTCCCCAGAGAACCACCGGCGTGGCGAGAACAAGTTCCAGCCATTTCATAATCTCGGGGGAGAGGAGGCGGTCGATGAGGGAGAGCCCCGGGATATAGTGGCGCATTGCGACGATGACCAAGGGGACTGTCAGCACTGCGCTGGCCCAGAACCGTCGGGTCATGTCGGTGAGTTCAGGGCTTTCCTCCTCTTCCGCCGCCATTGTCTTCGGCTCAAGGGCCATGCCGCAGATAGGGCAGCTGCCTGGCGAATCGCGGACAATCTCAGGATGCATGGGACAGGTCCACTGGGTTTTGGATTCGGCGACGGAAGGAGCGACAGGCTCAAGCGCCATGCCGCATTTCGGACAGGAACCGGGACCTTCCTGCCTGACTTCCGGATGCATGGGACAGGTGTAGATCATTCGACGACCCCATTATTGCGTTATTAATGTCTTATCTACCGGCGCTGCCCTGGGTCCTCTGTTCTCCGTGAACATTCGCATGTCTGGGCCAAAGCTTATCAGCCCCCTTCTTGTACCGATGCCGGACATTCGCTACCACACGCAGCCAAGCGGGGCTTTAGCGTAAATCTTGTCCTGTAAGTCATCTATGTCTTTTTCGAGTTTGGCTGCAGTCTCTCCTGTTGTTTTGGGATTTCTGATTACTTCGAAATATTCAAATCTCTTGTCGTGCAGCTCCTTTCGGAGAGCAGCTGTTTCTTCATAGAATTTCTGGCACTCGGGACTATAGCTGTAATAGCCAGGTCCCATGCCGTAACCACCCATCATGCTAGGTGCCATACCATAAGCACCCATCATGCCAGGTCCCATGCCGTAACCACCCATCATACCGGGACCCATGCCGTAGCCATAACCGCCTGCCATCCCGCGCCCTTCCGACGAAACAATATAGTGGTAAAGTTCCTTGGCCTGCCTATCTGTAATGCTTGATTTAGTAAAGTGAGGCATCACCCCTTCTGAACCGTCAGGCATCTTGGGATTGCGGATAAAGGCGAGGAACGTCTTGAAGTTTGCCAGCTTGGCTGAACCCTCCAATGGAAGATCGGGAGTGACGTTATTCCCGCCGCCAGGATGACAACGTGCACAATTGTTCATGAATATTCTCGCACCTGCAATCCCCCTCGAAGTTCCCTGCGGCGCACTACTCTCTCCGCCACCCATCATCTGACCTTCTTCCATTCCACCCATCCGTCCTTCTTGCCCACCCATCATTCCTGCGCCCATCCCGCCCTGCTGCTCTGCGTACGCAGAAGCACTGAAAACGAGAAGAACCACTAATGCCGTTACCAGCGGTTTCATTTTGTCCTCCTTGAAGCTGCTGCCCATCCTTTGACCTCTGAATCACATTTCACGGCGTTTGTTAAGGCTTTGACGTGCCCTGCCTGCGCTCAAACTCAACTGTAACCCTCGCCAACTTCAATCGATGCGGTAGCCTATGGCTTCTCCAAGTCATCCTTCATCCTCTCGAATTCTTCTTTTGCTATCTCTCCTTTCGCATACCGCTTTTTCAGAATGTCAAGTGCTGTCTCCTCTTTCATTCCCTCCTTTCTTCCTCCTGCTATTGACTTGACCACATACAAAATGCCCAAAATGACGAGTATCCAGAAGATGATCATGAATACTCCTCCAAATCCCATTCCCCATCCCCAACCATAATCTCCCCAGTGCATAATTCCCCCTCCTCATTGAGGACGACTTTCTCCCCCTGCTTCTTCGGACTTCGGCAAAGCCGGGGTTGCAAACGTCACTCCATGATGCGTTGGACGGATGTTATGAAGAGAGTTGCACCCTCTATTCGTTCTCACCCTTCTCCATCCTCTTTCTTAATATTGAGATTTCGGCACCAATTTCTTTAATACCCTTTTCGACCTCTTGTGATGCCCACCTGAGACCTTCAATCAATTTTCGTGAAATCGCATGTGCATCCTTAATAGCAGTCGAAGTTTCTTTCTTGACCTGCTGGCCCATCCATCCCAGGCCACGCTCAAGGTTTCTTGCTGCCGCATCGAGATCGTGTCCCGCTCTTTCTGTCTCTTTCGCCAGCCAGGACTCTTCGAGCCGTTTGCGATAATATTCTGCAAGGGCAAGATGGGCGTGGGCAAAAGTCCGCTTTAGCTGTTTCGGCGACTTTACAGTTCCTTGCTCTATGCCCGCCGAGAGTTTCTGCAATTCCTGATAGGAGCCTTCGAGGTCATTCCTGATCTTTCCCGAAGAGCGTTCTTCCGCCCGCTTGAAAAACTGGGAGCCCTTTCGTATTTCATCGGCTGTTGTTCTCATATCTCCTTTCGAGAAGCTGTCATAAGCCATGGTGAAATCCATTTCCGGCCATTCGGCGCGTATCGTCTCTTTGGACATCGCCCCGTTAACACTAGTGGCCGTACCGAGCGCAGCGGTCAGCACAAGTAAAGAAATCGATACTGTCATATAGCGCATTTCTGGTCTCCTTTTTCGCGTTTACGTAGGAAGGGCTCCCACGGCACCCGGAAATTGAGTCACCTTGAGAGATAGCAGTGAAGGACGGTTATCGGTCAAGGCCAAATAATTGCCACTAGAGAGCTTGTCTTTACGGAACATCTTCAATGGATATGCTCCATATTATACTTTTACCACGTATTTCCAGTCGGGGCTATAAGTCTTTATCTGATCTTTTTGTAGGATTTTGACCTACATGAATCAGACAACGCATCACTGAAACCAATGAAGACATGAGGAGAGCCTCCAAAGCGGGATGCACTGTGGGCCCAGGATGATTCAGAAGTAACCTGACGAGTGGACTGTGGAGCTCAATGACGAAACCTCTTCTTCCAGGTTTGACATGAACAAGGCAAACCGGTACTTCTGATTTGATCTTCCGCCAGTGCAAATCAACAGGATGGCGGGTCAACCGCCGTGGGCAAAGTCGGGATAATCGGTCATCCCTCCGTCAACAAAAACGGTTCGCCCGGTCAGGTATGAGGCGACATCAGAGACGAGGACCAACGCCATGCCCGCGATATCTTCCGGCTCCCCTAAGCGGTTGAGCGGGATCTTGCGGAGCAGATCCCCGAGGCTGGATGGGTCGCTCCAGACAGCACGGTTAATCGGCGTCTTGACAGCTCCCGGCGCGAGCGATAGAACACGGACGCCATAAGGGGCGGCTTCCTGTGCCAGGGTCCGTGTCATCATGCCCAGCCCCGCCTTACTGGCGGTGTAAGCGCTATAACCGGACCAGGCGATCTTTTCGTGCACGGAGCTGATGCTCAAAACCACGCCGCTTTTCTGGGGAATCATTCTCTTGAGGGCCTCCCGGGCGCAATAGAAAGCGCCCATGAGATTCACCTCGATCACTTCCCGCCAGGCCTTGGGATCTGCTTTCCAGCTCACAGCCCGTTCTCCGTCGATCCCTGCATTGTTGACGAGGATATCGATTCCCCCCCAAGTCTCATCCAACGCTGTGAACATCTGGACCACCGCCTCCAGATCGGCAACACTGGCCTGAACGGCAAACGCTTCACCGTCGCGTTCCCGAATCTGCTTCGCGATCTTCTCTGCATCGTCTGGATGAGCATGGCAATTAACGAGGACTTTCGCGCCGGCGCCCGCGAGAGTCCTCACTATGGCTTCCCCAATGCCGGAACTGCCGCCGGTGACCAATGCACGCTTGCCCTTGAGTATGATGTTCATGATTCGACCCCTCCTCTCCTGCCTTATATAAGAATTCTACCGCTGTTCCCCTCAGAATCAAGCCGGCTCGCGATGTGAAGAGGGATTTTGTGGTCAAGCCTGGGAGGAAATGTTCCCAGGCCTGCCCCAGCGCTCTCTTCGATGCTGTGCAACAGGTACCTGTCGGGAGCACCGAGAGCGGGATACTGTATAATTGAAACAGCAATCCTGCGAAGCATTTTGGGCGGCAGAAGGGGAGATATGAAGAGGTATGACGTAGTCGTTGTCGGAGCCGGAGACGTCGGCCTAGGAATCGCCTTCAAAGCATCTTCAGCCGTGTCAAAGGTCGCTCTCATAGACAAGGGAAATCTGGGAGGCACCTGTGTCAACTACGGATGCGTGCCGTCGAAAACGCTGATACATACGGCAGACAGGATCGTCGAAATCAAGGAAGCGGCGAAACTCGGTATCCGTGCTGAAATAACGGACGTGGATTTCGGTGCGGTCATGGAACGGATGAGGAAAGCTGTTACCGGCGGCAGAAACGGAATCAGAGACGCGATAGAGGCGACGGAAAACATTCACTTCTACAATAGTGAATGCCATTTCATCGACGAACGCACTCTCGACGTCGGCGGTGAGAGGATAAGGGGAACGAAGATCTTCATAGCATCGGGTTCCCGTCCGTCGATCCCGCCTCTAAAAGGATTGGACGCGATCCGGTATCTGACTAATGAGAGCCTGCTGGAAATTGAAAAAAGGCCGGAAAGCATAATAATCATCGGAGGGGGATACATTGGAGTGGAGTACAGTCATTTCTTCTCGGCCCTCGGGACCAGGGTGACCATTCTGCAGAGAAACCTGAGGCTTGTCCCCAACGAAGATGCCGAAGTATCCGATCTCCTCAGAGGGGAGATAGCGAAGCGTGTCGATCTGCATCTCGGTGTGGAAACACGTGAAGTCAGACTGTCAGGCAATGGCTATACCGTGGTGGCGAAGGACCTTTCGAGCGGCGAGGAAAGAGAACTTTCAGCCGAAACGGTGATGGTCGCCACCGGGAGGAGGTCGAATGCGGACCGCCTGAAGGTCCAAAACGCGGGGATTGAGACTGACAGGGCGAATTTCATCAAGATCGACGACTATCTTCAAACGAACAAGAAACACATCTGGGCGCTCGGCGATGCCATCGGAAGGGCAATGTTCACCCACGCCGGCGACAAAGAAGCTGAGATCGCCTGGCACAACGCAACACACAGGAAGAAGCTCAAGTTTGATTTCCAGTCCGTCCCTCATGCGGTATTCACCCATCCTCAGATAGCAGCCGTTGGCCTGACAGAGGAGCAGGCCAGGAAGGACCATGAAGTCCTCGTGGGCAGGGCGAAGTACTCCGACACGGTTATGGGTGAGGCCATGATGGAAGGGGAAGGCTTTGCGAAGGCGATCGTCGAAAAGAACACATACAGGATCCTCGGATTTCACATCATCGGGCCCCATGCCGCAATACTCATCCAGGAAGTCGTCAATGCAGTGATAAACAAGAGCGACGTCAGGTCCATCACAGGCTGCATGCACATATTTCCTGCACTTTCAGACCTGATAACGGAGACACTGAGCAATCTTGACTGAGATTTGGGGCATATGACTCATCACATCGACAACCGGTGAGCCGTCAGCGAACGTCTGCGCTCACTTCCGGGGATCATCACAGGCGCCCGCCCGAAATACTGTAGATGAGTATGGATAGCACAATCACGGTGACGACCACGTAGATCCAGTCTCTCTCGAGTCCGAAAGCGACTATAGAGAAGGCTACGCGGACCACCGGGGTGGCGATAAGCAGGAGAAGGCCGAACTGGATGAGCCCTGCAGCCCGCAGCGACAGGACGTCAGCGAGTATGCCCGAGGCGGTCTTGAGATCCGCCGGCTCGCCCCGGAAAACCTTATAGGCCGGGACGTCATCACCGCAGGCTGCCAGGTAGAGCACACCGCCCGAGAAAACGACAAGGGCCGACACCACGACACCGACCCTCAGGACCATTCCGATAACCCGGTCCACCTGTTCATCCGTCCAGCGCATCCGTCGCGAAGGCATCTCAGATGCTTCCCGTGAGGCCCTTATAGATCATCTCTGCACCGAGCACGAGTATCATGATGGCGAAAATTACCCGAAGAACCCCTGTCCTGGCGGTCATGAGGAGTCTCGCACCGAGCATGGACCCAGGCAGCACTCCCAGCATTACCGACATCGCAAGGACCGGATCTACGTAGCCCCTGTTAAGGTACACGCCCGCGCTGGCGGCAGCCGTCACGCCTATCATGAAGTTGCTCGTCGTCGTGGAGACCTTGAACGGGATGCGCATGATTCTGTCCATAGCGAGCACCTTGACTGCCCCGGAACCTATGCCGAGGAGACCTGAGAGCCCCCCTGCCATGAACATGAGACCGAAGCCTCCGGGAATAGCGTGCACATGGTAGGGAGCGGGGCCTTCAGGCGTAGGGTAGCTCGCGTCCATCCCGAGACGCACGGAGAGGATGTCCGGGGCATCATCGCGGGGCTGATCACGGTGCTGTCGCACCGACAGATAGGCGGAGTAGATGAGCACAACCCCGAAGATCACGGAGACGGACGACGTAGCGATGACGGCTGCCAGGGACGCGCCGGCAAGTGCCCCGAGCGTCGTCGCCATCTCGAGGAACATACCGATGCGTATGTTCGAGAATCCCTCTCTTACGTAGGCGGCGGCAGCCCCCGACGATGTGGCGATGACCGAGACGAGCGAGGCACCTATGGCATAACGTATATCGACTCCGAACCCGAGTGCGAGAATCGGGACGATCACGACGCCCCCTCCCAGGCCGGTGAGGGACCCGAGGAAGCCCGCGAGGAGCGAGACTGTCCAGACCATTGCAGTGAATTCAAATGTAGTCGTGACCGCAACCTCCTTTGACTACCATGCAATACATGACAACGGCCTCACGGAACTCCCCGACGCGGCGATGACCAGCCTACATTATTTACAAATGTCCTTGCCCTAAGGCGACAGCCCGCATAATCGAGAACCACGCCATCCGACACATGCTTTCCTCAGTCCTTCTTCCCCTGTGGCACGCACCGGAATAACCCTCCGAACAGCATCATGACGATTATCACCGAAGGTACCAGAATGAAGAAGAAGCGGGTCGGCGCCATGCCGGGATTGACGATTTTGGCTCGGTCAACTCCATTGAGCGAGAGCAGATATGCCTCGATATTCGCGATCTGCTCCTGGGTGAGCGACGTTGTCTGCCCGAAGGCGGGCATGCGAAGGGCCGGGTTCTGTCCCACGGGGGTTGCGCCATGCTGTATGATCCTGTCTATGTTTTCAGCAAAGAGCCGTGGCCTGTCATTGAAAAGTGCCCTGTCGATAGGGTTCAGGGGAGGTACCGTACCATCCTCCGAACCGGGGTTGGCAACTCCCCCCTTGCCCTCACTACCGTGACATGATGCACACTCCCTCTCGAAGAGCACCGCTCCGCGCTCGGCGCTGCCGATCACTTCCGCTGCAGGGCCGGTCCTGCCCCGATCGGCCGCTGCGGTTGCGGCTGGCACCTCTTCTTTTGTTGCAGTACCATCAGGCACGGTAACCCTCGCGCCTGTGGTCCCCCTTCCCGTCGCGGGAGGAGGGGCTGCCGGAGCGCCGCCCCCGGCCCCGAGGCTCAGCAAGTAATCGGCGATATCACCGACCTGCTGGTCGCTCAAAGTCGTGTACGAAGGCATCACTGTGTCCGGGAAGTGCTTTTTGGGGTCCCTGATCTGGGTGATGAGCCACTCCCGAGTTCTTCCCCTTGCCCCCTCCTGTGAGAGATCCGGGCCTATGACGCCGCCCTTCCCATTTATTCGGTGGCAGGCCGTGCAGCCGGTTGAACGGAACAGTTGCATCCCCTTCTGGGTCCCTGCAGGGACGGTGCCCCTCACAGGCAGCGGTGCGGACACGGTCGGGACCTCCTCGCCCGACGGTGTGCTGTAGTAGCCGGCGACGGTAAGACCTGCAAGGACAGCCGCAAGTGCTGCGCCGCACATCATCGCCACATGACGCCTGGACGGATTGCGGTCAGGTCGCCTGTCTATGAAGGGGAGCAGGATGAGAAGTGACACAAGCAGGGTTGGAACACCAACCGCGCCGACAGGTTCAAGCCTCCCGGGAAAAAACTTCAGCGCCTGGTAGAGGAAGAGAAAATTCCATTCCGGCTTCGGTATGTAAGACGTGTCGAGCGGGTCTGCAGGGCCGCTGAACGGCTTTGGCGTGAAGACGACCAGACTTACGAGGATAAGGACGATGCAGGTTGCGACGACCGCGTCTTTGAAGACCTGGTCAGGCCAGAAAGGTCCGGTGACGGTCCTCTTCGCTTCGTCCCACGGGCCGGTACTGCCGAACCTGCGGAAGGCGATCAGATGCGCTACGATCAGTGCCAGCAGCGTCGGAGGGAGGATTGACGTATGTACGGCGAAAAGGCGGGAGAGGGTGAGTTGCCCCATCTCTTCACCGCCGCGCATGGCGTGCTTGATGATGTCACCGACGACGGGAATCGAGCCCGGGATGCTCGTGCCGACCTCGGCGGCCCAGTACCCCCTCTGGTCCCACGGCAGGGGCCCGCCTGTAAAGCTAAGCCCCATCGTGACCATCAGCAGGCCTACCCCCAGGAGCCAGGTCATCTCGCGGGGATGCTTGTAAGCTCCCCAGACGAAGACCCGTGCCAGATGAAGGCAGATGAGTACGACCATCGCATTAGCCCCCCAGTAGTGCAGGCCATTGACGAGCCAGCCGAAGGCAACATCGGTCCTCAAGAAGCTTATGCTGTCATAGGCGTGATCGACGGTGGGAACGTAGAAGAAGAGTTGGAGCACGCCTGTGACAGCCTGCAGTATGAATACGGTGAGCGTCGCGCTGCCCAGGGTGTAAGCGAAGCTGCTCCCGCCGGTGATCTCCTCGTCGAGAGAGAGGTGTATGAGCTGCGAGAGAGGCCATCTCTCATTCAGCCATTTCCAGATCATCGATACCATCGATCCTCCTGTCCTGTCTATACGGTCAGTTTCTGAGGGATGCCGACCTTAAAGCGCTCCCAGACCGTGAACAATACGCCGCCTTCTATTTTGGCAGGCAATGTATCGAGAGGACGGGGCGCGGGGCCTGAGAGCACCCTGCCGTCGACAGAAAAGATGCTCAGGTGGCAGGGACACTCAAACTGCCCGCTCTGCCGGTCCCAGTTGTAGTAGCAGCCGAGGTGCGGGCAGATCGGCGAAAAGACAGTGATGTCTGATTGAGAGTGCTTTATGACCCATACGGAATGGGTCATCGGCCGGCGCTGATAGGCGTCCTCGGTCCGCGAGGAGAAATTGAGCCTCACCGGCTGGTCATCAGGAAGTGATGAGACCTCCGCAACCTCGGACCAGGCATGACGTGCCGTCTGGCGCCGGGAACCCAACAGGGAACCGACAAGAGGAATACCCAGTGCCAGTCCCATCAGAAAGGTAAGGACGCCGATAAAGACTTTCAGGAAGGTGCGGCGCGTGGTGGTGCTCTGACAGGCTGACAGGTTCTCGGGACTCTCTTTCATATTGCTTCCCCCTTTTCAGCTGACGCTTCCGAACATCGTACCGATCATCTCCAGCAGGTGCGCCGGATAGACCCCGAGCCACACCAACACAGCAGTGAGTACCGCGAGGAGGGCACTTCCCGATACCGAGAGCCGCGATGCCGTCACGCTGGGTTCCCGCTCAGACGGCTCCCCGTACATCGAAATGACGATGCGAAGGTAGTAAAAGAGGCCGATGCCGCTGCTTGCCGCGAGGACCATGAGTAACGCCCAGAGACCTGAGCCGGCACCTGCCGTCACGACGTAGAACTTTCCCACGAACCCTGCAGTCAGAGGAATGCCTGCCAGCGAGAGGAGCATGCCCGTGAACACGGCGGTCAAAACCGGCCGTCGCCAGGCCAGCCCGCGGTAGTCTTCGATGCTCGCAGCCTCCTGCCCGCCTTCTGACAGAACTGTTATGATCCCGAAGGCACCCAGGGTTGTCACAAAATAGGCGGCGAGATAATACGCCACCGCACTGGCCGCCAGGCCCTTTGTCGCGAGAAAGGCTACCAGGAGATACCCCATGTGGGCGATAGAGGAGTACGCAAGGATACGCTTTATGTTGTTTTGCAGGAGGGCGAGCAGATTGCCCGCGAGCATCGAGGCGATCGAGATGAGGCTGAATACCAGGAACAGCGGACCGTCCCTGTGCACATCGACCTGGGTGAAGTAGCGCAGCAGGAACGCAAACATGGAGCCCTTCGAGACGGTTGCGACAAAGGCGGTCACCGGGGCAGGCGCCCCCTCGTAGACGTCGGGAGTCCACAGATGGAACGGAACCACCGCCAGCTTGAAGCCGACGCCTACGATGATCATAGCCGTCCCGGCCAGCAGTAAAGAGTTATGGCCGGTCATTCCGGCCGCCTTTGACGCGATATCAGCGAACGACATCGTCCCCAGTTCTGCATAGACCATGGCCATCCCGAACACCAGGAACGCGGCCGAAACAGAGGCGAGGACAAGGTACTTGATACCCGCCTCAATGCTCCTCTCACTGGACCGCAGATACGACACGAGACCGTACAGGGCCACACTCAAGATTTCGAGACCGAGAAAGAGCGATGCGAAGTGACAACTCGCGACGATGACCACTGCTCCGAGCGCAGCCAGGAGCATGAGCACGTAAAACTCTTCGCGATGGCCTGCGAGCTTCTCAAGGTATCCGAAAGACAGGACTGTCACCGAAAGACCTCCTGCGAGGATCAAACCTGCATAGAAAAAAGCATGGTGGTCGAGCAGGAGGAGCGGGGTCACCTGCCTTGGGGACATCGGATATACGAATACAAGGGCCGCCAGGGAGAGAGCGAACCCGATAAGCGTCAGGAGCGCGACGAAGCTGTGGCACCTGAAGAAGGCCGTCACGAGCATGACCGCAAGCGCCGTTATACCCAGGACGATGAAAGGGAGCAGCATGGTCAGGTCGCCTGCCGTCACTGAGTGTCTCCTTTCGGTGCCTCCGGCTGAGCACGCGCGATCGAGAACGAAGTGTCATCTCCAGCGTTCACCTGCGCGTGACCAGCGGCTGCAATCTCCCGCAAGAATTCAAGCGACCGACCCGCGGTGTCCAGGAGGGGCTGCGGGTAAATGCCGAGCCACACGATGATGACGATCATGGAGGCCATTGCACTCATGTCCCGGATGGAGAAATCCGGTATCTCCCACTTCCCAGTGTTCTTCCCAAAGAAGGTGCCCTGGATCATCCACAGCGAGTAAACAGAGGCTGTGACAAATCCTATTGTCGCTATGACGGTGATCACGGGGTGGTCCCTGAAAGAGCCCACGAGGACCAGGACCTCGGCCACGAAGTTGCCGAGCCCGGGAAGACCCAGAGAGGCCAGGGCGAACAGGAGCCCTACAGCGCCCATGCGAGGCACTGCCGACCACAGCCCGCCCATCCTCGTCATGTCACGGGTTTGAGTCCGTTCCTGGAGGGCGCCAGCCAGGAAAAAGAGCGCCCCTGTGCTGATGCCATGACAAACCATCTGCATGACGGCGCCCTGAAGCGACTGTGCATTCCAGGCAAAGACCCCGAGGAGCACGAACCCCATGTGGCTCACGCTGGTGTACGCGACGAGTCGTTTCAGGTCAATCTGGGCAAAGGCCATGACTGCGCCATATAGTATGCCGACCACCGCGAGTATCATGGCGACAGGCGTGAAACGGACGGCAGCCTCGGGAAAGAGAGGCACCACGAAACGGAGGAGTCCGTATGCACCGGTCTTGAGAAGAAGGCCGGCGAGTATGATGCTCCCCGCGGTAGGCGCCTCCGTGTGAGCGTCAGGCAGCCAGGTGTGCAGCGGGACCACGGGCAGCTTCACCGCGAAGGCGATGAGAAATCCGAGCATCAGCGCTGTCGATGCCGACGCGGCCATCGGGGTGCCGATGAGTTGCAGGTAATCGAAGGTGTAGTTGCCGGTAGCACTGCCATGGACGAAGAAGAGGCCGAGGATGGACAGGAGCATGATCAATCCGCTGACCTGGGTGAAGATGAAGAACTTAAGGGCCGCGTGGGTGCGGTTCTCATGTCCCCAGAAGCAGATCAGAAAGAACATGGGCACCAGCATCAACTCCCAGAAGAAATAGAAGAGGAAGAGGTCGACGGCGAGGAATACGCCGATGATTCCCGCCAGTGTCCACATCATGTTGAAGTGAAAGAACCCGATCCGCTCCCGTATCTCGGTCCATGAGGAGACTGTTGCCACGAGGCCGAGGAGGATCGTGAGCGCCACGAGGATAAGGCTGAGGCCGTCCATTGCAAGATGAAACGTGACACCCCATTGCGGGATCCATTGAAGTCTGAATTCGGTCAGCAAGGGTCCCTGACCGGTCAGTGCCACATCGGCCGGACGACCGACCCACAAGGCCGCCACGAGCGCCAGGTCGGCTGAGAGCGCCCCCAGCGAAATCCACGGCGACAGATTCGGGATCCGGCGGTTCAGTATCCATGAAAGGATACCTCCTGCCAGCGGAATCGCTATGAGCAACAGCAGCATCATAGAAATATCACTATCCCTATGATGAGCACTGCTCCGAGTGCGATGACCATCGCATACTCTCTCACCAAACCTGTCTGCATGAGACTGAGGCCCCGATGCAGTGCGCTGCTGAACCATGCAACTCCCTGGTAGAAAAGATCGATGACGTCATTCCTATTTATCCGTGCCACCCACACAAAAGGCCTCACGAAGAGCGCTTCGTACATCCAGTCGAAGTTCCAGCCAGAATACCAGAAGCAATGCAGGGCATATCCGAGCGGCGCCTTTATCAGGTTGTCCGTGATCCGCGGGCTTTTCAGGTACAGCAGGAACGCGAGGCCGAAGCCGAAAACGGCCACCCCCGAGGCGATCAGCTGAAAGACAGCCTGGGAGGCTGCGGCGGCGTTCCCCGTGACGGTTGACGGAAGTACGGTACCGAGGAACCGTGACAGGAGAGGGAAGTCCCCCAAGGTTTCCGGCAGTTCCACGACACCTCCAATCGTCGAGAGGACAGCGAGAACGATCAGGGGGATCCTGACGAGGGTGCCGGGGCGGCGCTTCACCTTTCTCTTTGCGTGGCCGAAGAAGGTGAGGAATACCATGCGGAAGGTATAGAGCGCGGTGAGGAGCGCACCGGTCGTTCCTGCTGCCCAGAGCCACGGGCCGCCCAATGAGGAAGACCATGCGTCCCAGAGGATCAAGTCCTTGCTGTAAAAACCTGCGGTCACGAGGGGCAATGCAGCCAGCGACGACGCGCCGATGAGAAAGGTTCGGAACGTGAGCGGAAGGTCTTTTCGCAGGCCGCCCATTTTGAACATGTCATGTTCGTCGTCGAGGCTTGCGATCACCACTCCCGCGCCGAGAAAGAGAAGGGCCTTGAAGAATGCATGGGTCATGAAATGAAATATCGCCGCTGACCAGGCGCCAACCCCAAGGGCGAGGAACATGTACCCTATCTGGCTCATCGTCGAGTAGGCAAGGACGCGCTTGATGTCCCGTTGAGTGAGGGCGCTGAAGCCCGCCAGAAGCAGCGTGACCGCGCCGATGATGGCGACTGCGGACTGAACCGCCGGCGCAAGGCTGAACAGCACATGCGTTCGCGCGATGAGGTACACGCCTGCAGTCACCATGGTGGCTGCGTGGATCAATGCACTCACCGGAGTCGGGCCTGCCATCGCGTCGGGAAGCCAGGTCTGCAGCGGGAGTTGTGCCGATTTTCCCACTGCACCGCCCAGCAGGAGCGCTGCTGCGGCAACGGCGATAGCTGACCCAGGGGCCCATTGCTGCAAGGCGCGCTCCATGAGGTCGTGGATCTGCAGTGTGCCGAGATCGCTGTAGGTCAGGAATAGGCCCACGGCCATTGCCGCGTCGCCGACGCGGGTGACTATGAAAGCCTTCATTGCCGCGCGCCCGTTCGCCGCATCCCTGTACCAGAACCCGATGAGGAGATAGCTGCAGAGCCCGACACCCTCCCATCCCAGGTAGAGCAGGAGCAGGTTGTCGGCGAGAACCAGGGTGAGCATGGAAGCGACGAAGAGGTTCATGTAAGCGAAGAACCGGCTGTATCCGTCATCCCCGGCCATGAACTCGGCGGAGTAGAGATGGATAAGGAAACCTACGACGGTGATGACGGACACCATCACCAGCGAGAGCGCATCGAGAGTGAAGGCAGCGTCAGGGCTGAATCCGTTGATCTGAACCCATGTCCAGAGCTTCTGTGTGTAGACATGGCCCGGAGGAGGGGACGCAATGAATCCGATGCCGACGACCAGGGCCGCTGCCGCTGAGAGGCCGACAGAACCCACACCGGTGAGCATGACGCCGCGTCTGGACAGGCGAGAGCCAATGACCGTTAGTTTAAGAAAACCGGCGAGGGGCAAGGCGGGTATCAGCCACAGCAGTTCAGACATGTCAGCCCCTCATCCTGCTCGCCGCGTCTACGTCGAGCGTCTTTACAAGATGGTAAAACCGGAGCACGAGTGCGAGACCGACCGAGACCTCACCGGCGGCCATGGCGAGAACGAATAG
>JBLMXV010000045.1:0-11712 GCA_050257935.1 Chloroflexota bacterium
GTGACGCTGGTGAAAGGCGATCTTCGCGGGATTGTGCGGGCGAGGAGGTTGAGCAGAGCGACGATGCGGAACATCAAGCAGAATCTCTTCTTTGCATTCCTTTACAATGCCCTCGGTGTGCCCATCGCAGCAGGCGCGCTGTATCCATTTGTCGGCATCCTCCTGAGCCCAGTCTTTGCCGCCGCTGCCATGAGCTTCAGCTCAGTCTCGGTTGTCGGCAATGCGCTTCGGCTGAGAACAACGAGGCTCTGAGGACCGGCCTTTCATTTAGCAAGAACAACAGTCAACCCCCTGCCTTCAGGCTCGGGGATGGTTCCGGAGTGAAAGGGGCTACGCCCAGGTAGAAATAGTATGCCTGACGATTCATATCCCCCGATAGGTGATTATGGATACATAGCCGATTGCCACAGCTGCGCTCTCGTTTCGAGAAGTGGCTCCATTGACTGGGCGTGCATGCCGAGGTTTGACTCGGGGAGTTGTTTTGCACGTATTCTTGACTGGCACAATGGCGGATTCTGTCAGATCTCTCCGATAGGATCGTACCGGTCGTCTCGTCGTTACATCGATAACACGCTAGTTCTCGAGACAATTTTCGAGAATGACGAGGGCAAAGTTCGTTTAATCGATTGTTTCACCATGAAGAAAGGCGGTAAACACGATCCACATCAGCAGATCTTGCGCGTTGTTGAGGGACTTGAAGGTACGATGAAACTCAAGTTCGACTGCGCTCCCCGATTTGAGTATGGCGCGGTGAAACCGTGGATCAGAGAATACAGAGAGGCTCAGTACATAGCACTTGGAGGCAGCGATGGCCTTTTGATTTCAGGGGATTTTTGTCTGGGCATGAAACACAGGCATGACCTCGATGGGACATGCAGCGTTGGCAAAGGGGAACGTGCGTATCTCTCATTGAGTTACAGACGACCTGAGATTCTGGACGAAGGAGGCGCTGAGATACCTTCGATATCAGAACTAAGTCGCCGTCTCGAAGAGACTATCGACTGGTGGCGTTCATGGGTATCACAAATCAGTTTCAGTGGTCCCCATGCAACACTGGCAACGAGATCGGCGATTGTCTTAAAGGGATTGAGCAATGCGCCGACCGGTGCGATTGCCGCCGCGGCAACAACATCCCTTCCTGAGACCCCTGCTGGTTCACGAAACTGGGATTACCGCTTTACGTGGATCCGGGATTCCTGTTTTGCAGTAAGATCGCTTGCAGCGATAGGACTTGCAAAAGAGGCGGACGGGTTTCGACGGTTCGTGGAGCGGAGCGCTGCGGGCAGTGCCGAGGAACTTCAAATCCTCTTTGGTATGGGCGGTGAACGCCGCTTGAAAGAGCAGGAGTTGACCGCTTTGGAGGGTTACCGGGGAGCAAGACCGGTTCGAATTGGGAATGCCGCGGAGAAGCAAACGCAATTGGATGTGTACGGGGAACTTCTGGATTTGTCCTGGCTTTGGTATTCAAGGGGCCATTCTCCCGATCAGGATTACTGGGAATTCCTGACCGGCATGGTCGAAACTGCTGCGGCCGACTGGAATAAGCCGGATCGAGGCATATGGGAAATGCGCGGTGAACCACGTCATTTCGTGCATTCCAAGGTGATGTGCTGGGCGGCGCTTAATTATGGAATACTGCTGGCTCAAGAGCTCGAACGCGCAGCGCCGATCGAGAGATGGAAGAAGGTGCGTGAGGACGTGCGGGGGAGAATAGAGAGAGATGGGTATGACAAGGACCGTGGCATATTTGTGCAGGCATTCGACAGTCATACACTCGATGCAGCGCTCTTGCTTATCCCGACTGTCGGCTTTATCGATTATGCTGATGAACGCATGATCCGAACAACCGATGTCATACGACAACAACTCGCTATTGACGGCCTTTTGCGCCGGTATCCAGAAGGAAGCGACGGAATGCCCGGAAGCGAAGGAGTCTTTCTGGCCTGCTCCTTTTGGCTTGTGAATTGCCTGGCCCGTCAAGGGCGTCTTGATGAAGCACAGGAAGTGTTTGACCGGGCTCTAAGTACGGGAAATGACCTGGGGCTTTTCTCTGAAGAGTATGACGTGGAGAGGCGGGAGATGCTTGGAAATTACCCTCAGGCATTGACGCACCTTTCTTTGATAACTGCACTCGTCGCTCTTTGCGAGATGAGCAGCACGCGATCTCGATTACCGAGCGCAGGCATTTGTGGAGCATGAAATAATGGAATGGGGGACTATATGGCAGTTTGCGAGACTATTTCTTTACGTCAGAACAGACCCGAATAGGAGCCACACTGCGGAGTTTCCGCCGCTGTCCGCAAGAGAATGTGAGAAACTCTTACCACGTTGCCGCGAAGATAGCCCTGCGCATGGCTGTCTTAGCCGATGAAGAACTGTCCCACAAGAAAGGAGAACACGCCATGGCAGACTCACTGGGCAGGAGGGATTTCTTCAAGGGGGTTGGCGTAGGAACGGTCGGTCTAGGATTCGGGGTTTCTGTCTTTGAAGGGACATATCAATGTGCCGAGGCGGTCTCAGAAGATGACAAGCGTGCTCTTCTCATGAAAGGTTCAGTGAATTTCATGGGGGTTCGTGGCAAAGGAGATCACCCCCAATGGTGAGTTCTATATCACCACCTGCTCGGACAACATTCCGGTCATTGTGCCCAATGATTTCAGGCTGAGAATCGAGGGTCTCGTCGACAAGCCTTTGACGTTTACCCTGGAAGAACTGGAAGGCCTAAAGGACAAGACCGAATTTGTGACTCTTGAGAGTATCGGCAACCCAGTCTACCACAGTACACCTGTTGCAAAGGGAGGAGAATCATGCATTGGCATATTTATGAAAGGGGAATGGAATTCGGATGGCTGTTCATACTCATCTTCTCTGTCCTGATTGTTTTTGGAATCATCCATCTGCTAGGCCTGGTCTCCAGAAGCGGGCGTAAGGAACGCCATGGAGAATCACCACTTCATATTGTCAAGATGCGATATGCGAGGGGGGAGATAACAAAAGACGAATTTGAAAAGATGAAGGATACAATTGCGAAAGACTTTTGCGAGAAATAACCCTTCGATCGACAGAGAACCCCGGCCGGTAGGACCGCAGAACGACATGCCCTGCGACAGAGGATCCGAAATCACGCACGCCGGCGATTTCCACTCGCGGATGACTACCTTCACGAAGTGCTCCCAGGGAGCAAACGATCAGAGACAGAATTTGTCGAGGTACACCCGGAGGCTCTCCCTGTTGCGTTCGTCAATCTGAGGGCAGTCTTCGGGACCTTTACCTCCTTCTACGACAGACGCCGCGAAAACCAGGCATGTCAGATACCCGCATACGCGGCAGTTTGTTTTTGGAAGCCTCCTTAGTATCTCTACGAGTTGGGGTTTTGCAGATGTTTCGCAGCATGGTTGAATCTCGGCGCGGTTCTCCCATGTCTCATTTATCACCCCCTGGAGCCACGAGAGGATCTTTTCCGCCTCTTCTGCGTCCCTGAGTGCGTTGATGGCAATCTTGCAGGAGTGAACGGCTATCAGTTTCCCCTCATGTCTGAACATGACGGAAGGCGGCTCCCTCACAAGGGAGGTTCCTCCGAGGACGACGTTCAGATAAGGAATAACCTGCCCGATGTCCTCTCCGAGATGGGCGATACAGTGCAGAGATTCGAAGTCAGGGTTGCATTTGGCCCTGAAGACCTCTGTGCGGTAGCCCCTCAGCAGCATCTCGTCCTCCTCCGCCTTATCAGAGCCCTAGCGCCGATCAGTTATCGATTTCTTCTTTTCTTCGTACTCGTCCTTGTCGATCTCCCCGAGAGCGTAGCGCTTGTTGAGAATGTCGAGCGCCGACAAGGAAGGGACATTCCACGGTTGTTCCCTTTCACCCTGCGACTTCATCCCTCTCATCATGCATCCCATTCCCATGCCTCTCCACATCATGAAGACACAGAAGGCTATCATGACGAGGGGAAAGATCCACCAGTATTCAAGTCCGCCGACTGTTTGAGCTATCATCTCCCACACCTCCTATTATCTCTTTAGACGGAGGCTGATGCGGAAAAGATACACCCTTATCCATTCCTGCGGAAATCCAGGATCGGGCTCTTGCGGTCACATGCCAGTTCGTTCCGCTCGTCACGGTAGAAGGTACAATGAACCTCGAGTTCCCTTTTCAGTCTCCGTCTGGCACGGTGCAGTCTGATCTTGACCGATTCTACGGTGACTCTCAACACCTCGGCAATTTCCTTGTCGGTGAGACCCTCTAGGTCGCTAAGAACAAGCACCGTCCGGTAAGCAGGGGGAAGGCCGTCCACGACGCCTCTGATGCAGGTGTTCATCTCCTTCCTGACCGCCAACTGTTCCGGAGTCGCCGGGGCCTCGGCCCTCCAGGGGTCTTCCGCGATGCCTTCGCTCTGCACGTTCTCCATTGGGTCGGTGCAGGCTCTGCTCTCAGTCAGTCGCCGGCGTGTGTGGGTGCGCAACCTGTCGAGGGCGGTATTGGTGGCGATCCGGTACACCCACGTCGATAGCTGGGATTGCCCCCTGAACCGATGCAGGCTCTTGCTGATCTTCAGAAAGACTTCCTGAGCTGCGTCCTCTGCGTCCTGCTCTCCCAGTAAACGTCTCAGGTAGGCAAGTACCTTGGGATGAAATGAGGTGAAGACCTCATCGAACTGAATGTCGCTATTCTTCACGTCCTTACGGTGAGGTCAAGGGCTCATTCCTCAGCAGCAACTGCCCTTCTCGGCAGCGCCGCTGCAGTCGCACGCAGGCTCGCCGCCTGTAATCATGCTGTTGATGAGGGCTGCAGCACACCCGACTCCCTTTACTACGCACAGCGCTTCAAAGGCACAGTTGTTGGCACAGGCCCCGCACTCCATGCACCTGTCATTGTCGATAATCGCAGCCTTGCCTTCCCTTATCGCAAACACGTCGTGGGGGCAGACCTCCAGGCACATGCCGCAGCCCGTGCACCTGTCGGACATGATCCCAATGCTTGCCACGCCCGCCAGGTATTTCATAGCACACCCCACTGCACGAGCTTAAAGCCGGCAAGAAGCATGACCGAGACAGCACCGACTGAGACATATACGGGAAGTGCGAACTTCAACTCCCTCTTGACCCCCGACATGCCGGTGAATGTTGTCGCCCCTGTAAACTGCAGAGCTATATAGGAGCTGGCGAGTGGAAAGAACAGATACGAGAAGGCAAGCAGCAATACACTGTGTTGATCCGGCGGCGTGACGAATTGCGAGGACAAATACAGGGAGAGTAACCCGACCAGCCATCCCTTCATCGCAAAAGACCTAAAGGGTATAAACGGAAGAAGCAAAGGAGTGAAGAACGCACCTGCCAGCACTGCCACGAGGCCAAGGACGAGAAGCGGCAGGCCTCCGGCCCATGCGTCCTTAAACAGAATGCCAGATGGGGACAACCCGAGAATAATCAGTATGGCTGCCGCATATATGGGGAACTTCTTCATTGCGGGAACGACCTCCATGGGCGTGAGAACGAGCCTGTCGTGAAGCGTGAACGCGACAGTCCGCATTTCCCGAGAGGCCTTATAGCCCGCTTTGATATAGGCGGGTATATCCCTCGCCTGCACGGGCCCATAGAGGACCCTGAATCCGGTGGCCCGCCCTACCTTGTGGGCACTGACTCCAGGAGCACAAAGCTGCGGAAGGATGATCCTCCTGTGATCTACGACCTTGTCAAGTTGCGCAGACCGTATGCGCCCTACGAGTTCCTCTGTCCCAAAGGTTCCCTTGCCTGCGGCGCACCAGACGTTGATCCCCTTCGTGTCCAGGACGAGTATCCAGGCATCCAAGCCCGTCAATTCCCGCCTGAGCGCATCAAAACTGAGCTTGTAGTTCGCGGACACCAGCACGTCAGAGCTTCTGTCCGGCTCCCCGACGGCATAGAGGCCGGGGGGAACGCTATAGCTGTGCCTAAATGCGCTGATTCTACATTTGACATGCTCCCAGTGATCCGAAATGGTCAAGGCGGTCGATACCCTGGGGACAGATCCTGAAGCACTCATCACCTTCCCGATGACCCAGGGAAAAGAAGTTTCTGCCTCGTGGCGGGCACCCGGTTGAACTAAGAGAGTGAGCCGAGGATGGCCGCCACCGCCGGGACACGCGCTTGACGAGCGGGACTCGCCGGTCTCTGGGGCAGAATTTTCCTTGAATTTAAGCTCAATCATCAGTTACACCTCACAGAATCTCCTTAATTATCGGGCCGAGCTGTCCTTTCACCATTTCCACGAGGTCCTCCACTTTAATGAGCGTTATGCAGCATATCTCTCCGTTCTTCTCCCAGCTCGTCACCGCCAGCTTATCACCGCCATTGATCTTGGCCCTTTCCCGCAACTCTTTCGGCAGGACCATCTGTCCCCGCTCGTCGACGCTCACGATGGATTCAACCCTGCAGTTCACGGTGCTCTTGCTCGTGGCGACGCTGCAGGGCATGATAACTCTCCTCTTACCGGACACGGTTGACCTCTTTGTATGGATTAGTTCCAGATGATCATTCTGACTAATCAGAGTATACTGATTTGGGCGTGTGAGGTCAAGCCGGTCCGACTCTGGGTTGGTGGCGTTCTTCCCTCAAGAAAGAGGAGCAGGTATCGTTCGCTGGAGGGTTCACTCAAAGACAGGCAATCACAGCGGTAAATGGAATGAGGTCGTCTAGCAGAAGTCAACCCCGAAAAGGTGGGCGGACTGTGGAAAGTTCGCAGGTCGTGAACTCCTTAATAGATGCTGTCTTTGGCCACCCAGCTGCGTGGATGTACTTCGAGAAGTTCTCGTCCTGCCTGATCCCTATTAGCCTAAGGTGTATGGACGAAAATCATCACAGGGGAACCTCATTTCCACGTCGGCAACTCAAGGGGGCCTCTCGTTCTTGCAGGTTTAACCTGGCACTCTTGCTCCTGCACTCTGGGATTCGGGGCTACATCAGACGATGCGGCCGAAAGGAAGAGGGTTCGACGATCACTCCCGCAACGTGGTGCTCGTGCCGCCGCCTGTCGCCTGGATGGCTGTTACAGTAACCGGAGCAAGTTGTATAGTCTCAAACGGCATCTCGATGCCGGCTGTCGTCAGCGCCTTAAAGATCCGCTCTCGGAGATCGAACCGCTGCGGGATATGCTGCCTCTCATCAGCTAACCACACCTGCAGCTGAAGCGCGACGTTGTAATCATTGACCGCAGTTACGACGACGCGCGGGGGAGGATCGTTCAAAAATGCGGAGTCATCCCGGACGAGCGACAGCATCACCTCCCGTACGAGGTCTAGATCCTCCTTTAACGCCACCGTCACAGCGATATCGAGGCGGAGGCTCGGGAAATTCGTATACGAAGCGACAACAGAATTGATTATTTTGGTGTTCGGGACAGCCAGCATCTTTCCGTCCACCGTCACCACCCGCGTCGAGCGCAGCGTGATCTTTTCCACGCGTCCATAGTTGCCCTCAACCTCCACGAGGTCTCCGATCACAAATGGGCGGTCCCAAAAGATGATCAGACCGGATATGAGGTTAGACAATGCGTCACGCGCAGCGAAGCCGATGGTGAGCCCGGCGAGGCCGAGGCTGGCCAAGACGGCGGCTGTGTTAATTCCCGCGGCACCCAATGCCTGCACCGCACCAATGATCAGCACCATGTATTTTAGTGCCGTCTCCATGAAGCTCGCCGAGGTCTCGTCAGCCCCGGTGCGGCTGAGAACAGCGCGCAGGCCCCGGTCAAGCACACGCCACAGCAGGTAGAACGCGGCGAATGTGAGAAAGCTGACAACGAGGCTCGACAGGAAGGTGGCAAGACCTTTGCCAATCGCTTCCGGATCGAACTCGGCCATGACTCGGCCAAGGATGATCTTCAAGAATTCAGGCAAGGACCGCTACCGTGTTTGACAGAATGAAATAGTCACGCCGTATTCGGAGCTGCATGTATTGCCTCTATTGCAGCATATATTTTTCGACATCATATCCGATAACAGGGGGTAAGTCAAGAAGCTGATTGCCTCACAAAGAAAACGCGACGAAAGTGAATCGTCGCCCAAAAAAAGAAATCGTGGTAGTTAAGTCTTTCGGTTCCTGATCCACCTGTATAGCCGTACAAACATGGGAAGGAGGGCGAAGAAGGCGAGAAGGAGCAGGGCGAATATCAATCTCGGTGATATGATATCGCCGGCAGATTCAATGTTTCCCAACTCCCGGCCGGCAAAAGTATATGCCAGCGAGCCAGGGAGCATTCCTGCGGCGGTTGTCCACACGAAAGTGCCGAGCGTCATGCTCGTTATTCCGGCAAGATAATTCACGAGGAAGAAGGGCATGACCGGTACTAACCTCAAGGCAATAAGATAGTTATGTCCATGTCTCGATATCTCGTCGTTGAATGCCTTCAGATACTGTTCATACTTGTGCTGTAACCAGTTACCTATAACGTATCGTGAGGCGAGGAATGCAAGAGTGGCCCCCATTGTGGCTCCGGCAAGCAGGTAGACAGTGCCCATGACTACCCCGAAGAGAAAGCCCCCGACGAGGGTCATGGCTATAGCGCCCGGTACGAAGAAGGCTGTCGAAACCACTGCCGCCATAAAGCTAATTGCGGAGAGAACATAATGGGCATCCACATACGAACGAAGAAGATTTCTGTTTCCCTTGATAGCCTCGAAGCTCAGGTATTCGTGCAACCCAGTCAGCCAAAGAGCAGCCGCTCCAGCCAATATCAGAAGGATCAGGATGGCCTTTCCTCTCCAAAACACAGTCTTCCCCAACGTGTTGACACCTACCGTTTTTGAATATAGTATAGGAAAATGGACCGGCTTTTGAACGTCATGGGGACTCTCCCAAGGTTTCTTCTGCCTTTTCCTCACCACCTCGTCTTTCGAACCCCTTTCTCACCTTTATACCTCCAGGAACCTGTAAATCGTTTGCGCCGGTGTTACCGAAATGGATCTGCCTTCCTTGACCCACACCAAGAATTTGGTTTACGCCTCGGCGACCACGAATTTCTCGGTAAGAGGGCAAAAAGGAAAAAAGAACACCACGTTCGATGAGAATCTCGGTCATGACTTACAACGTCCACAGCTGCATCGGTACAGACGGCAGCGTCAATACCTCGAGAATAGCGAAGGTCATTGAAGAGCATAATGCCGACATTGTTGCCTTGCAGGAGTTGGACAGCGGTCTCATGAGGACGGGACTTGTCGACCAGGCAAAGATTCTCGCCGATATGCTGGAAATGAACCACCACTTCCTCCCCTCGATTCAGATAGGGGCCGGCCAGTATGGCAACGCAGTACTGAGTCGGCATTTTATCAGACTTTTTCACGCAGGAGAGCTTCCCACTCTTCCCGAGAGGGGAATCAAGGAGAAGCGTGGCGCCATATGGCTGAAGCTTGATGCAAGCAGCGTGGAAATAGACGTATTTAACACCCACCTCGGTCTCAACAGGCACGAACGCCTCGCCCAGGCCACGGCCCTAACGGGCCCCGAATGGCTGAGGCACCCAGAATGCCGAGGGCCCGTGATATTGTGCGGGGATTTGAATGTCGCGAGGCATTCCGGAGCATACCGGATGTTCACAAGGGCCCTCGTCGATGTTCGCAGTACAGCAACATGGCCCAGTCGGTTCCCTTTCATGCGTCTCGACTATATCTTTGTAAGCCCCGATATCCAGACAAAGAATGTTAGAGTGGTGAAGGATGTTCTGACCCGCCGGGCTTCTGACCACTTGCCCGTTTTGGCCATCCTGGAAGTGCCCTCAAGGGAAGATCGGCAATGAATCGGATTCTGAGGCCCGGTGTAAACTGTATGGGTATCTATGGAGTGCGAATGAGCGGGCTGATGGTGGACGGCCATGATTATTACCGCGCCTTCTTTGAGGCCGCTAACGGAGCTCAACGCTACATCCTCCTCGCCGGCTGGCAGTTCGACAGCGAAGCACGACTCCTCAGGGGGAAAGCAGCCGAGCACGCAGGTGACGTGAGGCTGCTTCCCTTCCTGAACCGGCTTTGCGAGAAGAACCCGGAACTCAGTGTCTACATCCTTGCCTGGGACTTTGCCGAAATTTACCTCATCGACAGGGAATGGTTCCAGGAATGGGTGTTCAACTGGAGCACGAACCAGCGAGTGCATTTCCGCTTCGACAACAGACACGCAGTTGCCGCAAGCCATCACGAAAAATACGCGGTCGTGGACGGGATAGTGGCATTCGTCGGTGGCATGGATATATGCGCCAACCGCTGGGATGACCGCGATCATCTGGCGGATAATCCAGACAGAAAGAACCCCCAGGGCGAGCTGTACGAGCCTTACCACGATGCCCAGTCATGTCACATAGGCCCTGTGGCTGAGGCGCTGACGGACCTTTTCAAGACGCGCTGGCAGAACTCAGGAGGAGGAATGCTCGACCTTCCTATTCAAGATGGAGACTTCCCCGGCGAGATCAGACCTACTCTCCCCATTCACGCCGATGAGGCGGCAATAAGCCGTACTAGGGCCAAGGGTGTACTCGCACCGCAGGAATCGATACAAGAGATCAGGAATCTTTACATCGACGCTCTGTCGGCAGCTGAAAGGTTGATATACATTGAAAACCAGTATGTCAGTTCCGGGGCTGTTCATAGGGCTCTCACAGATCGATTAAGGGCAAAAAACCGTCCTAAGCTCCAGATCGTATTGATCCTTCCCAGACGGCAGCACGCCATCACGGAAGCTATAGCCCTGGGGTTAGCGCAGGCGAAGATGCTCAAGTCGCTCGGAGAGATCGCTTCGATGGAGGGCCATTCCATCGGGATTTACTATTGTCTTGCAGAACCGCGAGACAAGGATGTTGCCGTGTACATTCATTCCAAACTCCTGGTGGTGGATGATCGCTTCATGACCCTAGGTTCTGCGAACACGACCAACCGAAGCATGGGGCTCGATACGGAACTCAATGTTTCATGGGAGGCGTACTCCGAAAAGCACGAGGGACTCACACGCTCCATCAGGACCGCGAGGATAAGTCTGTTGAGGGAACATGCCGGACTAGGTGATAACGAAGGAATCGATGTTGAAACCGTCAGCGGTCTTGTCCAAAGACTCGATAAGCTGGTCGATTCCGGGAAGTGCAGGCTCAGGCGGCACACGATGGAGACGATAATAGACAGAGACATACTGCCCGAGGAGTTCAAGCCCGAAGACCTGATGCTCGACCCCGAAAGACCGGTTGTGGAGGAGAACATTTTTGAACTCATCTCACATGACAAGACCGGTCTCTTCTCGGAGGGTATCACTCTCCTCAGGGATGCCCTAATCCGTGAGAAGAAAGGCGTACTGAGGAGACTGCTCGGCATTATGTGGAAGAGACCCCTTACGGTAGTTCTGCTGTTGGCATTGCTGTTGTGGCTCGTCCTGAGATGGTTAGGTCGTTGACGCGGCAACTACTCCCGATACATCGAGGGAAATGCGCCTGTGATTCAAATTGACTTGAGGCCAACCCTTTACAATCGCGACCCGGCCCGGGATTGCGTGACTTCAATATATACCATGATCTCGCCATAAAGGCAATGGAGCGGTTCCCTGAGGACTGAAATTCCCTGATCAGAAAGCCTGGATACCCGCCTGCAGCGTATAAGAAAACTTCAGGGCAGGTTGAGATTGCGGCTATATGTGCTAACCTTATCTGTAAGGGGTGGCATTCCGTCGGCTCTGCGGCCGGACGGTAAGCGGTGGATGTCGTGTGGCG
>JBLMXV010000046.1:0-3124 GCA_050257935.1 Chloroflexota bacterium
ACGGCCAGGGAGATCGATGTGAGCGTTGACGTGGCGATCGATCGGTTCTACAGGGACGTAGACGGCGCGAGGGAGTTCGGTAAGGTCGCTAAGGGAATGCTCGTCATGCCTAGTGTCAAGAAGGCCGGCTTCTTTATCGGAGGACAGTATGGAGAGGGGGCCCTCAGGGTGGGCGGCACGACCGTGGGCTATTACAACCTCATCGCAGGTTCGTACGGCCTGACCTTCGGCGTTCAGGCGATGGATATCATAATAATCTTCACCACCGAAGAGGCTCTCTCCTCGTTCCGTGCGAGTGAAGGGTGGGAGGCAGGAGTCGACGGGACCGTTGCGCTTATCGACTTAGGCGCAGGCGGGCGCCTCGACACCACGACTCTGAGAGATCCCATCCTCGGGTTCGTCTTTGATGTGAAGGGGCTCATGGTGGATGTTTCCCTCAAGGGCGCGAAATTCACGAGGCTCCAGAAGTAGCAAAAGGCTGAGCAGGTCAATTTACTTGGTGATGTCTCTGCAATGTGCTAAGATGTTGAGCATGGTCGCCTTCGCGGAACAGCTCCTGAGGCGGTCACCGTGACACTTCGGTGAGTCCTGTTCACCGGAAATATCTGGCGATTCTTTATGATTCTTTGAATTATTTAGATCAGGGAGGTAAAGACCTTGAAAAAGAAGGAATCGAATGCTGGGAAGAAATCACAGGGGACGGTCGAGGATGCGAGGACCGGTATGAGCGGGGAAGCGTTCTCCCGCTCTTTTCTCGACAACCTGTATTACAACCAGGGCAGGATACCGGCAATCGCCACCGGGAACGACCTCTACGCGGCGGCCGCCTATTCGGTCCGTGACAGGCTCCTTGCCCGGTGGATCGAGATGATGCAGGAACTCGAGCGCGGTGGGATCCGCAAGGACGTCAAGATTGTGTGTTACCTCTCTGCCGAGTTCCTTCCAGGACCTCACCTAGGCAACAACCTCGTGAACCTGGACATGTTCGACACTGCCAGCTCTGCGCTGGACGGTGTGGGCGTCAACCTCAATGAACTGCTCGCACAGGAGGAGGAGCCGGGCCTCGGCAACGGCGGGCTCGGCAGGCTTGCGTCCTGTTTCATGGACTCTCTCGCCACGCTCAACATACCCGCCCTCGGTTACGGCATTCGGTACGAGTTCGGCATCTTCGACCAGGAGATCCGTGACGGCTGGCAGGTGGAAATCACTGACAAATGGCTTGGCCTGGGTGACCCTTGGGAACTCCCTCATCCGGAGCTGGCTGTTGAGGTGAAGTTGGGAGGCCGCACTGAAGGGTATCACGACGACGAAGGTGCGTATCGGGTCCGCTGGGTCCCCGATCGTGTTGTGAAGGGCATTCCCTGCGATTCGCCGATACTCGGATACAAGGGGAGCATCTGCAACACAATGCGCCTCTGGAAGGCCGAGGCCGTGGAATCCTTCGATTTCCAGGACTTCAACGTGGGCGATTACTTCGCTGCGGTACACGAGAAGGTTTTCTCAGAGACGATCTCGAAGGTTCTCTACCCGAACGATGAGCCGGAAATCGGCAAGAAACTGCGCCTCGTGCAGCAGTATTTCTTCGTTGCCTGCTCGCTCCAGGACATGATGCGGATGAGCCGCCTCTTTGGTGGCGGCCCCGCCACCTTCGACAAACGGTTTGCCGTGCAGCTCAATGACACACATCCGTCGATCGCCGTCGCAGAGTTGATGCGCCTTCTTGTAGATGAGCACAGCATCGAATGGGAAGAGGCGTGGCGGATAACGTGTAACACCCTCTCCTACACGAACCACACTCTGTTGCCCGAGGCTCTCGAGAAATGGCCGCTCGACCTGTTCGGGAGCATCCTGCCCCGGCATCTGGAGATCATCTACGAGATCAACCGCCGTTTCCTCGACGAAGTCCGTCTCAGATACCCTGACGATTCGGGCAAAGTCGCAAGGCTGTCCCTCATTGACGAGGCCGACGGGAAGTATGTAAGGATGGCCAATCTCGCGAGCGTGGGAAGCCATGCGATCAACGGGGTGGCCGCCCTGCACTCTGAACTGCTCAAGCGGGACGTGCTCAGGGACTTCTACGAACTCTTTCCGGAGAAGTTTCACAACGTGACGAATGGTGTGACGCCAAGGCGATGGATGGTCCTGAGCAACAGACGACTTGCCTCGCTCCTATCCGACAGGATCGGGGACAACTGGATTACGAACACGGAGACCGAGCTAAGGAAGATCGAGGGCCTTGTCGGCGATGCGGCATTCCGGGAGGCATGGCGCGAGGTGAAGCGCATTAACAAGATCGATCTCGCCGGGCTTATCAAGGAATCGACAGGTATTGTAGTAGACCCGTCGTCGCTCTTCGACATCCAGGTGAAGCGCATCCACGAGTACAAGAGACAGCACCTGAACGCGCTGCACATCATCACACTCTACAACCGCATAAAGGACAATCCGGAGATCACGGTGACGCCGCGGACCTTCATTTTCGGCGGCAAGGCTGCACCGGGGTACCACATGGCGAAGCTCATGATCAAGCTCATAAACTCCGTCGGAGACGTCGTGAACAGCGACAGTGACGTAAGGGGGCGTCTCAAGGTCGTGTACCTGCCGAATTTTAACGTCAAGCTGGGCCATGTCGTGTATCCGGCAGCCGATCTCTCCGAACAGATCTCCACGGCCGGCAAGGAGGCGTCTGGCACGGGGAACATGAAATTCTCGCTCAACGGGGCGCTGACGATCGGAACACTCGATGGGGCCAACGTAGAGATGCGCGAGGAAGTGGGAGCCGAGAACTTCTTCCTCTTCGGCCTCACCACGGAGGAAGTGTACGCCCTCAAGTCGAAAGGGTACAACCCCCGTGACAGGTATGAGTCTGACGAGTCACTGAAGAGAGTGATCGACCAGATCGCCTCGGGATTTTTTTCAAAAGGCGACCACGGCCTCTTCAGGCCGCTTGTGGATGCACTGCTGAACAGGGATGAGTACATGCTCCTCGCCGATTACAGGTCTTATGTAGACTGTCAGGACGTGGCAGGCAGGACCTACGGCGATCAGGAACGATGGACGACCATGTCGATCCTGAATGTCGCGAGGATGGGTAAATTCTCTTCGGACCGCTCGATCCGCGAGT
>JBLMXV010000047.1:0-2507 GCA_050257935.1 Chloroflexota bacterium
GTGTGAAGTCTCGCTGCTCAATGCAGATGAATGGGTAGGCGAGTACCGGCTGGCATATATGCCTCTCGTGGTCTCCGCGCATGACGTGCCAGAGGTCGATCTCCTTCTGGTGAGCGGTGGGGTCAGGAATGAGGAGGATCTTTACAACCTCCGGCGTGCAGTCACACGGGCCCGGAAGGTCGTCGCAATCGGCACGTGCGCCATATCCGGAGGGGTACCCTCTCTCGGGGACCGGGACGATGTCCGACAGGTCTTTCTGGCGGACAATGAGCGGCGTCATGTCCCCCGTCTCCTGCCGAAGTGCCGTCCCATCGACGCCGTCGTGCCAGTAGACCGATACCTCCCCGGGTGCCCACCGACTCCCGAGCTTTTCATGGCCGTGCTCACGGAGCCGACGGAATTCAAGACAAGTGCGATTGTCTGCATCGAATGCAAGAGGAAGAAGCTGAGGGACATGAGGCCGAACCGGTTCGTCGGATTTCAACGTGGCGAGGTGGAGCATGGCACCTGCCTCATCAACCAAGGATTCCTCTGCATAGGTTCGTCGACGCGGGGGGGCTGCCGTGCGCCCTGTCCGCGCGCGGGCCATCCCTGTGTGGGGTGCCGGGGTCCGTCGGATGCTCTGATCGAGAAAGAATCCTCAGCTTGGTTGTCGAGCATCCAGCGCGTGATCACGAGCCTGACGGACATCCCTGCCGCGGATGTTGAGCATGAACTCCGTTCGCCTCACCTCTCGCTCTTTCTTTTTCAGTTCTCAGACTATTCCGGCCCGGGGCGGATACCACGACCGAAAGAGAAGGTGATGTGACATGCCTACCCTGACCTTCCCCTTAAGCCGGATAGAGGGACATGCCCGGGTCGTCATCGACGTAGAAGGTGGAGAGGTGAGATCCACCAGTTTTCAGGCGACGGAGTTCCGTGGCTTCAAATATCTCGTGCGGGGTGTCCCGGCCGAGCAGATGACGGTGATTGTGCCCCGGATCTGCGGGGTATGCTCCACGGCGCATCATATTGCAGCGGTCAAGGCCCTCGAGGATGCCTTCGGTGTCGAGCCCCCTCCTCTCGCGCGCAGGCTCAGGGAACTCCTGCTTCTGGGCCAGCTTATTCAGAATCAGGCGACGTCTCTGTTTATCTTTACGATGCCCGATCGGCTCGGCATCAGCGGCATCCTTGATCCTGTTCAGGAAGAGCATCAGGACGATCGTTCCCAGATCACACATCGGGCGCTTGCCGTGCGAAGGGCCGGTACCCGCCTCATCACTGCGGCGGGCGGCCAGTTCATACATCCGGTGAAGGCTGTTGTGGGAGGCATGACGAGCGGCATCGATCCCGATGCTGCGGCAGCTCTTTCTCACGAACTCGCTGCCGCGCTTCCCATGGCCTGTGATCTCTATGAGCTTTACATCAGGAAATCACAGGAACTCCGGGACCGCCTCGGCACGTGGGGAGACGATGCCCCGGCGCACTACATGGCGGCGGTGTCTGATTCGCTACCGAATTATGACGGTGATGAGATCAGGCTCCTGAGCACAGATGGGTCGGTCAGCAGATTTCCGGCCCGCTCCCATAAGGATTATCTTACGTATGAACAACCCGACTACAGCTACTCGGGAAGGACGACCTATGGGGGAGATGCTCTCCGGGCTAACAGCCTTGCGAGAGTCAATCTGGCGGAGTCGATGGGAACACCTCTTGCCGATGTCTATCTAAAGCGGTTCCGGGACGCCTTTGGCCGGCCGGCCCATGCTATCCTCCTCTTCGATCTCGCACGGGGCATCGAGCTCGTTTACGCCATCGAGCGTGCCATGCAGATTCTTGCTATGCCACTCAACACGGAGGTCACGGAGGTTCAGTATGCGCCGAAAGACGGAGAGGGGTATGGTCTTGTGGAGGCCCCGCGAGGGCCTTTGATCCATCACTATGTGATCGAAAAGGGTCTTATCGCAGACGCCGAGTTTGTCATTCCGACCGTTCACAACATCAAAGCAATCGAGCGGGCGCTCATGGTGGCGGCCCGCCGCTATATCACAAGAGAAAGAATCGATATGGAGCTCGAACAGGCTGTGGGAAGGGTCGTACGCGCGTTCGACCCCTGCATCGCGTGCGCAACTCATTAGGGTGACGTCGTAAGCACGACGGCGGCACTGACGCGACTTACAACTGAAGGACCGAAAAATGCGAACTATCGGGCGAACTTGCGACATCAGTTTGTATGTGTTATAAATAACGGTATTAAGAAGCCTTATCTCTCATTCCATCATTTCTCACAAATACTTCCAAAAAGGAGAAAGCCATGCCGGTTGTAGACTTCCAGACATATTCCAAGATGCTCGACAGGGCGCGGGAAGGCCGCTTCGCCTATCCGGCGGTAAATGTCACCTCCCTTACGACGGCTAACGCCGTGCTGAAGGGGCTCGCAGAGAGCAAATGTGACGGCATCATCCAGATCTCGACAGGAGGCGCAGCCTTTGCCTCGGGTTCTTCCGTCAAAGACATGGCCCTCGGTG
>JBLMXV010000048.1:0-25870 GCA_050257935.1 Chloroflexota bacterium
GTTTGTGTGCGTACCCTGCCGAAGAGGCGTTTCATGCAGCCTCCCTGAGAAACGGAAGCAGCGGGCTGATATAATAATGAATCAAATAGTATGGAGTGACAGACAAATGAATCGATTGCCAATATTCTCTGTGTGTTGTATGTTCTTGGTGATCTTTGCCGGATGCAGCCGGGAAAAGCCCGGGGGTGCAGGCCAATCTGCAGCCAGAGACGTGGTGAATGTGACCACGGTTCTTTCGACGATCGCCGATGACGAAAAACCTCCCCAGGTATTCCCGGGTCATGAGGGGGCGTCAGGGGCACCGAACCAGGCGGCCTTTTTTGATGCCGTATTCAGCGAATCAGGAAGGGGTGTGGCCTATACCGTAGAAAAAAACAAGAAGTTCTATGTGGTGCATAACAACACCAGAGGCAAACAATATGCTTCAGTCGGCAACGTCGTGCTCAGTTCCGACGGCCGGCGCATAGCCTACGGAGCTCTCGTAGAGGGCAAGTGGTGCATGGTCGTTGACGGCAGGGAGGGCAGACCATACGATACGGTGCTAACGCCGCTATTCAGTCCTAACGGTCAACACGTCGCATACCAGGCAAAGGAAGGCGAGAAGTGGTACATTGTGGTGGACGACAGGCCAAACGCAGGTACGATAGCGAGTTACACCGCCCCTGAGTTCAGTTCAGATTCAGCCTTGATCGCCTATGTTGAAGCAGCAGCATCCAACAGTGAGATGAAATTGATTGTGAGTGATCTCACGTTCAGCAAGCAGAGCGTCAAGTGGTCCATAGGGGATCTGCTGTTTATAACGAATCCCGAGAAGACCAGAATAGCGGCCGCACATGTTGTGGATAGTAAACTTCGGATCATCGATTTTAGCTTTTCCAAGCCTGATGTTGTTCGTGAGGGTCCGCTCTACGATGTGATCGAACAGCTGACGTTCAGCGATGTGGGATCGTCGCTATCCTATTGTGCCCTGCGCGGCCGAAAGCGCCTGATCGTACTTGATGACAGAGAAGAACCGTTTCCGGAGGGGCGCCTTCAGGAGTTGCCGGTGGTACGTCCTGACAAGAAGGGAGTGGGTGTTTTGCTGACTTCGCACGATCGCTTTTTTCTGCATCAAGCTTTTCTCAATAGTAACGAGAAGAGCAAAGAGTACGATGAGGCAGCTAACCTGACCTACAGCAGGGATGGTCGCTATGCCTATGCGGCAAGGAAGGGGCAACACTGGTTTGTGGTGGTGAACGGCAAGGAGGGGCCGCAATTTGACCGGACGGTTAAGCCGGTGTTCAGCGCCGACGGAAAATATCTTGTCTACAGGGCGCGGAAGGACGGCAAGCGTTTTGTGGTGGTTGCCGATGCCAACGGTACGACCATCAGCCAGCATCCGGCATACGAGCAGGTATTTCAGCCGGTCTTTACCGCCGACGGCACCTCGGTCGCCTACGGCGTCAAAGACGGCAACAATCTTGTCTGGAAGGTAGAAAAGCTGTAATTCAACCCATCACCGTTCGGCGTAAGAAAATACCACCATACTTTGAAGAGCGCTGATTTCCCCGATGTCGCCATGCTCCATCGTGGTTCAGGGAGAGGAACATGAAAAGTCCGATAATCTCCACTTATAATCCTTGAGATATCGTTGAGATCTCAGCGATAATTATGCAGATCATGTTGAAAGGGGTGCCTCTTCTTGATGATGCGAAAAATCTATAGTTATTTGTCTTCCGTCAGACTTGCCATGATGTTGCTGATTGCCATCCTTGCCTGCTGCGTGGTCGGCGTCACGATTTACCGTGGCGCGGAGGCAGGGAACCGGATCTTCTCGACGCTCTGGTTCAACGGACTTCTGGTTCTGCTGGTGGTGAATGTCGCCTGCTGCTTCTTCCCAAGGATGTGGGGAAGGAAGCTGACGTTTGTTTCGGTTGGGATGATCCTGTTTCACCTCAGCTTTGTCGCGATGCTGGGAGGGATTGTCTATAACAGCTTCTTCTACTTCAGGGGTGTGATCCGCCTGACCGAGGGCGAGACCCTCCCGAGCGGGGACCCTCAAAGTTATGACGTTTTAGAGAAGGGCCGCTATTTTGACTTCTCACGGCTGAGAGGTGAGACCTCTCTCATCAGGATGCATAAAGGTTACAAAGTTGAGGGTGAGGATAAGATGGTTGCATATGAAATAGCTGTGGGTGAAATGGGGAAGAAAACGCAGGGAGTAATTTACATCACCAAGAGCTTTGACGATAACGGCTTCAGCTATTTCAGGGACAAAGAAGGCTATTCCGTTCTTGTCATCCTCTCGGACAGACAGGGCAGGGAGATCTACGGCGCCCATGTGCCGCTCCAGAGTCTCAGGCAGAATGACGGCACGTACCTTTACATTACCGGAACAGCGGACGGCCCCGAAAGTTTGCCGTTTCCTCAGGACCCCCTGAAACCCCTGTTCAATCTGCAGGTGGCCTACCGTCCCGATCCTTCCAAGGAAAGGGCGGGGGACGCCTATTTTTGGGTCCTGCCGCTTGCGCAGGGGCATGGAGGGAAAGTCCCCCCGGCGTCTCACGTGGAAGGGGCGAGCAAGCAGGATGATGCCGTCGGGGGTTTGTCACATGAACGGATTGCTGATGCACGGGAAGGAGAGGTCCTGGCGGAGGGAAAAGCAGCGGTTGGGGAAACGTTTCGTGCGGATGATTATATGCTCTCGGTAAGAGAGATTCGCTACTGGGTCGGTATGACGGTCCGCTATGAACCGGGTAAGCCGATTGTGCTCACCAGCCTCTGGGTGGGTCTGACAGGCATGGTCATCACGTTCGTAGGCCGCATCAGGAAGCGAAGATCGGAAAGGAGGGCGATCTGAGGGCGGGAACAGCCAGGCGCGGTGCGAGAAGTGATGAGCTTCTCCATGCACCCGGGATTCTCTCTGCCGTGTCCTGGCGGGGAATTTGCGGATGCTTAATGCTATACTAAAATAATATCTCCCGAGGTGCTTATGAAACCCGAATACGCTTTCTTCTGGTGTGCCGTAGGACTCTATGGTTTGAGCACATTCAGTTACATTTTCGGACTCATTTCGAAGCATGAGAAGCTCTTCCTCATCGGGTTGTTCAGCGCACTCGCCGGGTTTGTCCCCCACGTCGTTGCCGTCGCTCTCCGCTGGATGGAGACAGGGGTAACTCCTTTCATCACGATCTCCGAGTCTATCTCGTTCGGCGTGCTCACGGCTGTCCTCATCTTCCTGATTTTCCAGTTTACCACGGGAAAGGTGCGACCTCTGGGCGTGCTCGTCATGCCGGTTGCCTTTATTCTTATGGGCTGGGCTGGAACCCTCGTACAGGATGTGGCGAAGCAGCTTGCGCCGGCGCTGCAGAGCTGGTGGATCTGGGTCCACATCGTCGGGGCAGCAACGGGATTCGGTGCGGTCCTGGTCGCGGCGGGCATGGGACTGATGTATCTACTCAAGGAGAATAATCCCGGCGGGATGTACGAAAAGTTGCCTGAGCCTAAAGCTCTCGATAACCTTTCCTACCGGTTCGTAGCCGGAGGGTTCATCATGTACGGGCTTATGATCGTGTCCGGAGCCTTCTGGTCGAATCAGGTAAAAGGCAACTACTGGAACTGGGATCCCGTGGAGGTCTGGTCTCTCATATCATGGCTTACTTACGGCATATACCTGCATCTGCGGATAACCTTCGGCTGGCGAGGCAGGAAACTCGCCTGGTATGCCCTCATTGCACTCGCTGCCATGATCGTGAGTTATTGGGGAATCCCTTTTACCGTCGAGACGTTCCACCGCGGATTTAGGATCGAACACTGAGAGGCCGTCATCTGTAGACACTCTCATCACTGTCTCTTGATAACAGTGCCCTGACATGAAACTCGCCATCATATTCCCCCCTTTGCCGTTCGGCTGGACGCCGGTCGCTCCCCCGAGCCTGGAGTATCTTGCTGCCCTTACCCTGCGTGCCGACCCTGACATCGAGATCGAGCTGATCAGCGTCAGCGCCGATCCCGGGGCAATCGACAGGCTCGAGTGTGATCTTGCCGCAATCAGCATCCTGACACCTACCGCGGTGCCCGGCTACAGGATAGCCGAAAAACTGAGGGGGCGGGGGATCAGGGTTATATTCGGCAACATGCATGCCTCTGCCATGCCTGAAGAGGCAAGGCAACACGGCGATTCTGTTGTGATCGGCGAGGCAGAGTCGGCGTGGCCGCAGGTCATCCGGGACTTCCGCTCCGGGCAGCTTCAGCCTTTCTACTACGGAGAGCAGATGCCACTCGATGACCTTCCCACACCTCTTTACGGCCTCCTGAAGGGCGGCAGAAGACACCAGTTCCGGATAGTGAACACTTCACGCGGCTGCCCCTTCAATTGCACGTTCTGCTCAGTCAGGAAGTTCTGGGGCTCGAAGATACGTTTCCGCCCGATCGACCATGTCGTGCGCGATGTGGCTGCCATACCGGAAAAGATGTACATCAACGGAGATGAGAATGTCTGGTGGGTCGGGAAGACAGAGCGCGCTATCGAGCTTTTCACGGCGCTACGGGGTAGCCGTAAGAAGTGGATGGGCTTCGGCAGCCTCAGTCCGGTCCTCAGCCCTGAGGGGCCCCGCATGCTGAAGGCGGCCCGGGAGTGCGGGCTCTTGTCCGTGTGGGTCGGCTGGGAGTCGATCTCCGATGAAGGTCTGAGGGAACTCTCCGCCGGCAGCAAGATCGGCGCTGACCGCGAGAGGGCGGTCAAGACCATGAGGGACCACGGCATCGACGTATCGCTCTTCTACATGCTGGGAAGCCGCCATGATTCGCTCGATGACTTCAAACGTTCGATCGATCTTGCGAATCGCCTAGGCGTGAGTATGCACCCCTCTCTGACCGTTCCGTATCCCGGGACAAAACTCCGGGAGCAGTATCAGCCCTATCTCTACAAGAACTTGGGCTGGGAATACTATACCGGCGCGTATGCTCTCTTCGAGCACCCGGATCCGGCCATGACGCCGGAGGTACGTGAAGAACTCTTTTTCCAGACATCGCTCGAACTGCTGAGTTTGGGCAGAGTCCTGAAGCACATGAAGAATGTGCCGCTTCAAGGTTTCCCGCACGCCCACATCCTGTCGCTGATGTCGCAGATCCCGGTCCGTCATGGTATGAAGATCGCGTATGAGAAATGGAAGGCTTCTAGGCAATTAATACGTGAAAAGAGGTTGGTCGCGTAATCGAACCAGTTAGTCCGTATCATCTGGCTTGCTGAAGACTGAGGTTTTACGTACTTCTTGGAATAAAGAAAGAAGAAACTGCCACGACTTTAGGCAGCACTGCTTCTTTTTTGTGCAAGATGAGGATGTGGGAACCGGCTCGGTCCATATTTATCGTCGTAACATGCTGATTGTGTAGGCATAGCCTCGGGGTTTAGACGTGGCGGAGGCGGGCACATTTCGTGCTTTAAGCAGTTATTGGTAGTCTCACAAGTGCAAGGTGCAGGGTTTTGTCCTTTATTCGTCATGCCCTAAGTTCCCTCTTGACTAAGGACCTCGAAGGGAAGCCCCGATTGGCGATCGAGTGGCACAAGACTGCCGGATTCCCGCCTGGAGAAATGCGGAAATGACAACCACAAGATCTCGGGCTGTTATGAGACCGTCATTGACTCCCGCAAAGCCTTCTGTGAGTCTTGCTTTTGTGATCGGAACTGCTTTTGCGGGTTGCAACGCTAAGCGAACGTTTCTCTCGAAACACGATTGAAGTATACTCAAAAGGAGGCCACTGCCCATGTCTAAGCTGCCCGAAGCACCGATAAAAGCTTCCGAGGCGGAAGCCGAGCGCCGTCGTCTCACCGAGGATGTCCTGAGGTTCATTGAAGCCGGTGTAGACTCGGAGGTCCCCCACTTCAACGATTACGCGCTCAGGATGTTTGCCCTCCACTACGAGGTAAACCCCATCTTCAGGGAGTTCTGCGAAGCCAAGAAGGTGCGGCCCGGTGACATTTCGAGGTGGGAGGATGTGCCCATGGTGTATAACGACGTCTTCAAGACCCATCTGGTGGCGTCCTTTCCGCTTGAAAAATCGGTAATGGCATGCCTCACCGGAGGCACTACCAGCCTGACGCAGAGGGGGCGAATCTTCCGCGACGAGGACGGCAGGCGCCTCGTCTTCACGGCCAACAGAGTCATGACCGGGTCATACCTATTCCCCGACTTCGAAGCAGGGAAACGCTGCCGAATCCTCATCCTCGCCCCCAGTCCCGAGTTCGCCCCCTCCATGGGCATGGCAATCGGGATGGAGCAGACGCGTCAAGCCTTCGGCACCCCCGACAGCAAGTTCCTGCTCGGCAGGTCGGGGATTCATGTCAGCGCGCTCCTCAAGGCCCTCCGCGAGTCCGAGGCCAGCGGGGTGCCGGTGGCACTTATTGGTGCGACATCTGCGTACATCTATTTCTTCCAGGCATGCAAACGAAAGAAGATCTCCTTTTGCCTTCCCCCCGGAAGCCGCGTGTGCGACGGTGGTGGCTACCGCAACCGTTTCGGCGTCTTCACCCGCGATGATTACTACGCAATGGTGCGCGAGGTTCTCGGCGTGCCGGACAGTTACTGCGTCAATGTGCTCGGTGAGGCCGAGACAGCCACCAATCTCTTCGATGACGCCCTGCGCCGCCGTGTGAAGGGCCTCCCCACTCGCAAGCGGACCAGGCCTGTGCCGCCGTGGTGCCGGGTGAAAGCGATGAGCATCGATGACCTCAAGCCCCTGCCCGACGGCGAGGTTGGACTCCTTGCCCACTGGGACCTGGCCAACGTGCCCACTGTCCTCGCGGTGATCACCGACAACCTCGGCTACACGACGGATGGCGGACGGGGCTGCGAGATGGTTGGCCGTGCCAAGATCGAGGACGGGAAGGTTTCGCCCCTGCCTGACGAAGAAGCGCCAAGCGCGATGGGCGATTCGATGATCTTCCGCATGCTTGAGCGCTACGTGAACTTTTCGATCGAGTTGAAGATGGCGATGGCGAAAGATCCGAAGGCTATGCCGAGCGAGCGGGAGGAAGTGGAGGCCCGGCCGGGATCGGTTCCGTCCTGCCCGCAGGTGGTGGACGAGATCCTCGTGTCACAGTCCGACCGTGAGGCGGCGGAACTGAGAGACCAGGCCCTCGGCGCGTTCAAGGATCAGACCGACCGGCCGCTCGACTGGTACAAGACGAAGGCCGATGAGCAGGTGCTGGCGGACCACCCGGCAGGCTTGAAGTCGGAGCAGCAAGGGCCGGGAAAGAGCGGGGGTTCCGGGAAGAAGAAGCCAGCAGCAAAGAAGTGAGTGCAGTGCTGTCAATTTTAACTGACTCCTTGAGGAAACAGACTCTGGCAGTGAGCCCCTAATGTCAAACCGCAAGAAAGTGCTTCTGATCACACCACCCTACCACTCCGGCGTTGTGGAATCTGCCGGTACGTGGTTGAACCTCGGGTTTGTCTACATCGCCGGAAGCCTGAGAAATGCCGGTTATGATGTCGAGTACTACGACGCCATGTCGTATTTCCATACCTATGACGACATAAGGGACCGGATCGAGACGGGCAAACCCGACGTTGTCTGCACGACCGCCATCACCGCCACGGTCAACGACTGCATAGAGGTGTCGAGGCTGGCCAAGCGGCTCAATCCCGGGATCATCACGGTCATTGGCAATGTTCATCCCACATTCTGCTGGGAGGAGATGCTGAGAGACCACAATGATGCTGTCGATTTCATTGTCAGGGGAGAAGGAGAGGTGACGCTCCCGGAGCTGCTCGATTGCCGTTTTGCAGGAGGAGACCTTTCTTCGGTGCGTGGAATCGCCTACTGGGCGGGAGATTCTGCAGTCAGGACTCCTGACCGTAGTTACATCCAGGACCTCGATTCGATCGAGGGGGCCTGGGACCTTGTAGACTGGAGAATTTACACCTACCGGCCCACTCCGGGATCGGTCCTCGCCGTCGTCAATTCATCGCGGGGATGCAACCAGTTTTGCAGTTTCTGCTCGCAACAGCTCTTCTGGTCGAGGAAGTGGCGTGCCAAGTCTCCCGAAAATTTTGTCGCCGAAATCGAACATCTTCACACGACTTACGGGGTGAATGCTGCCATGATCGCCGATGAGACGCCGACGCTCGACCGTCACCGGTGGGAGCGGGTCCTCGATCTGCTCATCGATCGCGGCATGGAATTTGAGCTCTTCATGGAGACGAGGGTCAAGGATATCATCAGGGATCGTGATCTTCTCTCAAAGTACCGAAGAGCCGGCATCGTTCACATCTATGTGGGCGTTGAATCGACGAACGAGGGTACACTCGAGAAGTATGCCAAGGATGTGAGTGTCGCGGAGTCTCGGCGGGCGATTGAACTCATCAACGGCGAAGACATCATCTCGGAGACCTCCTTTGTGCTCGGCATGCCGGATGAAACGGAGGTATCCATTGCCCGCACAGTCGAGCTTGCCAAGTACTACAGCCCCGACATGGCGTTCTTTCTCGCCATAACCCCCTGGCCCTATGCAGATCTGTACAAGGAGCTGGAGCCGCACGTGTCCACAAAGGACTACAGCAAATACAATCTCATCGAGCCTATTGTCAAGCCGGAGAACATGACGATAGACAAGCTTCGGGATGAGTTGAACAGGGCGACGAGGCTCTTCTTTATGGACAAGTTCTCTAAGCTGAACGGCATGAGCGCCTTCAAAAGGGACTACATGATCTCAGTCATGAAGCTCCTGATGGAGCACTCATACATCGGGTCTCAGATCAAATCGGTGAAGGACGCGATGCCAGAAGACGTGAAACGTTTCATAGAGACCCACATGGGGTCTTTCTCACCCGTTCCATGATCTTGTATACAGATATCTCGATCTGTGGATTGTGTGGTCCGGGAGACTCTAATCAGGAGGGTTGCCCGGCAGGGCGACCCTCCTGATTTATTTTCGGAAGTGCTGTTCCCGCACTTAGATGTTCAACTCTATCTTGGCCTTTTTCTTCTGTGTCTCAACAAGGTGAGTCGCAAGTTCCTGCCGTTTTTTGGCTAGGATCATGTTCTTGATCTGGGCTTTTGCGTCGTTGAAGGAAAGTGCCTGGCGAGAACGCTCCTTCAGCTTAAAGAAATAGAAGGTGCCGTCCTTGCCTTTGTAAGGGCCCTGTACCGTGTTGAGGGGCGCCGTTGCCATGGCTTCCGCGATCTCCTTCGAGAGGAACCCTGGTTCGAGCCACCCGTAATCGGTGGTCTGGGCCTTGCCATCTTTCGCGAGGCTGTCGGCGAGGGTCTCAAAGTTTTCCCCTTTCTCCAGTCGCTGATCGATCTTCTTCGCCTCCGCCTCGTCTTTCAAGTGGAGGATCTTCACGAAGACCTTCTGGGGCGAGAAGAGGGCATCCCTGTTCTTCGAATAAAACTCCTTCATATCTTCCTCGGTAACAGAGTCCTCTTTCACCAGGTCTGCCAGAAATTTCGAGACGATCATCTGGCTTTTGAGTCTCTGGAGGAATATGTTATACGGCATGCCCGCCTTTTGAACCTCCTCCTTGAACTCCTGCTCCGACTTCTTTCCCCTCATTTGCTCGACTGCCTTCTGGACATCGGCGTCCGTGACGGTGATGTTCTTCTCCGCCGCCGCCTTCGCGATGAGGATCTCCGCGACAAGTTCGTCCGCGACGCTCTTCTTGATGGCAGCCTCGTCTACCTTGGCGTCCATGGTCTTATGCTGCTGCATGCGCTGCTTGAGCACGGCGTCGAACGTCTCGCGCGATATGCTCTGGCCGTCCACGGTTATGGGATTCCTGCTGCATGCCGCCACAATGAGCAGAGCAAGTGCAATCGAGAGGAAAGAGAGTCTTTTCATAGAACCTCCGGTGTGGTATTAGAATGTACGGGTTTCCGCCCTTGCGAATGTGAGCATGTTATTATAAACGATAAGTGGCAGTTAAGACAGCCCACGCGCACTTTGCCCTGTTCTCCACGTTGGCTCGAGAACGAAATGCGCGGCGGCATTGACGCCGTAGCGGAGGGTCTGTGAAAAAGGTTTTCACTATAGTCATCGGTTTTGTGCATGATTTTGCAGCGGGATGCTGGGGTGCGACGGTCCTTGCCATTTACTGGTTGACCGTGCAGTCGCTGCCACCAGGTCTCGAACCGGTTATCACGGCTCTCAAGAAGCAGTTCTTCTGGTTCGGCATCGCCTGTGTCGTCATGGTATTTGCGACAGGCGCGGGAAGGACCTTCACTTACGTGGGTAACGTGTACGGGGCCGACGCGGAGAGGATGCGCAGGAGGATGCTCATCATCAAGCACATCATTCTCTTCCTCGTTTTCGGAGCGGGTGTCTACTGGCAGTACCTCATGACTTTCAGGTAGCGTCCCGTGAATGTGATTTCCTTGTCTCGACTCGTGAAGAGTGAGTCAGAGTTCCATTGAGCATGCGATGATGGAGAGACACGAGCTGACTGAACGGTTGAGAGATCTTTTCTTGTCGCAGCGCCTGGCGGTCCTTGCAACGCAGGAGGGCGGCCAGCCGCACTTGAGCCTGGTTGCCTTCGCCACGACGGATGATCTCGCCTCCCTCATTTTTGCCACGTCAAGGGCTACACGCAAATTCGCCAACATTACCAGGGACTCGCGGGTTGCCATGCTGGTGGATGACCGCTCAAACAAAGAGACGGACTTCCACGGGGCAACGGCAGTCACGGCCCTCGGAAGGGCGAACGAGATCAGGGTGCCCGAGAGGGACGAACTGGCCCGGCATTTGATTGAGAAGCATCCTCCTCTCGGGGAGTTTGTGAAGTCGCCGACCTGCGCCTTGGTCAAGGTGACGGTTGAAATATACTACGTCGTCAGCCAGTTCGAGAACGTGACGGAACTGATCCCCCCGAGTGAGCAACGGTGAACACGCATGGCTGATGCGACTGAGGACTTCACTGCCCGGTACCGCCGGGAAGGCCTTTCCTCCTCCTTGGTGAAGCGTTTCCGAAGGATCATATATGAGCACTACCATCGTCACGGCCGCTCGTTTCCGTGGAGGCTGACTTTCGACCCCTACCACATTCTCGTGTCTGAGATCATGCTTCAGCAGACACAGACGCAGAGGGTGCTGGAGAAGTACGAAGCTTTTATCGGACGCTTCCCGGATGTCCTGACTGTCGCCGGAGCACCGCTTCACGACATACTCAGCCTCTGGCAGGGCCTCGGGTACAACCGCCGGGCCCTCGCGCTGAAGAGGACCGCCGAGCGGATCACGCGCGACTTCGGCGGAGCGATTCCCCGGGATGCCGACGCGTTGCGGAGTCTCCCAGGAATCGGCAGGGCCACCGCAGCGGCGATTCTTTCCTTTGCCTACAATCAGCCTGCCGTGCTCATGGAGACAAACGTGAGGTCGGTTTTCATCCATTTCTTCTTCCTGGATGAGGATGGTGTGAGCGACGCCGAGATCCGCCCCTTTGTCGAGAAGACGCTGGACATGGCCAATCCGAGGGAGTGGTACTATGCACTGATGGATTATGGCGTGACGCTTAAGAAGAGCAGCAAGAACCCGGGCAGGAGGAGCGCCCACTACAGGCGGCAGTCCCCGTTCAACGGCTCCAATAGGCAGGCGCGCGGTGTGATCCTCAGAACCCTTGTGCAAAAGCTGGAGATGGCCGAAGCCGAACTCTTGGAGGCTCTGGATCTCGAAACCGAACGCGTCAGGGGGAACCTCCGGGAGTTGCAGGACGAAGGCCTGGTCAAAGAGTCGGAGGGGAAGTACTCGATAGCGTGACCTTGCCCCCCCGTTCAGATGTCTCGATTCGTAACCCGATCACCGTTGAAGGCAGCATGCACCAACCGGCAGTGATTTCAAGGGGAAGTCATCCCGAATCGAATCTCGTAGCATTCAGAACGGATTGGAAGCTTCCGCTCTGTCCTTAACGTGACGACAACAGGAATCCTGTGTGCCTTGTGGTTACGCCGGTGCCAGAAGATGGATGGAATCAGCAGTGACAGTCTTGAGCCCGTAAGGGAAGCCGAAATCGACGGTGATTTCTGAGTCTGTTACGGAAACCACCGTTCCTTTGCCGAAATATGCGTGACCGACCAAATCTCCTACCGCCATGGTGAACTCCTCAGGTCTCTTATCGATTCTCTAAAGGGAAACCTTAAATGCCCTGAGAAGTGGCCAGGTTAGGTCCCGCGGCACTCTGAGCGGCCGTCGGCGGGACATGGCGAACCCTTCGCTTTCACAGCTTCACCATGATCTTTCCGAAGAACTGTCTTGACAGAAGCTTCTCGTATGCCTTCCGGCCATCCTCGAACGTATGGACTGAGTCGATGACTGTCCTGAGGTTCCGGGGGAAGAGCCTAAGGTAGTGCGGAACCGACGCCTTCGGACCCATGTAGATGCCGTGAAGGGTAATATTCTTACCGAAGGCGTATCGGAGGTTCAGGGTGATCTCCTCGCCTGTCGTAGACCCGAAAAACGCCACCTTCCCGCCTCTTCTCACCGACTGGAGAGTCCTGGAAAAGGTCTCCGCGCCGATATGATCCACGGCAATGTCAACGAGGTTGCCGCCGGTGATATCGTGTATCGCGTGCGAGAAGTCCTCTTTTCTGTAATTGACTACGAAGTCCGCGCCGAGTTCTCTCGCCTTTTCACCCTTCCAGTCGTCCCCGACAGTGGTGATGACCGTGGCGTGGTAAAGCTTGGCGATCTGTATGAGAGCGGTCCCGACGCCGCTGCCTCCACCGTGGATCAGGACGGTGTCTCCCTGCGCGATGCCGGTCCGCAGGACCAGCGAGTTCCATGCAGTGGTGTAAGTAATGCCGATACCAGCCGCCTCCTCGAAGCTCAGTCCCGGGGGTATCCTGAAGATGTTCGTTCCCGGCACCTTCACGTACTCCGCAGAGACCCCGTCTGTCAGAACCCCGAGTATCATGAACCGGGAGCACTCGTTGTCTCTCCCGGAGAGGCAGTGTGCGCATCGGCCGCACGAAAGACCCGGGTACACGATGACTTCATCGCCGGCCGAGACATGACTCACGCATCTCCCGGTAGTCTCCACTACGCCTGAAGCATCTGAGGCGAACACATGGGGCAGGGTAATCCTGTCAGGGAAGAGCTTCCCCTCCATCGCCCACACATCGAGATGGTTCAATGAGAATGCCTTCACTTTCACGAGCACTTCGTTGTCGTCAATCAGGGGAGGGGGCATTTCCCCGGTCTTGATTCCTCTGCAACCTTCAAAGGTCTCATAGAAGAGCGCTTTCATCTGTTCTCCTCAGCGATTTCTGCAAGCAAGCAATTCCGTGAATCGAGGTTTCACTCTTCCTGTCCTGGCGTCTTTAGTTGTGCAACTACTCTTCCTATCTTTGTGGCAGCCTCGATTCTGATAGGCGTCTTTGAGGTGTCATCGGTGAGCCAGATGAGGATGTCAGAGGCTTTTTCGAAGAGTTTGCTGGATTTCTCTGACTGCGGGGTTACGACAGGCCTCAGGACAATGGTCCGCGTCGCGCCGTGGCCCGTGTCGATCTGCTCTTTGCGCAGCACGTCTACATCCACCCTGAAGACCTTCTTGCTGTCGAAAACGTTGAATGTCACTTTTCTTCCCACGTCGAGGTCTTGGGCTCGAATGTAGTACAGGCCTGAGACGAAATCCCAGAGCGCACCTGTTGCCAAGTGCTCGCTCCTGGTTCCTTTCATGTGGTTCATGAAGACGACTCTTCCGTGGGCAGGATCGAAGATGGTCTCTTTATCGCTCCTCCTCCTGCCAGCTTCGTGTCTCTCCCTGAACGACACGGGCACTCCCTGGCGCAGGGTGCTCTCAGCGTTTCCGTCCACTCTGTAGATGAGGGACAGGACAGGTGCAGAGCTGATCCGTGACAAGATCATCGATTCTTCGCCGTTCTTCCTGTGGAAGAGTGACATCCTGCCCACCGTCATGCCCTGCCATGTGAGCGTGTACTGGAGGTCTTCCTCGTTAGTCTCTCGGGGTCCGGAATCCGTAACGGGATCGGTGGAGGCATAGATCCTGTCTGTGGTGTCCTGATAGGCAGTCTCTTGTTCTGGGAGGAGCGGATCCGTGCAAGTCAGGGGTTCGACATCTCCGGCATGTCCTGTCCCGGATGCCGACTGCGCAGCCTCCTCGGCATCTTCTGAAGAGGGGGTTTGCTCTTCCGCTGCAATGGGCTCATCACGTTCTTCCGGCGCAAAGGGCTTATCACTCTCTTGCGGCGGAGACAGGACTGTTAGGGAAGTGTCTGATGCTCGAGTCACAGCTCGCGCGCTTCCTCCCGTTCCCTGCCTGTCGGGCCGCTCTTCGACGAGAAGGGCGACAATGCTCCCGGCATTGGGATGAGGGATGATGTCGAATCCCTTGACCTCGGCAAAGCTCAGGCAGAGTATCACATGGAACGCGAGAGAGAATGCAACAGCGGTGACGAGAGGGATCATTCCCCGTTGCTTGCCGTTTTTACGCACGCCCGATCTCCTTCTTCAATTATACCTGAACACGACGGTGCTGAAGCATAATCCATGCTGGCCGGCAGGGGAATATGCTGAGCAGAGGCCGTGCTAGCCTGCGGCAGAGGGAGATCTTTAGAACATGTGAGTCTTTCCCCCCCGCTAACGGTATAATGTACCTGGCGTTGCATAGAAAGCGCTGCATGGGGCAGGGCGGAGATGCTGGAAACCTTTCTGTTGCGATACCTTGTTCATCGCAAGACCATCCTTGAGGGGCACTGGTGAACCACGAGAATCTACTCTGAATCGAATCTCATCGCATACAGAAAGGATTGGAGTGCTTCGACCTGTCCAGAAGTGTAAGTGTAAGGTCTGATTTGCAGTTGCGTATGCCGCTACGTACAATGAGTTAGGAGAGCACATGGTCCAACTGAGTGACGCGCAGATTGCCGAGTATTTTCGCCGAAGCTACACTGCCGTTGACGGCCTTTGGTTCATGAAGGTCGAGGACCGCCTTGGATTCGATCTGGCTCTCGAGATAGACACCGCGGTATGGAAGATCATGCCCAAGATACAGGCGAGGGCGCTCAAGTCGCTCACGGGGCTCGGGGACGGCATCGAGGCCCTATTCAAGTGTTTTACTGCAAAGCTCTCTCTCGAGGGATTCGTGTTCACTGCCGAATGGCGAGGCGCCGGTTTCCATGTCACGATAACGCGGTGCCCCTGGCATGACCTAAGAGTGAAATCGGGAAGGCCGGACATTTCGGGGAAGGTAGGGGACACGATATGCCACGCGGAGAATTTGGTGTGGGCGAAGGAGTTCGGTGACGGCATCGACTTTGTTCAGAGGACGCAGCTCTGCAAAGATGAAGCGGTCTGCGTGATGGATTTCGGCATTTCCGAAACGATACGGGACAGGCGGTGAAGAGTTCCGGGGCATTTCACCCTGCAGCTCTCGATGGTAAGGGATGCACCAGCATCCCGGGCCGGCTCCATGTGCTATCATTGAAAAAACCACAGGAGGATCTTGGCCCCATGGACAGGCTCACATGATACGAAAGGCACTGCTGTTGAAGATCTTCGACGCAGCGAACATGCAGCGGTGGAACGATAAAATTCGACCCGTGGATCTGCGGGAGCTCGACAAGCAGGCCCATAAGATGGTCGTCGCATACTTTCTCGGTAAGTTCGAGGAGCGTGAGGAGGGTTTCGACTGGCTGGAGATCATAGAGGGAGGCTTGTTCGAATTCCTCCAGAGGCTTATCCTCACGGACCTGAAGCCACAGATCTTTTACAGGATCAAGGAGGACGGCACAAAGTACGCCGAGCTGAACCGGTGGGTCTACAATCAGCTCGAACCCCTTATATCACCACTGGGCAGGGATTTTTGCGAGAGGTTCAGAGCGTACTTTGCAGCCTCGGAGGAGTCGCTGAACAGGAGAATCCTCAGTGCGGCCCATTTCTACGCGACGAAGTGGGAGTTCGACATCATCGAGCGCGCCAATCCGGGTGGCTACGAGATCCCCGAGATACAGGCGAGCCTGCAAACGATCCAGGAACGCCATTACGACCTCGAGGGTCTCCGGCATCTCACCCTGTACGCCAAGTCCCGCCATTTCATCGATCTCTGCGGTCAGCTCAGGTTTCAGCTCAGATGGAGCCACATCCACAGGGTGCCGAAGACATCGGTGCTGGGCCACATGCTCATCGTCGCCGTCCTGTCATACCTCTTCTCTCTCGAGGTGAAGGCGTGCAGGAAACGGAGCGTCAACAACTATTTTAACGGCCTGTTCCATGACCTTCCCGAAGTGCTGACGAGGGACATCATCTCGCCTGTCAAGAGATCGATAGAGGGCCTCGGCGACCTCATCAGGGAATATGAGAAGGAGATGATGGAGAAGGAGGTCTACGGCCTCATCCCGGCGGAGTGGCATCGGGAGGTGAAGATGTTCACAGAGAACGAGTTCAGGAGCACCGTTTCTCTCAATGACAGAATCGTGATGACTACCTCGGATGAGATCAGCGCCGGTTACAATGAAGACCATTTCGATCCCCGCGACGGGGAGTTCGTCGAGGCAGCCGATCATCTCGCCGCCTATATCGAGGCGTTCATGGCCCTCAAGAACGGCCTCACCTCTCCTGAACTCGAGGAGGCCAAGTCCTCGATCCGCAGGAAGTACGGACACGTCGTGATCACGGGGATCAACATAGGAGAGATTTACGCGGACTTCGACTGACCTGGAGCAGGCCGCATGGTAAGGTAGTTTCAGTGTCAGTGCGTTGGCACACTTTCGATGAGGCGGTCGAGGATCATGCCGAAGAAGGCTTCACTGCCGTTCTGATAGAACCACCCGAGATGTATGAGGCAGGCGCCGCAGAGTGCGATGCTCCACCCGAACCCTTCGAACCATGAGAACTCAGTCGTCGGCATGCCATGCACCATGCACCCGTCCGCCTTCGAGAAACAGCCGATCGTGTAGACGATGCCGGCGGGATTGGTGAAGGTGTGGCTGTGCTGTCCGCGAATCGTTATCATCAGGTCAGCAGATGTGACGGAATTGCCGCAGTTCCGGCAGAGAATAAGGCGGTCCTCCCGGACCGATGACCTGAACGCAGTGACGGGTGTGGCCTGCCATACCGCTCCGGGCGCAGATTCTCTGAACCCTATCGCGGGACGGGTATGGAGCATCCGCTGCCTTCCTGTCATGATCCCGCCTCCATCAGGATGTATGAAAGAACCTCTCCGAGCGTTGGGAAAAGTCTGTATGTGCCGTTTCCTGAGAGGGAGTTCCACGGACAGAGGATTCCTGTTGCGAGAACGCCTCTCTCCGCGGCCCTCGCCAGAATGTCCGGCGCATCGTCGACAACGACACGGCAATCACTGTTGAAGAGGACCGTCTTGTCGAAGGAAAGGTGAAGTTCGTCAAAGGCCAGACCGTGCTTTATGAGCCATCTTTCCGTCTGGACCATGGTGGTTCGGTCGCGGTGGCTTGCAATGACCACGTAGTGCCCTGCCTCTCTCATCGAAGTGAGGAAGTGGGCGGCCTCGGCAAAGGGAACGTGGGCCTCGCTGTCTTGGGCGACATGGATGTCCGTGATCACAGCCCGGAACTCGTCCACTGAGACATGACGCTCCCAGAAATCCCAGTCTGTCCACTCGTGTGGGGGCGGGATACCCGGGTTGAGAGCTCTCAGTCTCGGATAGAGTGCCTCGCTGAACGCCCATAGAGTATTGTCGATATCAACGACAGCCTTCTTCATCGCCTCTTACATCATAACGATTCGTCGCCGAACTCATCAAGGAAGGTTCCGGCATCGACCCTGCTCGTTCAACTCACGTGCAGAGGCTTCCCTGCCGGGAAAAGGTATAGCTGCGGTTTCTCGTCATTGCGGCAGTACGCGGCAACGCCGGAGGATAGCGTGGACAAAGGTCCTTCAAAAGGGCGTGGCTACTTGGAAAAGAAATCGAGTTTTTCCATGGCCTTTATGGCCCAGTCGTCTTCGATGAGATCATCCCCGCCCACTCCGCTCACCGTCTTTGCGTAGGTCTTTAGAAAACAGTAGGCGAGCCTCTTCGCGATGGTGTCCAACCGTTCAGCAGGATCGGACACGTTGTCCCTCACCGACCATCTTACGCTCAGGCCGTTAACGATGCCATTCAGCACCTCTTCGTCGAGTTCTCCGGGAAGGAAGAGCGTGAGCTTATTTCCCACCTCCGGTACGATTTTCATTGTCTGGTAAGGTTCCGGGACAGCCGAACCTGCTTCACGGCCTGCCGAGGTTTCGTCGGCGTACTTCAGATCGAACACAAAATACTCCTGCGCGAGGCGTCTCAGCATTTCCTCGTAATCTCTCATATCGATCATGGTCGGTTCTCCTGGTCTGAGTAGGAATTCGCGATTACTCACGGCAACGGGAAGGTCCCCGGTTCGCCCTGTAACCCAAGCATATCACACTGCCCGGGAATTTCAAGGTCCTCAGGGCGATCACATTACTGACACGCTCCGAATTCCACTCCTTTCGGCACTGCAGTATCACTGAGATGACTTGATATCCCACGTTATTCACAAATCCGGCTGTCGAATTCAGGGTGGAGGTGGCGAAAGGACATTCCGAGCGATTACGTGAAGTCACATTGCCTCTGGGCTGCTTGTGAGAGTCCTTCACTGACACTTTATCTCTGACACTCCTGCACTTAAGACGCGTCCGCCCGATGCTGTCGCAAACACACGGGTAATCGCGGCTAGTCCACGCCTCTTTGATATCCTGCCCATCCTGTACTATTCTCAGAAAAAGGAGATTGTGAAAGAGGACCAATGGCAAAGGAGAGTGCAGGGCTTCTGATGTACCGGCGCAAGGAAGGGCAGCTCCAGGTCTTTCTCGTTCACCCTGGAGGACCGTTTTGGATGAAGAAGGACCAGGGAGCATGGTCGATACCGAAGGGGCTGTTCGAGCCGGGAGAAGACGCGTACGCTGCCGCGAAGCGAGAGTTCCAGGAGGAGACGGGCATAAGGGCCTCAGGGGTTCTCGTCGCTCTTGCCCCTGTAAGGACTCCCAGCGGAAAGATCGTGCATGCGTGGGCATTGGAGGGTGACTGTGACCCCGACTCGATCAGAAGCAACACCTTTACCATCGAGTGGCCGCCCCGCTCGGGTAAAATGAGGGAGTTCCCCGAGGTAGACCGGGCCGCGTGGTTCGATATCTCCGAGGCAAGAAGGAGGATACACAGGGGTCAGGTTGCGCTTCTGGATGAGCTGGAAAAGAAGGTATGAGGAATTCCGGACTAAGGACGATCCCTCGCTGTAAGCCTTCGCGTGCTGTAACCGAAGTATATGACGAGGCCGATGATGAGCCACCCGAGAAGCCTGAGCCAGGTGTCTCCGGGAAGGCCCGCCATCAGGTAGAGGCAGGTGACGATGCCGAGGATCGGTGTTGCGGCACCGCCCGGTGCTCTGAAGGCCCTCGGAGCGTGGGGATGGACGAATCGCAGTATCAGTACGCCTGTACAGACGATTACGAAGGCGAGGAGTGTGCCGATGCTTACGAGTTCACCGACGACGCTGATCGGCAGGAGGGCGGCCATGGCCGCAGTTGCGGTGCCGGTGATGACGGTGATAGGAAGAGGGGTCCTCAGCGTGCGGTGTATAGTCGCCAATGAAGGCGGCAGGAGACCGTCGCGGCTCATGGAAAAGAAGATCCTCGTCTGGCCGAGTATGAGGACGAGTATCACTGAGGTGAGGCCCGCGATCGCTCCCACCTTGAGAAAGGGCGCGAAGACGTCCAGGTGCATGGCATCAAGGGCGACGGCGAAGGGTGCGGGGCCGCCGAGTTGTGTGTAAGGGACGACGCCTGTGAGCACAAGTGAGACCACCACATACAGCAGGGTGCATACCAAGAGGCTTCCGAGAATGCCTATTGGCATGTCCCTCTGCGGTTGTCTTGCTTCCTGTGCAAGTGTGGATACGGCATCGAATCCGATGTACGCGAAAAAGATCACGCCTGCACCTCTCATCACGCCGCTCCAGCCGAAAAGGCCGAACTCGCCCTTGTTCGGAGGGACAAAGGGGCTCCATAGTTCAGGGTCTATGAAGAAGGAGCCGATAAGGATGAACGCGAGGAGTATCAACACCTTTATGAAGACAATCACGGCGTTCACCGTCGCCGATTCCTTGATCCCGACAGAGATGATGGAGGTGACCAGGGCGACGACCGCGATTGCAGGCACGTTGCACCATGCACCGGTGATGACCCATGCGCCGAACTCATGGCTATAGTCAATGGGAGGGGAAGTGAGCCGGTAGGGCAGGCTGATGCCGAGGTCAGCCAGGAAGCTGACAAGGTACCCTGACCATCCGATGGCGACGGTCGTCGCCCCGAGTGTGTACTCGAGTATGAGGTCCCATCCGATGATCCATGCTACGAACTGCCCGAGCGTCGCATAGGCATATGTGTAGGCACTGCCGGCGACGGGTATCATCGAGGCGAACTCTGCATAGCAGAGTCCGGCGAAGGCGCATGCGATGCCTGCGATTACGAACGACAGGATGATCGCAGGCCCTGTCATCTGGGCCGCCACATGACCAGTGAGGACGAAGATGCCGGCGCCGATTATGACACCGACACCGAGAAGTACAAGGTTGGCTGGTCCGAGGGACCTCTTCAACCCGTGGCGGTCATCGAATGCCCCTCCGGTAAGGTCCGCGAGAGGTTTCCTGATCAAGAGATGTTTCATGAGCTGCTACCATTTTACACCGAGAGGTCCCCATGGGAGAACAGACGGTCCCGAATACGTGTATAATCTGGGCAAAGGTTAACGTTACAGTTGCATTGCCGGTAAAGCGGAGCGCCTCCAATCCGTAATGCAGTGATCAGTGACAGTGTCAGTGAAGAGAGCGTGATGTTGGTTTCCTGCATGAGCAGGCTGCTGAAAAAGTCTCATGTGGTCAGCAAATGCTGTCATACCCGCGAAGGCGGGTATCCAGAAGAGATCGAAAACACTAGATTCCCGTCTGCACGGGAATGACGAGGAGACAGCTGAAAACACATTTTCAGCACCTGTTAGGGCTCCTGCTTCCGGACGGACGACGATGTAATGACCAGTAATTCTGTTCGAGGATGGTCTTACGATTGATAAGGTATCGCACAGAAAGGTTTCCGGCATCTCCGCTCTGCTCCGAGGTGCGACTCTAAGGTAAGATCACCGGGAAAGGAAGGAACATGAATCTTACGACGTTGCGGGGAGATATCGGGTTTTGGGACAGGTTTGCACCGTGGTATGAAAAGTGGCTCTCCCGTGGTACTTACCATCAACCCATCATCAGGGAAGTGACCCACGTGATCGAGCCCGGATGGAGGGTCCTCGATATCGGCGCGGCAACGGGCGTACTCTCACTGCCAATGGCCGCCATGGGATGCTTCGTGGAGGCAATCGAGCCATCGGAAGGGATGCGTCGCTTCTTTCGTGAAAGAATCTCCACCTTCCGTGTGGACGTGGAGATAATTCCTGACAGGTGGGAAACCTACCAGCCTGTTTCAGCCACTCCGCCCGACCTGATAGTCGCCTGCAATAGTCTGCACCTTACCGAAGGCGGGATGATGCAGGGCATGCAGAAAGTCTTTTCGATAGGTGCGGGCTGTGTCTGCTTGGTGACCGAGATCAATCAGGATCTGTTTATAGACTTCAGGGAAATCCACGCGCTCCAGGATACGTATGAGTTTCAGTTCATCAGGAAGGCAACCGTTGACAGCAGTTTCTGCTTCGATGACATGGACGAGGCGATGGATCTCTCCGAGCTTCTCAGGAAGCGGGTCCAGGTTACATCAGAAGAAGGTTCGATGGTTCAGCGGGACAGAACCGACGTGGCTGTTGTCCTGTGGGAGAGGAAGTAGCGCGGCGCATCAGCGTTTCTTGCCCGTGCATGGGTCGAATCCCTTCTCCCTTCTCATCTTTGTCCTTTCAAGGGTGGCTTTCACCTCACCGTAAAGGTCTTCAAAGGCCGCGCGGAGCGCGTCGAAAAAGGTGGCCTGCTCGCCCCTATTCGTCCTGATGAAGGCCCCGGCATCGGACTCCTTCTGGAAGGCCCATTTCGCCCTTTGCGTCATGACCCCCTGCTTGTCTCCTCCGACAACCCAGTAAGCCGCATAGGCATCTATGAGTCTCTTGGATTCAAAGTCCGCCACGCTGACCGTGCAGGGCACCTTGGAGATGTTCGAGGTGAGTTCGAGGACTGTACAGTGCAGACTGCAGGTCCCGGCGGATGTTCCGTCAGTGTACTCCACGAGCATCCTGCTGTAGTTGAATGCCTCCCTGTCCATGCCGCAGTGGAGGCAGGCAGGATGTCTCACGATGTCATCCTCTGCGTAGGCGAGGATGGATGTGCAGGCGAGCAGGAATATGCACGGCCAGAGACGAACTCTCACCCCGCCACCTCTTTCCTCGAGTCACGGGCATTATTCCACGGAAGCCGGGAATAAGGTGCGCCCGCAGCATTCACCCACCAATTAAATTGGCCGAACATCGTGATCAGCCGCGGCGTCTATGAGATAGAAATGTACTCCAAGTGCGTGCGTGAATGCAACGGTTGTGAACCGGGGGATCGAAAAGGCCACGGGGGCTAAAGGTGCTGCTTATCTCCGGGGCGCGTAATATGCGATAATATAATTTACCCCATTCGGGGTAAGGTCCTTACTATGGTTGCGTTGTCGGCTCAGTGGACCGGTGAGGAGGTTATGGTGTGGCGTTTTTTGTCAACTTCACAATACACGCTTGGGGGTAGGCATAGATGGGTGACGTACTGAACAAGATTCAGGAACTTGCGCTGCTGCACGACAAGATAGACCCGCGGGTCGTAAAGGAGAAGAACATCAAACTCGGACTCAGAAATGCCGACGGTACCGGCGTCTTTGTGGGCATCACGAGCAAAGGGCAGGTGATCGGCTACGAGAAGGTCACGCGGGGCGACGGGACTGAAAAGGTCAACGCTATCCCGGGCAAGCTGTACTACTGCGGCTATGACGTCGAAGACCTCGTGAAAGTCAAGGAGAAGGAGAACCGGTTCGGCTTCGAAGAGACGATCTATCTGCTCCTTACCGGCGAGCTTCCGTGCAGCGAGAATCTGGATGATTTTTGTAGGGAGTTGGGGAAGAGGAGGGCGCTGCCGAAGGAGGCCAAGGCGATGGTGCTCTGCCGGCCGAAGCACGGCGACCAGATGGGATCCCTTCATACGATCGTGTCTGCGATGCATTCCCTAGACAAGAACTCCAACTCGACTGACATGAATGACGTCACAAGGCAGTGCATCGACCTGATCGCGAAGTTCCCGACGATCATTGCATACAATTACCATACGTCGCTGATGAAGAGGAAGGAACTCAGAAAACTGCTCGACCCCGACCCCGCACTCAGCACTGCCGAGAACTTCCTGTATCTCCTTTCAGGCGAGGTCCCCGAGAGGCGGACCGCGGAACTCTTCGACACGATGCTCATGTTCCATGCCGAGCACGGAGGGGGAAACAACTCTACGTTCTCAACGAGGTGCGTCTCGTCCTCGGGAGCGAACACGTACATGGCGATATGTGCCGGAGTCGGGTCCCTCTCTGGCCATCTCCACGGGGGAGCGAATGAGGCCGTCGTTTCGATGATCAGCGATATCAAGCGTAGAGTGAAGGACTGGGAAAGCGACGACGAGGTTGCCTCGTATCTTGAGATGATCCTCGACAGGAAGGCGGGGGACCGGAGCGGGAAGATCTACGGATTGGGGCATGCAGTGTACACCCTGACAGACCCGCGAGCCGTGTTCCTCGAAGGAAGGGGAGAGGAGCTTGCGAAGACGGCGGGAAGGGAGAAGGAGTTCTCCCTGTACAAGAGGATCGCCAGGATCGCCCCCCAAATAGTGAAGGAAAGGAAAGGAAAGGTGGTGTGCACGAACGTCGACTTTTATTCCGGCTTCATCTACCGGTGCCTCGGTATACCCAAGGAGCTCTTCACGCCGATATTCGCCATGGCACGGGTAGCGGGCTGGTGCGCCCACCGCATTGAAGAGGTCGTGCAGGGTAAGATCATAAGGCCATCTTATGTCTCATCATTGAAAGGAAGAAGACAGTGCGTGCCTCTCTGCAAGAGGTGACGTCGGTGGTTCACACGTACCGGGCCTTACTCGCCGGTCCCGATGAGCGGGAGTGCCGAATCCACTGCGAAGACGACCAGATGCTTCGGCCCTTTTGCTCTGTCTTCCTCAGGGGTAAGCCACCGCCGCGTCATCTTCGATATCAGTTCGGGGTCGATCTCTTCCCCCACCTTTCGCAGAAAGAGGCGGACACCGCGGTACCCCGGACCGTCTTCGATGTACATGTAGGCCGCGTGCGGGTTGATCGTCACGTTCCTGTGCGCAAGCCTTTCTCTCATCACGAACGCGAGGGTGCCGTCGTCCATGACATGCGGCCGGGAATATACGGCTATGCCTACTTTCCCGTCACCGTCAGAAGTGGCCAGTATGCCCCTTCCCCGGGCTGTGTCGAAATATTCTTTCAGGTTCATCATCGCCTCCAGAGCACAGAATGACAGATTTCTATTCTAACCCACACGGACGTGCGGTGGGAACCTCACCGTGTCCTGTCGGTTTCCCCCGGGGCAGCCCCCGGTATTGACTGGGCTGACTTTGCGTCGTAGGATAAGAGGGCACATTCTGAACAAGTAAAAGTGAGGCGGGAGAAATGACAATGGGTCCACTTAAACTCGTGTTTGTGCCCACGGCCGGCATCAAGAGAGATTGGCTTAAGGTGGAGACCATACAACGTCTGGAAATCACTCATGACATGTACATCAAGCACATAGTCAACCGCATCTTTCTCTCCGCAAAGGGCAGCGAGGACGAGCGGGCTGCGATAACCATGATGCAGGACTGGCTGATCAGGCGGGACATACCCCCCGAGGTCATCACTGCCGATGCGACGACGCCGCCCGGGGGAGACAGGACGCTCCGGCTTATCGACTTCCTGAAGAATACGTCATACGATCCGCCTGTCTACCTGTATGTGGTGACGGGCTGGTACCACATGCCGAGGTGTGTCCAGCAGATACGGGAGAGGCTGAAGCAGTTCGAATCGCAGTTGCCTCAACTCCTCGGCCGCACTGCCGTCATCACCCGTGTCAAAACGTTTACGCCCGTCAGGTACTGCCTGGGCAACATGATCGCCGAGCCGTTCAGGCTCCTTCGTTTCTACTGGCGTTTCAGGCATGAGCGGTGAGCACGCTCTGATGCGGGCACATAGAACTGACGGCGCCGTAAAGTCGGCTCGGAACCGTGCTCCTGGCGTGAGGACTATGCCCGGTCCTTAAGGCCCCTGAGCCTCTCAGCGGCGGCCTCGAGCGTCTCCATCTTCTTGCAGAAGCAGAAGCGCACGATACCTGCTCCCTCTTGGCTGCCTGTCCTATAGAAGCTGCTCCCCGGGACGACCGCAACTCCCGCTTCTTTGCCAAGAAACCTCGCAAACGACATGTCGTCGCGAAAGCCCCACTTTGACATGCCGGCCATTATGTAGTATGCGCCGGATGGCTTGTGGCAGAGAAATCCCGCATCCTGAAGGACAGTGAAGAAGTAGTCCCTTCGCTGGACGTAAAAATCACGGAGCGCAGCGTAATAGCCGTCGGCTGTGTTCAGCGCATGGGCGGCCGCCTCCTGGAGCGGCGCCGGGGCACCGACTGTAAGAAAATCATGGACCTTTCTCACCGCGCTCGTCATTTCGGGAGATGCAATGACATACCCGACTCTCCAGCCGGTGACGCTGAAGGTCTTCGATACGCCGTTGACGGTGATCGTCCTGTCACGCATGCCCTCGATGACCGCCATGGGAGTGTGTTCCAGACCGTCATAGGTGATGTGCTCGTAAATCTCGTCAGTTATCGCGACCACGTCACGCGTGATGCAGTAACGCGCGATGGTTTCGAGTTCGCTCTTCGAGAAGACC
>JBLMXV010000049.1:0-23464 GCA_050257935.1 Chloroflexota bacterium
TTGGTGGCGGGGAGAGGATTTGAACCTCTGACCTTCGGGTTATGAGCCCGACGAGCTACCGGACTGCTCCACCCCGCTGGATGTTAGGATAGCGGAACACCGAAAGCCTTGTCAACTCAAGAGACTTTTTCCGTAGAAACCGGCTGCCCGTCGGCGGCTGCGCCGACTCCAACATGCTCGTAAATCATGGCCCTCACCCAGGTTCACTCTATCCCGACTTGACTGTCCGCTCCCGGTCTGTGTGGTAGCGACACGCCGGCGAATCCCCCTCACGAGTCACCACCAGCGGACGACGGCCGTGGAAACCCGCAGAACAGGGAGCAAACGCAAGTCAATGTCTGGACGATGTTGCATTTCAAGAGGTGCCGATGCTATTGTAGTCTGGCTTGCGCTGCTCCTTGTATCGGCCGTTCACCCCGGTATCCCAGCAGCCTCGTTCAGCAGTCGCCATGGAAATCGTCCTTGCAACTCGAAACAGGAGAAAGGCTGAAGAGTTGACGCGTATCCTGGAAGGCTTCAACGTAAGATTCAAGACCCTCGACGACTGCCCTTCCTGCCCTGAGGTCCATGAAGACCAGCCCACCTTTGAGGGAAACGCTATAAAGAAAGCTAAGGCAGTCGCCCACGCCACGGGGACCCCTGCTCTTGCTGATGACTCCGGCCTTGAGGTCTTCGCTCTGAAGGGAGCACCTGGTGTGCTCTCCGCACGCTATGCGGGAGAGGGTGCGGATGACAGGGCCAACGTCTCGAAGCTTCTTACGGAGATGCAGGGCATTCCGGTGAGCCAACGAGGCGCACGATTCGTGTGCTGCCTCGCGCTTGCCTTTCCAGGAGGCGAGGTGAGGGTCTTTCGGGGGACCGTGGAAGGGAGCATTACAACTGGACCTTGCGGGAGCTTCGGTTTTGGGTATGACCCGGTCTTCGTGCCGGTGGGTCACGACAGGACCTTTGCGGAGATGAGCGCTTCGGAGAAGGACGCTCTGAGCCACAGGAACGCTGCGTTGCGGCAATGCAGGGATTACCTGCAGCAAGTTTCAAGAGAGGGAGGCGTATATAAGGATTTTTAATTGACTGATTATAATTTTAAACTTGAATTTCGATTGATCTTCTTGTAACGTATAACTTTCAAAAAATTCACTTCACGTTGGAGGTTCCTCCATGAGACTAGTCCTTCTCGGTGCACCCGGTGCCGGCAAAGGTACCCAGGCTAAGAAACTCATTGAAAAATACCCGATACCTCAGATCTCGACAGGCGATCTTCTCAGGGCCGCCGTCGCGGCGGGCACCGCTCTCGGCAAAGAGGCGAAGTCCTTCATGGATAAGGGAGAACTTGTGCCTGACCGGGTTGTGCTCGGAATGGTGGAGGAGAGGCTCAAGCAGGACGATTGCAAGAAGGGGTACATCCTGGACGGATTCCCGAGGAATACGGCGCAGGCCGAAGCACTCGACAAGATGCTCGGCGGGCTGAACATGTCACTCAGCGCAGCCTTGAGCGTGGACGTCCCGTTTGAGGATCTTATGAAGAGGCTCACCGGCAGAAGGACCTGCAAGGCCTGCGGTCAGATGTTCAACGTGTACTCCAGCCCGCCCAAGAAGGAAGGCGTCTGCGATAAGTGCGGCGGCGCACTGTTCCAGAGGGACGACGACAAGGAGGAGACCATAAAGAAGAGGCTGGAAGTCTATAACGCACAGACCGCGCCCCTCATCGACTACTACGGCAAGAAAGGGATCTTGAAGTCAGTTGATGGCACCGGGAGCATCGACGCCATTTTTGCCCAGGTGTGCGGGACCCTCGGACTCTCGTAGGCAATAACGCTCTCGCTTCAAAAAACAAGACGTGAGGAGGAAGTGATATGGCATTGGTAAATCCCCATGGTAAAGAAAAGAAGCTGAAGCCGCTTCTGCTGGCTGGCAAGGAACTCGAGGAGGAAAAGAAAAAGGCGCAGACCCTTCCTTCATCCCATCAGATTCCCGTCACATCCAGAGAGGCAGGAGACCTCATCATGATGGGCATCGGCGGTTTTACCCCGCTGATGGGTTTCATGACCCAGGCCGACTGGAAAGGAGTGTGCGCGGACTTCAAGATGGCGGACGGGACCTTCTGGCCGATTCCTATTACTGTGTCCACGTCCAAGTCAAAGGCCGACGGCATCAAGGTGGGTGACGAGATCGGGCTCTGGTCCGAGGAGTATGGCGCGTTCATGGCCACGATGAAGGTGACCGAGAAATACACGATCGACAAAGAGTTCGAGTGTAAGAACATATATAAGACAACAGACACGGAACACCCCGGCGTCAAGATGGTCATGGAGCAGCTAGAGGTCAATCTTGCCGGGCCCGTCAAGGTGTTGAGCCAGGGCGGTTTCCCCGATCAGTACCCGGGCCTCTTCCTGACACCGGCGGAAACGAGAAAGCTCTTCGAGGAAAAGGGCTGGAGCACTGTGGCTGCCCTGCAGTTGAGGAACCCGATGCACCGCTCCCACGAATTTCTCGCAAAGGTGGCCATCGAGATCTGTGACGGTGTCCTTATCCATCAGCTGCTCGGAAAGCTGAAACCCGGCGATATCCCTGCTGAAGTGAGAGTGAAGGCCATCGACAAGCTCGTCGAACTCTACTTCGTGCCCAATACCTGCATCCAGGCCGGGTACCCTCTCGACATGAGATACGCGGGACCGCGAGAGGCGCTCCTCCACGCGACTTTCAGGCAGAATTACGGCTGCTACTACATGATCATCGGGAGAGACCATGCCGGTGTCGGAGAGTACTACGGCCCCTTCGATGCCCAGAAGATCTTCGACGAGATCCCGAAGGGCGCCCTCGAAACAAAGCCGCTCAAGATCGACTGGACTTTCTACTGCAAGAAGTGCGACGGCATGGCATCCATGAAGACCTGCCCGCACGGCAAGGACGACAGGGTGCTCCTGAGCGGTACGAAGCTCAGGAAGATGCTGTCCGACGGCGAGCCTGTGTCGTCTCAGTTCAGCCGTCCCGAGGTCGCTACCATACTCCAGGAGTATTACCAGGGCCTGACCGAAAAGGTCGAGATCAAGCTCCACAAATACGCGGAAGGCGAGAAAAAGTAACCGCTAAGTGAGGGGGCAGCTTGGTACCGGCAGCCCCCCATTCCTTATGTGAAAGGAGGTGCATGGCGGACAACAGGTACGCAGGCATCATAGGCCCCGAAAGGGCCTGATGTGGGATCCATAGTGATTCATCAACAAAACCGAAGAGGAGGTTAGGTTTATGCCAAGTTTTGTCATTACCGAGAAGTGCGACGGCTGCAAAGCCCAGGACAAGACTGCATGTCAGTACATCTGTCCTAATGACCTGATGACTCTCGACAGAGAAATCATGAAGGCGTTCAACCAGGAGCCCGAGCAGTGCTGGGAGTGTTACAACTGCGTAAAGATCTGCCCGCAGCAGGCGATTGAGGTGAGGGCCTACCAGGACTTCGCTCCATTGGGCGGCAATGTCATCCCGCTGAGGGGCACCGACTCGATCATGTGGACCATCAAGTTCAGGAACGGATCCCTTAAGAGATTCAAGTTCCCGATCAGGACCACTGCGGAAGGTTCGATCGACCCGTTCGCCGGCAAGCCCGAGGCTGATTTCTCGAAACTGAAGGGACCTGGTTTCTTCAACGCCGACGCGAGAAAAGAATAACGAGTAAGGAGGGATAAGATATGGAGAAAGAGACCTGTACGTTTTCATTTTGTCAGAGACCTGAGATCATAGAGGTTGAGACGGACCTCCTGCTCATCGGCGGCGGCATGGCATGCTGCGGTGCGGCAGTTGAGGGTGCGCGATGGGCGACCCCCAAGGGACTTAAGGTCACCATGGTCGACAAGGCAGCCACCGACAGGAGCGGCGCAGTCGCGATGGGCCTTTCCGCAATCAACACTTACGTCGGTGAGAACAAGGTTGCCGATTATGTGAAGTATGTCAGGGGCGACCTGATGGGCATCATCAGGGAAGACCTTGTGTTCGACCTGGGAAGGCACGTGGATGATTCGGTCTGGCTCTTCGAGGAGTGGGGACTCCCCATCTGGAAGAAGGCCGATGACGGCTTCTCCCTCGATGGCTTCCAGGCGAGGGATCAGGGCAAGGCGATGCTGAAGGACGGCGGCGTGCCGGTCAGGTCCGGCAAATGGCAGATCATGATCAACGGCGAGTCCTACAAAGTCGTAGTTGCCGAAGCCGCGAAGGCCGCTCTCGAGTTTAACAGGAAGGCGACGGGCGTGGCCCAGAACCACTTCGAGAGAGTCTTCATCGTGAAGCTCTACAAGGACGCGAACGACCCGAGCAGAGTCGCTGCCGCTGCGGGATTCAGTGTCAGGGAGAACAAGATCTACCTCTTCAAGGCAAAGGCGATGATCAACGCCTCCGGCGGAGCGGTCAATGTCTTCAGGCCGAGATCGGTCGCGGAAGGCCAGGGCCGTGCGTGGTACCCGGTCTGGAACTCGGGCTCCGGTTTCGCCCTCGGCATGCAGGCCGGCGCAGAGCTCACCATGATGGAGAACAGGTTCGTCCCGGCTAGGTTCAAGGACGGGTACGGACCTGTGGGCGCGTGGTTCCTCTTCTTCAAGGCGAAGGCTACCAACGCCCTTGGCGAGGACTACTGCACAGGCGAGAACTTCGAGGAGACGAAGAAGCTCTACAGCCCCTATGCAGAGAAGATGGGCACCGCCATCAGGAACCACATGATGATGATGGACATGAAGAAGGGCAAGGGCCCTATCCTCATGAACACCCACACGGCGATGGCGGAACTCGCCACGAAGATGGACGCCAAGAGGATCAAGCACCTCGAGGCCGAAGCGTGGGAAGACTTCCTCGACATGGCGATCGGACAGGCAGGCCTCTGGGCGTGCAAGAATATTGAGCCCAACAAGGAGCCTTCCGAGATCATGCCGACGGAGCCTTATCTTCTCGGCTCCCACGCCGGCTGCGCAGGATTCTGGTGCAGCGGACCTGGCGACATCCCGGGGGCACCGGCTGAATGGTCATGGGGCTACAACAGGATGTCGACGGTGAAGGGCCTGTTCATGGCCGGCGACGTTGTCGGCGCATCGGGCCACAAGTTCTCCTCCGGCTCCCATGCCGAGGGCAGGATCGCTGCGAAGGCAGCAATCGCATTTATCCTCGACAATCCGAACTACAAGCCGGCGATCAAGCAGACCCCTGACGAGATTGGAGGCGAACTCTACCTGCCCTACGAGGTCTACGAGAAGTACAAAGTGTACTCCACCGACCCGGCGATCAACCCGAATTACATCAGGCCCAAGATGCTCCAGGCGAGGCTCCAGAAAATCGCCGACGAGTACTTTGGCGGCGTCACCACTTGGTACATGACCTCCAAGACGATGCTCGATGAAGGCCTGAAGCAGCTTGAGATGCTCAAGGAGGACGCCAACAAGATGGCGGCTGCCAACCTCCACGAGCTCATGAGGTGCTGGGAAAACTACCACAGGATCCTCTCGGTCGAGGCGCATGCCCGTCATATCCTGTTCAGGGAAGAGTCCAGGTATCCCGGCTACTATTACAGGGGAGATCACCTCGCCATCAACGACAAAGACTGGAAGTGCTTCGTGAACTCCAGGTATGACGCGGACAACAACAAGTGGGAGCTCAAGAAAGTCCCCTACGTCCAGATCATCCCTGACTAGTTGAGCGATACGGAGGGGGGCTGAAAAGCCCCCCTCTCTTTCTTGCGCCATATACTTGCCGGAGTGATTCATGGTCTAAGGCTCACAACGGGCGACCTTTGTGGGCCGTATACTGTGAATCATGTTTGTGCTAATATACGTCCCATCTGAATGACAACACCTTCTAAAGGAGGAGCAGCATGCCAGAGCCAGGTGCTGAAAAATCCAGCCGCATCGTTGTGATCGGCGGCGGATTTAGCGGTTTGACGACTGCTGTCGACGCAGCCGAGAGTGGTGCCCATGTCACCATCGTTGAGAAGAACCCGTATCTTGGTGGGAGAGTCGCACAGCTCAACAAGTACTTTCCGAAACTTTGTCCCCCCCTGTGCGGCCTCGAGATCAACTTTAGAAGGATACGGGAGAATCCGAACATCGACTTCTACACGATGGCGGAGGTGCAGGGCATATCGGGAGGACCGGGCGATTATACCGTCACGATACGCCTCAATCCGCGGTTTGTTAACGACAACTGCGTTGCCTGTAATGCGTGCGCCGAGGCATGCCCTGCTGAGAGATCCGACGAGTTCAACTTCGGCATGAACACCACGAAGGCTGCGTTCCTGCCCTTCAACCAGGCTTTCCCGCAGAAGTACGTGATCGACGAAAAGCACTGCCAGGGCGACTGCATGAAGGCGTGCCAGGATGCCTGCAAATACAACGCGATCGACCTGACCATGAAGCCGGAAACCGTCACGGTGAAGGCGGACTCGATCGTCGTGGCAACGGGATGGAACCCTTACGATGCGAAGAAGATGGACATCCTGGGGTTCGGTACGGTCAAGAATGTGGTCACCAATATGATGATGGAGAGGCTATCCGCGCAGAACGGGCCGACGAATGGCAAGATCGTGAGGCCGTCTGACGGCAAACCGGTGCAGACCATTGCCTTCGTGCAGTGCGCCGGGAGCAGGGACGAAAACCACCTGCCTTTCTGCTCCTACATCTGCTGCATGGCATCGCTCAAGCAGACCATGTATCTCCGGGAGCAGAATCCCGACTCGAAGGTACACATCTTTTACATCGACATAAGGACGCCGGGGAAATACGAGCAGTTCTACTGGAAGGTGAAGGACGACCCGAACGTGTCGTTCATTAAGGGCAAGGTCGCGAAGGTGACTCAGGACGCCGGGTCCGACGATGTGATCGTAGAGGCCGAGGACATGCTCGACGGCGGCAAGACGAGGGTCAAGATCGATATGGTGGTGCTCGCCACGGGGATGGAGCCTGCAGGTGCGAGCGCAAGAATCCCGGTGGTCTCTTACGGAGAGGAAGGATTCGCGGCATCAGGAAAGGGGATCTTTGCTGCGGGCTGTACGAAGAGTCCCCTCGACGTATCGAAGTCTGTGCAGGATGCCACGGGTGCGGCGCTCCGGGCAATGCAGACGGGGCAAAGGAGGTAAGAGGCTATGGAAAAGAAATATGCGCTGTACATATGCACGGGGTGCGAGATCGGTGAATCCGTAAATATAGAGAAGCTGGCGACTATCGGTAAGAATGCTCTCAAGATCCCGGTGGTGAAGACGCATTTTGCCCTCTGCGGGAAAGAGGGCGTTGATCTCATCAAGAACGACGTTGCTGCCGAGGGGGTGAACACGCTGATCCTTGCGGCGTGCTCCCCGAGGGTGAAGTTCGAGGAGTTCGATTTCCCGGGGTGCATCGTCGAGCGTGTTCCGATGCGGGAACTCGCGGCCTGGACGCAGGAGCCTAACTCACCTGACGCGCAGCTCGCCGCCGAGGACTACATGAAGATGGGCGTTACGAAGGCCCAGAAGGGCGACCTCCCCGAGCCTTATAAGATGGAAACCTTCAAGACAATACTCGTCATCGGCGGCGGCATGGCGGGGATGACCGCAGCCCTTGAAACGGCGAACGCGGGGTACCAGGTAGTGCTCGTAGAGAAGGAGCAGCAGCTCGGCGGCTTCATGAACAAGCTCTTTAAGAAGATCCCCACAGACGGCATCTACAGGAAGCCGCTGATCGTGGATGTGGACATCTCGAAGACGGTGAAGGAGGTTGAGGGGCATCCGAACATAAAGCTGTACAAGGCGGCCAAGGTCGAGAAGACCGAGGGCATGCCGGGAGCCTTTGAGGTTACGATTTCTCAGAACGGCGGAACCGCCGTCGAGAAGATCGGTTCCATCGTACTCGCCGCAGGTTGGAGGCCGTACGATGCCACGAAGCTGGACCACCTCGGGTACGGCACGCTCAAGGATGTGGTCACGAACATCGAGTTTGAGGAAATAGCGCGAAAGGGCAAAATTATGAGGCCTTCCGACGGCAAGGAGGCGAAGAAGGTTGCCTTCATCCAGTGCGCGGGACAGCGTGATCCGAACCACCTGCCGTACTGTTCAGCCATGTGCTGCGCTACGTCGCTCAAACAGGCGTTGTATGTGAGGGAGAATCCCGACGCGAGTGCGATGATCCTGTACAAGGACATAAGGACCCCGGGGAAACTCGAGTATTACTATAAAGAGGCGCAGAACGACGCCGGCGTGATGCTCACCAAGTGCGAAGTGACGGGCGTGAGCGATGCGGGCAACGGAAACATGTACGTACAGATGAAGGATTCCCTGTTCGGGCCTGAGGCGAAGGTCGAGGCCGACCTCGTGGTCCTCGCCACGGGCGTCGTGCCGGCCACGGTCGATGACCCCATCCTCAACCTCCAATACAGACAGGGCCCCGGCCTGCCTGACCTCGACCTGTTCAACGGGTTTGCTGACTCCAACTTCATCTGCTTCCAATACGAGACGAGAAGGACAGGGGTCTACGCGGCGGGATGTGTGAGACAGCCGATGAACACCACCGAGGCTCAGGACGATGCCGCGGGTGCGGCACTGAAAGCGATCCAGCAGGCCGAGCATGTTGCCCAGGGCATCGCGGTGCACCCGAGGGCATGGGACATGACCTTCCCGGATCCCTTCATGACCAAATGTACCTCCTGCAAGCGCTGCACCGAAGAGTGCCCCTTCGGAGCCATTGACGAAGACGAGAAGGGGACACCGTTTTACAAGATCGGGCGCTGCAGGAGATGCGGCACCTGCATGGGCGCATGTCCTGAGAGGATCGTCTCCTTCAAGGATTTTCATGTCGACATGATCGGCGCTATGATGAAGGGTGTCTCTGTCCCGGAAGAGGAGGACAGACCGAGGCTCATCGTGCTCGTCTGTGAAAATGACGCGTACCCGGCGATTGACACCGCAGCGTTCAACCACACGAAGATCAATCCCGCGGTGCGGTTCATCCAGCTGAGATGCCTCGGATCGACGAACCTCGTCTGGATTGCAGACGCCTTTTCCAGGGGTATTGACGGCATGCTGCTTCTGGGGTGCAAGTACGGCGAGAATTATCAGTGCCACTTCGCCAAGGGCAGCGAGCTCGCGAGCTACAGACTCGGCAAGGTGCAGGAGACGCTCGACAGGCTCATGCTCGAGGCTGACAGGGTACAGATGGTCCAGTTCGCCATTGACGAGTACGATAAGCTCCCCGACGTCATCAACACCTTCGTGGACAGGGTCAAGGAGATAGGCCCCAATCCATACAGGACCTTCTAGGAGGAACATACATGGCTGAGCAGATAGTGAGTCCGGATCTGAGTTTTGTAAAGGAGGTAATGGCGTCCGGCGGTGGGGACCTGAAGAAGTGTTACCAGTGCTCCACCTGCACCGTCGTGTGCAACGTGACGCCGGATCAGAAACCCTTCCCGAGGAAGGAGATGCTGTACGCCCAGTGGGGACTCAAGGATAAGCTCGTCACCAATCCCGACATCTGGCTCTGTCATCACTGCAGCGACTGCACTGCCTACTGCCCGAGAGGTGCAAAACCGGGGGAAGTCCTCGGTGCGATACGGAAGGTGATGATAAAGGAATATGCGACACCGGGCTTCCTCGGCACGATGGCTGGAGACCCCAAGTTTCTCCTGATCCTGTTCGCTATTCCGGCCGCCCTCTTCTTCGTGATTATTGCAGCGCTGGGCCACTTGAACTTTGCGGCAGTACCGCGAACAGCGGAGGGCGCTATCTCGTTCTCCCATTTCCTTCCTGTACCAGCCGTGGATGCGGTTTTCATACCGACTGCAGCCTTCGCCGCCCTCATGCTTTTCCTCGGCGTCAACAAGTATTGGGCTGCCCTCAAGCAATCCAATCCCGGAGATATCCCGAAAAATGACCTCCTGAGCAGTATGTATCAGGCCCTCCTGGATATCGCGTCGCACAAACGGTTCAGCGATTGCACTGTGGCGAGAGGCCGGAAGTCGAGCCACTTTGCCGTATTCTACGCCTTCGTAGGGCTCGCCATTACCACCACATGGGGGGTAGCGTACCTGTACCTGCTCAAATGGGAATCTCCCTATCCGCTGACGGATCCCATGAAGATCGTGGGTAATATAAGCGCCATCGCGCTTATCGCAGGGATCATCGCCGTGGCGAGCAACCGCCTCGACATGCAGAAACAGGCCGGCAAAGGGAGCTATTTTGACTGGCTCTTTATCTCCGTCATTTTGGGCGTGGGAGTGACAGGGTTCGGTGCGCAACTGCTGCGCCTCGCCGACGTGGCGGCACTTGCGTATCTGACGTATTACACGCACTTGGTCTTCGTGTTCTTCCTCTTTGCTTACGCTCCCTATTCGAAGATGGCGCACATGGTATACCGCACCGCTGCCATGGTATATGCGAAACACGTGGGGAGGGAATGATTCAGCCCTTCCGTACGGGGATGCACGACGGGGCTTCAAAGCTTAGTTCTGCACGAAGGGGGTGAGAAGAAGGAGGGTTAGGCTGGCGAGAAGGAGCGGTGACGGGAGATAGGTCTCACAGGGGTTACGAAAACCAGAAAAGGAGGAGGATATAATGACTACAATTATTCTCTTTGCCCTTGTATGCGGTGTAATAGGGGTTCTCTATGCCCTTTACACTGCGGCATGGGTGTCAAAACAGGATGCCGGAAGTGCGCGTATGCAGGAGATCTCTGGTGCGGTAAAAGAGGGCGCATATGCCTTTCTTGCCCGTGAGTACAAGACAGTCGCAATAGTGGGAGTCGTAATCACTGTGTTATTGATATTCTTGGGCAAGTGGATAGCGATTGGTTTTGTGATCGGGGCATGTGGTTCAGCATTGGCGGGATACATCGGTATGATGGTTACGGTCCGCTCTAATGTCCGTACCGCACAGGCTGCATACAAGGGACTCGATGCAGCTCTGAATGTCGCGTTTAAAGGCGGTTCGGTTACAGGTATCATGGTTGTGGGGTTGGGTATTATTGGATTGGCGGGTTATTATTTTATTGCCAAAGCTGCGGCAGGTGAAACTGCATTCCATGCCCTTGTAGGTCTTGGCTTCGGCTGCTCTCTCATGAGCGTCTTTGCCCGTATTGCAGGAGGCATCTATACAAAGGCTGCCGACGTTGGCGCTGACCTTGTCGGCAAGGTCGAGGCAGGGATTCCTGAAGACGACCCGAGAAACCCTGCAGTTATCGCCGACAACGTGGGTGACAACGTCGGCGACTGCGCAGGAATGGCGGCAGACCTTTACGAGACCTATACTGTTACTCTCGTTGCCGCAATGCTTCTTGCAAAGACTGCCTTCGGGGCGGACAGCCCCTGGGTTGAATTCCCGCTTCTTATCGGCGGCATTTCAATTATAGCCTCTGTTATAGGGACATATTTCGTAAAAATGGGCAAAAGCCAGTATATTATGGGCGCTCTGTATAAAGGACTCGCAGTATCGGGCATCCTGGCTGCGATAGCATTCTATATCGTGTCGGGATGGTTCCTCGGACTTCCCAATGTCGCCCCGGCCTTTACACAGATGGGAGTCTTTACAACAGCGCTGATAGGGCTCCTGCTTACCGGTCTGATCGTTATGATTACCGAGTATTTCACCTCCACCAGTTTTAATCCTGTTAAGCATATCGCACAGGCAAGCCTTACCGGCCATGGCACGAACGTCATCGCCGGTCTTGCAGTCAGTATGAAAGCAACAGGCATGCCTGTTCTCGTAATTTGCGGAGCAATCATTTGGGCCTTCTATATCGGTGCAGGAGGCTTCGTCAATGTTACCCCGACGCAGGCTGTAGCAGGTCTTTTTGCAATCGCATTGTCAGCAGTCTCGATGCTTTCAATGACCGGCATTGTTGTGGCCATTGACTCATACGGCCCGATTACTGACAACGCCGGCGGTATTGCAGAAATGGCGGAGCTTCCGAAAGAGATCCGCGAGATCACCGACCCCCTCGACGCAGTCGGAAACACCACAAAGGCTGTTACGAAAGGGTATGCTATCGGTTCGGCAGGTCTTGCCGCGCTGGTTCTCTTTGCCGAGTATTCCAGGTCTTTCGGTGCTTCGCTTGCATTTGACCTTTCAAACCCGCTGGTATTGGTCGGACTGTTCATCGGAGGACTGCTTCCTTACTATTTTGGGTCTCTCCTGATGGAGGCGGTTGGAAAGGCTGCCGGAAGTATTGTTGAAGAGGTCCGCAGGCAGTTCCGCGAGATTAAAGGCATCATGGAAGGCACGGGAAAGCCTGAGTACGGCAAGTGCGTTGATATCGTTACTAAAGGGGCTATCAAACAGATGATGGTTCCTGCTCTTATTCCTGTCATTACGCCGATACTTGTCGGGTTACTTTTGGGCAAAGAGGCACTCGGGGGAGTCCTCATCGGTAGCATCATTACAGGATTGTTCCAGGCTATCGCAATGACCAGCGGCGGCGGCGCATGGGACAACGCCAAGAAATCCTTCGAAGTGGGCGTTACCGACACCAAAGGCATCTTGCACAAGAAGGGGAGCGATGGCCACAAGGCCGCCGTCACCGGCGATACCGTCGGCGACCCGTATAAAGACACAGCAGGTCCGGCCATTAACCCGATGATCAAGGTTATCAACATTGTGGCGCTCCTCATCGTGCCATTGATAAAGTAGTCGTCGATTCACGCGCGACGGAAAGGCCGGCAGTGATGCTCCTGCCGGCCTTTCTTTGCGCCGCTCAGGCTTGTGATGCGCCAAGCTTATATCCTTCTGACCCAGATGGCGTGGTGTATGAATATGTGGTTAGATCGGCTCAACCCTGCCGGGAGTTGCGAAAATCAGGCTGTTTTTTGTAATATTACAATTGTCCTTTAAGTGTCTTATGAGGAGGTGCGAATCATGAAAGAGAAGATTCATCCCAAGTACATAGAGGCGAAGATTCTCTGCGCGTGCGGTGAGGCGTTCACGACCCACTCTACGAAGCAGAACATCCGCGTGGACATATGCTCGAAATGCCACCCCTTCTTTACGGGCAAGCAGAAGCTTGTCGATGCCGAAGGTCGTGTGGAGAAGTTCAAGAAGAAATACGCGAAGAAGTAGCGTACGGAGGGTTCATACACGGTAGGGGCGTAAGACTTTACGCCCCTACCGTGTTTTTGTGAGGTGACAACATGCATACGAAGCACATTGGTGGTCAGGCGGTCATTGAGGGAGTGATGATGAAGTCTCCCTCGGGATGGAGCGTCGCCGTGAGAAACCCCAAGGGAGACATCGAGCACAAGACGGTGACGACGAGAAAGCTGCCCCGCTTCCTGCGGCTGCCGGTTCTGAGGGGAGTGGTGGCTCTTTTTCACGCCCTCTTTATCGGCATAAAGGCGATCGAGTACTCGGGAAACGTTGCGTACCAGGAGGAGGAGAAATCGCTTTCCACGTGGAGCATGGGTTCGTCAATCGTGATCGCCGTGCTTCTCGCGATAGCCCTCTTCATCGTCCTGCCTCTCTATGTGACGAAGCTTATGGGCGGTGTCGTCGAGGTCGTATCGAGGAGTTCGTTCGCGTTCAACCTCGTAGACGGAATCCTCCGTGTGATCGTCTTCCTCATCTACGTGTTTGCCATCGGCCTCTGGAAGGAGATGAGGAGGATCTACGAGTACCACGGCGCCGAGCACAAAGTGATCTACGCATATGAAGCCGGTGAAGACCTCACCGTAGAGAGCGCGAAAAAGCATAAGCCGTACCATCCGCGGTGCGGGACGAGCTTCCTCCTGATTGTGATGGTCACGAGCATCATCGTCTTCACGTTCATCCCCAAGGAGTGGTCATTCGCCTGGAAGGCGGCCTCAAGGCTGATCCTCATACCCGCCATTGCGGGGATATCCTACGAAATACTGAGATCTTCGGCAAAGCTCCAGAACCACGCGTGGAGCCGGATCGTTGCCGCACCGGGGCTTCTCCTTCAGAGGATGACGGTCCGGGAGCCCGACAACAGCCAGATAGAGGTCGCTCTGAGTGCGCTCCAGGAAGTGCTCAAGCTTGAAGCGATGTCGGCTGAGGTGACCAGGGAATGCTAGAGAAGCTTATCATGATTGAGGAAAAGTATGATGAGATCACCGAGGCACTCTCGAGACCGGAGGTCCTCGCGAGCGGGCCGGATTACCTGCGGCATTCCAAGGAAAGGGCGGAGCTCGAACCAATCGTGGAGAAGATCAGGGAGTACAAGAAGCTCCTTGTCGAGATCGGAGACACCGAGGAGTTGCTCAGAGGAGGCGACGGTGATCTTCGCGATCTCGCACAGGAGGAGCTGGAGCAGCTGAAAAAAAGGAGGCCGCTGCTCGAGGAGGAGCTGAAGCTGATGCTTCTCCCCAAAGACCCCAGGGACGACCGCAATGTCATCCTCGAGATACGCGCTGGGACGGGAGGCGAGGAGGCGGCCCTGTTCGGTGCGTCGCTCTTCAGGATGTACTCGAAGTACGCCGAGTACAGGAGATGGAAGATAGAGGTCATCGATTCCAGCCCGACGGGGCTGGGAGGGCTCAAGGAGGTGATCGCCAACATCACGGGCAAAGGCGCATACAGCAGACTGAAATACGAGAGCGGCGTTCACCGGGTCCAGAGGGTCCCCGTGACTGAGGCATCAGGAAGGATTCACACCTCTGCGGCGACGGTGGCGGTTTTGCCGGAAGCCGAGGAGGTGGACATAAAGATAGATGAGAAGGACCTGCGGGTCGATACCTTCTGTGCGTCGGGCCCGGGGGGGCAGGGCGTAAACACCACTTACTCAGCGGTGAGGATCACGCATGTCCCGACGGGCATGGTGGTGCAGTGCCAGGACGAGCGGTCACAGATCAAGAACAGGGACAAGGCGATGAAGGTCCTCAGGTCAAGGCTGCTCGACCTCGAGATCGAGAAGAAAGAGAAGGAACGGGCCGATGAGAGGAAGACCCAGGTCGGAACAGGTGACAGGAGCGAACGGATCAGGACTTACAATTACCCTCAGAACAGGGTGACCGACCACCGCATCGGACTCACACTGCACAAGCTCGAACAGGTCCTGGAGGGCGGCATCGACGAGATCGTCGACGCCCTGATTACGCACTACCAGGCTCAGAAGCTGAAAGACATTTAGCCCACATAATTTATGAATCATGCCATCTGGGACAGGGTAGGGTGGCGAAAGGACATTCCGAGCGACACCGCTCTTTTTTCCACAGCGTGTTTCAGCCTATACTCAAACAGATGCTGCTGACAAAGACGCAGGACATGAAAAAGGAAATCCAATCGCTTTGGAAAGGCATTGAGCCGCCTCCGCCCCTGTTGCGCCTGGAAACTTATGAATAATCCAGGCTTGGTTTGCGGGACTGGATCTTCCGGTGCAGGTGCTCGATAAACTCAGAGAGATCGCAACACTCTTTGGATCTTACGGGATCGAGGACTCTGCAAAAGAAGCTGAAACGCTCATCACCGAAGTCTGTGCGATCAGCCGCTCCCACCTTTATGCGCATAACCCGGGCTTGTCCTCTGAGCAGTCCATACTCATCGATTCTCTTGCACCGCGGCGCCTCAGCGGAGAGCCGCTCCAGTATCTCATCGGTCATGTCGAATTCTGCGGACTTATCATACATGTTGGCCCCGGTGTGCTGATCCCAAGGCCTGAAACGGAACTGCTCGTTGAAGAAGCAACAGCGCGCATTACGCGGGAGTTAGTGCTCGGCGGAGGCGAAAAAGGAGATGCTACACCCCTCAGGATCCTGGATCTCTGCACGGGAAGCGGATGTATCGCTCTCGCTTTCGCACGACGGTTCCCCGATGCTTTCGTATGCGGAATCGACAGGTCGGAGAGGGCGATCGGGTATGCCTTCAGGAACGCTTCTGCCAACGGCATCACGAACGCACATTTTGTCGTGGGCGATCTGTTAGATCCGCTCGGACGGCGGAAGTTCGATTACATTGTGTCCAATCCTCCTTACATACCGCATGGGGACATTGGGCAGTTGCAGCGCGAGATACGCGAATACGAGCCTGTGGAAGCTCTCGACGGAGGCACAGACGGCCTTGACTTCCACCGGCGCATACTGGAGGCAGCCAGGGATCACCTGAGAGAAGGCGGGCAAATCTTCCTGGAGATAGGGAGCGGACAGAAGGAGGCTGTAGAGGGAGTGGCCATCGAAGAGGGATTCGATGATGTTGGATTCCTCAAAGACTACTCGGGTTTCTGGAGGATATTCCTCGCGAGACGGGGGGCGACGCTGACTGCACACTGATCTATTGAGCAACCTTATTCGGAGGCCCGCTAACTTCACCGGTGCCCGTGTATAAATTCGTGAAGTCCACTTTGTCTGTCATTCCAGCTGCATCGTTATTTCAAAAGGATTCCCGGCGCCTCCTCATCAAGTGCGGGGCTTGCAGCAATGAAAAATTGGGACTACTTTACGAGCAGACACTGATTCAGGGCGTAGGTGCGGAGGTAGCGGAACGACATTCCGAGGCGACATCCTCGACGAGATTCTCTCGTGATGACGCGCTCCAGAGATTCTGCGCGACTGGTATTGCGGCGCACTGATATAATACGGCACCATTTCATCCGGAGAATCCCCGACCGTGACTGCGAAAGGACGAATAGCGAAGGCAGCCGGCGCGATTTCGATCGCCACCCTCATAAGCCGAATCCTCGGTTACATCAAGGATATGATCCTGGCGAGGTACTTCGGTGCCACGGGCACGTCGGACGTATTCTTCGTTGCTTTCAGGATCCCCAATCTGCTGAGGGAGCTCTTCGCGGAAGGTTCGATGTCTTCGGCCTTCATCCCCGTGCTTACGGAGTATCGAACGAGACAGGGGGAAGAAGAGGCGAACAGGCTTGTCAGGTCAACGCTCCTCTTCATACTCATCTTCGCGGGAGCAGTCTGCGTCGCGGGGACCGTGTTTGCACCGACGATTGTGACCGCGATAGCGCCCGGATTCGTGGGCGACACGCCGAAGTTCTTCCAGGCGGTGCTCCTCACGAGAATCATGTTCCCCTTCCTCCTCTTCATCAGTCTTGCCGCGGCGGTGATGGGCTCGCTCAATACGCGGGGGGTATTTTTTGTGCCTGCACTCGCCCCTGCGATGCTCAATGTCGTGATCATCGTCTGTGTCGTCTCCCTCACCGGCCGGTTTGCCGAACCGATCGTCGCCGTGGCGATCGGAGTCACGCTCGGCGGGCTTGTGCAGTGGCTCTTCCAGATGCCCGCCTTCTTCCGGAAGGGCTACAGGCTTTCCGGTAACCGACCGCCGGGATACACTTCCCGGGAACCTGACGAACTCACCCAACCGTCCGGGCTCACAGGCATGGCCGAGTCTTCTCGCCGTCTGTGGCACCCGGGGCTGAGAAAGATCGGCCTCCTTGTCATCCCGTCTACGGCAGGCCTCGCCGTTGCGCAAGTCAACATTTTCGTAGGCACGATTCTCGCCTCCTATCTTCCCGAGGGGAGTATCACCTACCTTTACTATTCAATGAGGCTTATCCAGTTTCCCATAGGCGTGTTCGGCGTAGCCATGGGGATGGCAGCGCTGCCGGCCCTGTCGCAGCACGCTGCGAGGGGAGAACTGGATAAACTGAAGGAGGACTTTTCATTCAGTCTCCGTCTTTTGTTCTTCATCACGGTGCCTGCAATGGCGGGTCTCATCGCTCTCAGGGAACCGATCGTGAACACACTGTTCCAGAGGGGCAGGTTCGATTACATTGCCACAATCGGCACCTCAGAAGCCCTCATGTATTACTCCCTCGGCATATGGGCCATCGTGGGCGTACGCCTGGTGACTGCCAGCTTTTATTCCCTGCAGGACACGAAGACGCCGGTGAAGGTGGCGGTCATATCTGTCGCGGTCAACATCATCCTGAGCCTCTTGCTGATGAAACCCATGAGGCACAGCGGGCTCGCCCTCGCCACCGCAGCAGCCTCAAGCTGCAACTTCGTTCTTCTCTTCATTTTCCTGCGAAAGAGGATGGGAGGAGTCGGCTCGAGAGCCATAGTGTCATCTTTTGCGAAAACGGCCGTCGCGTCGATGGTGATGGGTCTTGCCGGCTGGCTGCTGCTCAGGGGGGATCTCTGGCAGATGAGCGGCCGCGTCCTCCTGAAGGCCACGTACCTCAGCGTGGGAATCGCCGTCTGCCTGGGCGTGTTCCTGCTCCTCAGCCATTTGCTAAAAAGCGAAGAGTTGAGGTATATCATTAGGGCAATGAGGGAAAGGCGACAGAGAGTGACGTAGCGGCACCAGAGCATCTCTGGAGGGGCACTGGTGCGCCGCTGGGGAGGGGATAATGGCGAGAATGCTCGTGAGGACGCTGGTCGTCGGAAATCTCGAAAGCAACTGTCACATCATTGCGGACGGCGATTCGGGGGAGGCGATGATAGTCGACCCGGGAGACGAGCCCGACAGAATCATGGACGCGATCAGTGAGCGCCGTCTGAAGACCGTTGATATTGTGTGCACCCACGGCCATTTCGATCACGTCGGTGCGGTGAGTGAAATCAAGGAGGAGACCGGAGCCAGGGTCGTCATGCACCGCGACGAACTCGCTGTCTACCGTGCAGCAACGGACATGGCCGCGTTCTGGGGTTTTAAGCTTGCCTTTACGTCGAGTTTCAAGTGGCCTTCAGGCTATTCGCAGGAAATGCAGGCGTCATGGGGTCAGGAGGAACATCCGCTGCCCTATCCCGACCTATTTGTGGGTGAAGGCGACAAGGTTAGTCTCGGCGACCTCAGCTTCACCGTCCTTCACACGCCCGGTCACAGCCCCGGGGGGATATGTCTGTACGGAGAAGGCATCGTAATAACCGGAGACACGCTTTTTGCCGGCTCGGTGGGAAGGACCGACTTCGCGGGCGGCAGCATGGAGAAACTCAAACTCTCCTTCAGGAGGCTGATGGCACTGCCCGAAGAGACTAAGGTCCTGTGCGGACACGGCCCTCACAGCACGATCGGTCATGAAAAGCGGCATAACATGTTTGCACAGGAGTTCCTGAGATGAGAGTCCCCCGTGCTGCTCGCTGTCTTGCCGTAGTGGTTTCTGTGACGGTAGCGTTACATTTCTGGCTTGCGGGAATCGCTTCGGGCCTCGTGCAGGTCGACAAGGTCCTCGTGGTGAAGAGCAAGAGGGTCCTCGTTTTGATGAGCTCGGGGGAAATCCTGAAGACGTACAAGATAGCCCTGGGCGGCCGGCCCACGGGACACAAGCTCCAGAAAGGCGATCAGAGAACGCCCGAAGGCACGTACGTGCTGGACTCAAGGAATGCGCACAGCAAGTATCATCTATCGATCCACATCTCCTATCCGAATGACAACGACCTCGATGGAGCGCAGAGGCGCGGGATACCGCCCGGCGGGGACATCATGATCCATGGGCTTCCGGAAAAGCTGGAGAACCTCGGAAAACTTCATCGCACCGTCGACTGGACGCAGGGCTGCATCGCGGTCACGAACAAGGAGATAGAGGAGATCTGGCGGCTTGTCCCCGACGGCACACCGATAGAGATAAAGCCGTAACTTCGCCACTCACTCGTAAAGAAGTTCGTGGAGGGTTGCTGCGCGATCCTTATCAAGTTCTTTGAGCGCGTTATACTCGTCCGCTGCACTGACGCGATCACCCTTGAGGTAGTAAGAGATCCCCATGTGAAAGTGAGCGGCTGCATTTTGGGGTTCCATGCTGATAACCTTCCGAAAGGTATCGATCGCCTTGTCATACTCCCCGAGCAGGATGAACACGGTGCCGAGCTTGTGGTAAAGATCCTTCCTGTCAGGTCTGAGTTGAGTCGCCTGACGGTATGCATCAGCCGCCTCTGTGTATCTGCCAGACCGGTAGTAGGCGAGACCGAGATAGATATAGCCTTCGGGATTGCCCGAATCGAGTCTGACGGCGTCGAGAAATGCCTCCGCCGCCTCACGGTGACGTCCGATGTCGCTGTATGCCGTTCCGAGCTCAATGTACGCCCCGAAGTCCTGCGGATGTGTCCTGGCCCGTTCTATTGCTCTCGCGAGTCTAGCCTGTCGCTCAGAAGTCACTGAGTCTGCCGGATACTCAGGAAGACCAAGTCGGGCCCTCGCCATCACATTCTTGTAGTACTGAAGGTGTTTGTCTATATAGGAGGCGGGGATTACCACATGGTAACGCCGACCCCCCTTTCTCATAACGACAGTCGCCATGCCGATCACTTCGCCTTTCGCGTTGATCACAGGGCTGCCGGCGCTTCTCTCCGTCTGGGGCACCGAGATCTCAAACTCCTCGCCCGGACCTCCGACCGCGTTCACAGAGCCCCTCACTGTCTCCATCTTGTTCCCCCGCGGGTTGTGAATGAGGGCCACCTGGTCTCCTCTCTTCGGATGGTACGACGTGTTGAGCCTCACTGCAGGGAGAGCCTTGACACTGAGCTTTACCACCACGAGGTTCTGCCTGCAGTTGTGCGAGGTGACTTCTGCGACCGAGTATTCCCTTCCGTCACCCGCTGTCGCCACGAGCGAACTGTCTATGTCCTGAAGCCATTTTCCGATGAGTTGACAGTTCGTGACGAGCGCGCCGCTCTGGTCGATAACGAAACCACCACCTGACATGATCGAGTTGCCCGACGAGTCCTCGAGGGAGACAGTGAAAACGGAGCCGTATCCCGGGGAGTTCGTGCCTCGCTCCGCTGCGTCGGCTTGTGGTATACCGTAGCAGAGCAAGGCGACAAGAACAACGAGTGCGGAGAATAGCGCCTGCATGAGCTACCCTAGATCATTCATACGTCTTAGCAGTATCAAGGCGGAGGCGGCTCAAGTCCCTTCCAAAGCGATGGGATTTTGTTTCTTTATGTCCTGCCCCTTCATCAACAGTGTATGGTCGTGTTTCGGGCAGGAATACGCTGTGGAACACGGCAGAGGTATCGCTCGGAATGTCCTTTCGCCACCCCCGCCATGACTCAGATAGCTCGGTATGTGCATAATGTGGTCTACCTCTCACCGGCATTTATTATACATCGAATCTCTGGGGCACGGGTACCTCGGGACAACGTGAGTCGAGTGTCTTGCCTCTGATTGGGAACGCCTGCAATCTGTTATAATTGACTAGTCGGTGACGACTCAGGTCCGGTGACGGGGGACTTCGATGAAGAGAGCGGGATGCTCGGTCACCAGCTTCAAAGAGTTAAAGAAAGCGCTGGAATCGGTCAGGGAGCGCCGTGCCGAGGAAGGCATCGGTCTTGCTCATGATGATGCCCGTCGTTGTCCTTCGGCGGATCGGGCCACGGCGGACACAGTTCGGTCCGCAGCCGTTGATTGCGACTCCGGCGTCCCGCACGACGAAGAACTGTTCCAGGAGGCCATGGCAGACGTCAGGGAGATTCGAGAGTTCCGCGAGATCCCCTTCGATGTGCGACCACGAATCCCGGTGCGAGCGGCAAAGACGGAGGATGACGGTCTGACCGCTCTCACCGATATAGTGAGCGGGCGGCGCCGGGTGAACATCTGCGACACGGGAGAGTACATCGAGTGGAGGCGTCCAAGGACGAGAAAGGATGTCACGGAGAGGCTGCACCGGGGCCAGTTCTCCGTTCAGGATTTCATCGACCTTCACGGGATGTGCCTCACGGAGGCTGAAGAGGCCCTCGATGCCTTCTTTAAAGGGGCGGTGAGCAAAGGATATTCTTGTGTCAAGGTGATTCACGGCAGGGGCCTTCGTTCACCCCGCGGGCCCGTGCTGAAGGAGGCGGTACAGAACTGGCTCCAGGGAGCCTTCAGGAAGTGGGTCCTCGCGTACGCCACGGCGAAGGACTGCGATGGCGGTCTAGGAGCTACGTACGTGATTCTCAAGCCGAGGTGATGCGGCAACCCGTTTCCGCACGCGGCTGTGTTGCACGCCATTCGATAGCCGGATGCTTTTCGACTCGCCCATTCCCGAGCGATGCCCTTCGCGCTGCAGCAATGCTACTCCTGCTCTGTATTGCAGCATTTGTTATCTCTTGTTCGGCTAAGGAAGAGCCCGCAGGGGAGTCGTCGGAGAAGTTTCCTGCCGGTCGCCAGACCGGCGGGGCTCCCCTGATTCTCTCGATTCTGCCTGTCGAAAGGGCGGGCGAAATGTACGGAAGGTTCCTGCCTCTCAAGTACTACCTCGAGAACGCTTTGAAACGCCCTGTGGTCATAAAGGTCGCTAAGGATTACGAGACTGCGATGTACGAACTGGGCACCGGAGAGGTTCACCTTGCGTATCTTGATCCGGCCACCTACTGCGAGGTCAGGGCACGTTACGGAGAGAGGGTTCGCCCTCTCGTGCGGGCTGCCGCCACGGGAGGCGCGATCTCACGGAGCGTCCTCGTCACAAAGAGCGGGGGAGCCGTGCAGAAGTTGGCTGACCTGAGGGGCAAGCGGCTTGCATTGGGAACGCAGCAGTCTTCGTTCAGCTATCTCATACCGCTCGCGATGCTGCACGACGTGGGCATTGCGATGAAAGATTTTGCTTCTGTCGACTTCCTCCAGCAGGAGGACAGGGTCGCGCTCTCCGTGCTGGTAGGCACGCACGATGTGGGGGGGATCAGCGAGTCCGTGGCCGGGAAGTACGCCGATGACGGTCTGACGGTCGTGAAGAGATCGGAGGTGATACCCCAGTTCTTTCTCTGTGCGTCGGCCGCACTCGGTGCTGATGTCAGAGAGGAGGTGGTGCGGGCACTCATCGCCCTTAAGGACAGGGGGGTGCTCGCACCTATCGACAAGGCCGTCGAAGGATTCATCGCTGCACAGGACCGGGACTTCGATGTCGTAAGGGTCATGATGAAGAATGTTACGGCGAAAGACTACATAGAATACCGTCCGAGGACCATCAGGGTTGCGGTGCTTCCGCTGTACTCTGCGCTCACTATTTATGATCGGTATGATCCCCTCATGCGGTATCTTTCGGAGCAGACCGGTTTCGAGTTCAAGCTTGTGATCCCCAAGAGCTTCGAAGACTTCATGGACGCGGTGAGGCGCGGGAGAGTCGATTTCTCCTATCAGAACCCTTTCATCTTCGCCCTCCTCAGCAAGGAAATGGCGATCACGCCGCTTGTGACCACCATCGGTGAAGACTGCGCCACGGATGAAGGAATCTGCGGCGAAGACAGGTTCAGGGGGGTGATCATCACCCGTCATGACAGCGGTATCAGGCATGTCGGAGACCTCAAGGGAAAGCGGGTGTTCATCGTGTCGCCGAAGTCTGCGGGTGGGTATCTCTCGCAGAGGCTGTTTCTGAAGGAACGGGGAATAGATATCGATAGGGATATGCAGCTCGTCGACGTCAAGAAGCAGGAGAAGGTGCTACTCGGCGTTTACCGGGGTGAGGCGGACGCAGGGTTTGTAAGGGAATCGGCGCCGACCGTATGGCGGGAGGATGTGGATCTCTCGAAGATACGCATCGTGGCCAGGACGAACTACCTGCCGAACTGGCCCGTGGCAGCCTGCAGGCGGGACAGGCCTGAGCTTACCATGCGCGTGAAAAATCTTCTTGCGGGCCTCACCGACGAAAAGATACTCGCT
>JBLMXV010000050.1:0-9657 GCA_050257935.1 Chloroflexota bacterium
TAACTGTTAACAACTATGGCTTTGCCCACTCGTCGAACAGCCATAACATCGGCTTTGAAGTCGACGCCAAGGCCACCTGGAAGATCGACAGGAACCTCACCTGGTGGGTTGAGGGCGGCTACCTCTTCGCAGGTAATTTCTGGAAGGCTGTGGCCGGCCAAAGCCCTGATGACGCCTATGCGGTCAGGCATGGCATCCAGCTCAGCTTCTAAGTACAAACCCTAACATAAAAAAGGCGGCTCCGAGGAGCCGCCTTTTTTTGTGGCGCTCCCTCTCCCCGGCGAAGGGCGTCTTCGTCATTCCCCTGTCGGGAATTACTCCTGAAATCGGTCCCTGATGGCAGCCAAGCGCCTGGTGACGGTCTGCGACCGTCCTGTGACCGGCGCTCTCAGGTTCTGTCCGAATAAGATAAAATGTTCACCTGGCAGTACAGAACAGCAGGGCTGAGAGCCCCAATCCGCATAGTTCATGAATCACGCCATCTGGGACAGGATAGGGTGGCGAAAGGACCTTCCGAGCGACACCGCTGCCTTTTCCCACAAGGTGTTTCAGCCTATGCGCAAACACATGCCGCTGACAAACACGCAGAACTTGAAAAATGAAACCCCATCGCTTTGGAAGGGCCTTGAGTCGCCTCCGCCCTGTTGCGCCTGCAAGCCTTTTAATAATAGAAGTTAATCTGTGATCAGTGTGCCGGTGTCAGTCAGTTAAAAGTGCAAGTTGGTGTTCTGCGTTGAGGTGCTGTTTCCCCATGGATGACCAATGACGTTATCACCAGGGGTTCTGTCCAAGGTGATCTGAAGATGAGTGAGGGGTCGCTCTGCAGGAAGATGGTTGGTAAATTTGCCCCTCCCTCGATGGGAAGGGAAGAAGGTGAGGGTGAACTGTGGGGCTTTACAAATGACTGCCTTAGTGTGTCATAAGGCTGTTGGTCTCCCCGATCCGTCTGAATGAAGAGGGGGACTCGAAGCCGAATCCCCCTCCGCCTGTAATGCTCTGTGTTGCTGAGTTCTAGATATCGTAATACAGGAAGAACTCGTAGGGGTGCGGTCTGAGCCTCAGGGCATCGACCTCCCGCGACCGCTTGTAGTTGATCCAGGTCTCGATGACATCCGCTGTGAAGACGTTGCCCTTCATGAGGTACTCGTGGTCTTCCTCGAGGTGGTCGAGCGCCTCTTCGAGGCTGCCCGGCATGGTAGGTACGGTTGCCAGTTCTTCCGGTCCCAGTTCGTAGATGTCCTTGTCGAGAGGCTCGCCGGGGTGGATCTTGTTCTCGATGCCGTCGAGGCCTGCCATGAGCATCGCCGCAAACGCGAGATAGGCATTGCATGACGGGTCGGGAAACCTCACCTCCACCCGCTTCGCCTTCGGGCTCGCGGAGTAGGTCGGTATCCTGATCGAGGCTGAACGGTTCCTCGCCGAGTACGCGAGGTTGACGGGGGCCTCGAATCCGGGAGTAAGCCTCTTGTATGAGTTTGTGGTCGGGTTCGTGATCGCCGCAAGGGACTTCGCATGCTTCAGGACGCCGCCTATGTAGTAGAGAGCCATCTCGCTCAGCCCCGCGTAGCCGTTGCCTGCAAACATCGGCTTCCCGGTCTTCCAGATGCTCTGGTGAGTGTGCATGCCCGAACCATTGTCGCCGAAGAGGGGCTTCGGCATGAAGGTGACGGTCTTTCCATGCCTCCTCGCCACGTTCTTGATAATGTACTTGAAGAGCATCAACTTGTCGGCCATCCTCACCAGTGCGTCGAATCGCATGTCGATCTCGGCCTGTCCCGCGGTGGCGACTTCATGGTGCTCACGTTCGACATAGATGCCGCACTTGAGCATCTCCATGACCATCTCGGTTCTCATATTGACGAGGCTGTCTGTCGGAGGCACGGGGAAGTATCCCTCCTTGTGCCTCGGCTTGTAGCCCAGGTTCGGCTTCTCGTCGCGGCCGGTGTTCCAGGTCCCCTCCTCGGAGTCCAGGAAGTAGTAGCCGCTGTGGGAGTTCTGGTCGTAGCGGATGTCATCAAAGATGAAAAACTCCGCTTCAGGTCCCATGTAGGCGGTATCTCCGATACCGGTGGACTTGAGATACGCCTCTGCCTTCTGCGCGATAAAACGAGGGTCCCTCGTGTAGTATTCTTTGGTGATGGGATCAACGACGTTGCAGATGAGGCTTATCGTGGGGTATTCCATGAAGGGGTCCATGAATGCCGTGGCGGGATCGGGGATTATGAGCATGTCAGAGGTGTGAATCGCCTGCCATCCGCGTATGGACGAACCGTCAAAGCCGAGACCCTCCTCGAAGATCTCTTCCTTGAGCTCCGCGACGGGCACTGCGAAGTGCTGCCAGATGCCGGGAAAATCAAGGAACTTGAAATTCACCATTACCGCCTTGTTTTCCTGTGCCATTTGAAGTACGTCTTTCGGTGTCATCATCTTCCTCCTTGCACACTGAAGCGATTAGTGAACGGTGTCAGGCGTCACCGCCTGAAACTCGCTGAGATTCTGAGTCAAGATGCTTCACTGGGTATCATCCCGACGCGCGATTGCCGGGTGTATCAGGTGTCAGCGATTTAGGGCTGCCGCACACGCTGCGCAGTCTCGGTGTCGCATCGTTTCAATCGTCACTGACTCTGTCACTGTTTATAACGCCCCCTCTCCCCGTTCTCCCGTGCGGATGCGCACCGCGTCTTCAATGGCGTAGACGAAGATCTTGCCGTCCCCGATCTTCCCGGTCTTCGCAGCCTTCTCGATGGCGCTTACCACCTTTGGGACGAGGGCGTCGGAAGTAACGATCTCGATCTTGATCTTTGGAATGAAGTCCACGACATACTCCGCGCCCCTGTAAAGTTCGGTGTGACCTTTCTGTCTCCCGAAGCCCTTCACCTCGGTGACGGTCATTCCCTGGATTCCGATCTCGTTCAGGGCATCCTTCACTTCATCGAGTTTGAAAGGCTTGATAATTGCGTCTACCTTTTTCATCTCTCACCTCCTGTTCTCACCAGCACCGGTCGGGCCTGTGGGAACTGCAGTTGTCCATCGGATTTCCGGGTCTGTTGAGAAATCTAGCACAACCGACACTTTTTACCAAGTTTCGTGCCACAGGCAAGATGTCTGAAATTCATACATTCTTGTCGCCTGGAACGGCGTATCTGCACAATCTCTAAGCAGGGAGACGCCTAAGAAGGAGGCATGTCAGGAGGTGTAGCCACTCTCTCCATGCTGCGATATGTCGAGTCCCATGATCTCAGATTCCTCATCGACCCTCAGTCCCACGACCCAGTCGATTACCTTGAGGAGCACGGCAGTCACACCGAAAGAATAGATCGCCGTGACAGCCACGCCTGCCATCTGAGCAAGGAGCAGTTGGGCGTCGCCGAAGAAAAGACCATCCGCGCCTGCCGGGTTGATGAGTTTCCGGGCACACAGGCCCGTTGCGAGCACACCGATCAGGCCCCCGACGCCGTGCACGCCGAAGGCGTCGAGGGAATCGTCGTAGCCGAATCGGGTCTTCATGTTCAGCGCGACATAGCACACGGCGCCTGCGAAGAGGCCGATCACCAAGGCAGCCATGGGACCGACAAACCCGGAGGCCGGGGTGATCGTCGCGAGACCCGCTATGCTGCCTGTAGCGGCGCCGAACATGGTCGGCTTACCCCTGTGTACCCACTCGACGAGCACCCACGCGAGGGTTGCCGACACCGCAGACGTATGCGTGACTACGAATGCCATCGAGCTCAGCGCCCCGGAAGAAAGGGCACTCCCGGCGTTGAAGCCAAACCAGCCGAACCAGAGTATGCCGGCGCCGAGCACGGTCATCGGGAGATTGTGGGGATAGATAGCCTCGTGGGGATAACCCTTCCTCCTGCCAATGATAAGCGCCGCGGCGAGTGCCGAGATGCCCGAGGTGAGGTGCACGACTATGCCGCCCGCGAAGTCGAGGACTCCTATGGATTTCAGCCATCCGCCGGTGCCCCATACCCAGTGTGCCACCGGGTCATAGACTATCGTGGACCAGAGGAGGGTAAAAATGAAGAATGCAGAGAATTTCATTCGCTCGGCAAAGGCTCCTGTGATGAGCGCAGGCGTGATGACGGCGAACATGGCCTGGTAGATCATGAAGGCGATGTGGGGCACCGTTGCTGCGTAGTCCGGGTTAGGGTCGACGCCGACACCGCTTAAACCAGCCCAACTCAAATCCCCGATGAGACCGCGAACATCAGGGCCGAAGGAGAGGCTATAGCCGAAGAGTATCCATTGCACGCTGACGATCGCGATGGCCACGAAGCTCTGCATAACGGTTCCCAGGACGTTCTTTCTCCGGACCATCCCTCCGTAAAACAGTGCGAGGCCGGGGGTCATGAGCATGACGAGCGCTGCGGAGACAAGTACGAACGCAGTATCGCCGGCATCTATTTTGGACGGCGATTCCGCGAAGGCGGCGGCAGGGGCTATGAGCAGGGCAGATAACGTGCCCGACAGCAAAGACAGTGCTTTCATAAAAGTCCTCCTCCTGAGTGGACAGTTTCGGCGTCACGGTAATTATGCGAAAATGATGCCAGGACGGAGAAGGCACGCGTAGCCCGGTTGCTCATGCATGTGGGGCAGTAACTGGGCGGATGTGGCTCGAGTCCTTTCCGAAGTTATGGATTTCACTTGCGATGTCACACCTCTTGCATACGCAGTATGTGTCTGTGCCTCAGGCTGGAGCAGTTCGTGGAACGCGGCAGGGGTATCGTTCGGAATTTCCTGTCGCCATATCCACCCTGACTCAGGTGGCGTGGCTTGTGAATCGTGAGGGCTAGGGAAAAGGGCGGGACCGGGTACCGGCGGCGTCCTACAAAAATGTAGCGCCTCTCCGATGCCCGGTGACGGTCTAGCGAGGAAGATTAGTAGGTTATGAGGGTCATACAATTTTGTTGCTATAACAATTTTGTATGCTCTCAGATCGCCGATTCGCCTTTTTCCCCGGTCCGTATCCTGATGACTTCCTCAAGGGGGAAGACAAATATCTTGCCGTCCCCGATCTTGCCCGTCTTCGCCTTGTCCTCTATGATCGAGGCGGCCTTTTCCACGAGGGAGTCTGCAAGGACGACCTCGAGCTTGATTTTCGGGATGAAGGCGATGTCATATTCGGCACCGCGGTACAGTTCGACGTGCCCTTTCTGTCTGCCGAAACCTTTAACCTCAGTGATCGTCATTCCCTGGACGCCGATCGAATTGAGGGCGTCTTTGACTTCGTCAAGTTTGAACGGCTTTATGATCGCTTCGACTTTTTTCATGTCATCTCCTTGTGTGAGCCAGGGGGTGTGAGAGTCACGGCGCTGACGGCACCGGGCCTCCCGGCCCCAGCACTACATGTTATATGCACTCTCCCCGTGTTCGCTCTCGTCGAGTCCTGTGATCTCGGACTCCGTGTCCACCCTGAGGCCGACTACCGCTTTGACGACGAGGAAGATGATGAGCGTCGCCACTGCGTCGTAGACGACCGTCACCCCGACTGCGATGAACTGTGTGAGCAACTGCCCTGGGTTCCCGTACAGGAGTCCCTTGCCCGCTTCATTGATGGCTGGATCGGCGAACACACCGGTGAGTATCGCGCCCAGAGTCCCTGCGATGCCGTGTATGCCGAACGCATCGAGCGTGTCGTCGTAGCCGAGTCTCGGCTTCAGGCTCGCCACTGCAAAGTAGGGCACGACGCCTGCCACGAGCCCGATGATCATCGCGCCCTTGATGTTCACGAACCCAGCCGCGGGTGTTATGGCGACGAGGCCCGCCACGGCGCCGGAAGCGAGACCGAGCACCGTCGGCTTTTTCGCGAACAACCATTCCGTGAACATCCATGCGACCGCCGCCACCGCCGTCGCCGTGTTCGTGTTGATGAATGCCGCGCCGGCGAGGCCGCTCGATGCGACCGCCGAGCCTGCGTTGAAGCCGAACCATCCGAACCAGAGGAGTCCTGCGCCCGTCACGGTCATCGGCAGGTTGTTGGGCTTGAGGCCCATCTCACGCCTCCTGCCGAGCATGATTGCTCCCACGAGGGCTGCCACACCGGCATTGATGTGCACCACGGTGCCGCCGGCGAAATCGAGGGCGCCCAGCTTGGCAAGGAACCCTCCGCCCCAGACCCAATGGGCCACCGGCACGTAGACGAAGGTCATCCAGAGGATCGAGAAGAGCACCCACGCCGAGAATTTCATGCGCTCTATGTAGGCGCCGCTTGCCAATGCCACGGTGATCGCCGCGAAGGTGAGCTGGAACACCACATAGACGTACTCGGGGATTGTCTTCGCGAGGTCGGAGATACTGTTCACACCGACCCCGGAGAGGAGTAGTTTCGAAGCATCCCCGATGATGCCTCCCGAATCTCCGCTGAAGGAAAGAGTGTATCCGTAGAACACCCACAGCACGCTCACGATGCAGTAGGTGACGAAGGACATCGCGATGGTGTTGAGAGTATCCTTCCTTTTGGAGATGCCCCCGTAAAACAGGGCAAGGCCCGGCACGGTCATGAGCATGACGAGTGCCGTCGCCACTATCATCCACGCCGTGTCGCCCGTATCGATCTTTAGTGGCGCCTCCGCAACCCCGGCAGGTGCGGAAGCGGGAGGCTGAGCAGGCGGGGCTGCCTGCTCAGCCGTTGCAGGGCCGGGAGGGGTACTCTGCTGTGCTTCCTCGGCGGACAGTGTCCCTGCAAGGGTCGTGAGTGTGAGAATAAGCAGTATTATTACAAGAAGTCGTTTCATCACTAGTCCTCCGGTCGGTCACTTCATTGCGTTAGAAAGTGAAAGTCGCGTTAATACCGTACACGAAGGTATTATCCACGTTGCCGTTAGGGTTGTACGGAGATCCGTCGACCGTCCTCTGCGCCTTGCTTGACAGCGGGAACCAGAACTGAGCAATGGGCTGCACGACGAAATTCTTCGCGACGGGGATCGAGAATCCCCCGCTCACCATACCCGCATGAAAGGCGCTGTACTTCGATCCCGTGTAGCCGCCAGTGGATTCCTCGAAGGTCTTCCAGTAGTTATCCTGACCCCACATGTATGAGAAGGTGGCACCGAGGTCGAGCGTGATCTCCTTGTAAACGGGGAATGAGTGGGACAAGGCCAGCTGAAAATACGTGCCGCCATAACGGGAAATGTCCTGGTAAATCGTGAGCACGGGCTTGGTGATGATGTCATACCCTGCGGACACGAACAGTTCCTGGGTCTGTTTCGCATACTGCGTCCCGTACCAGATATAGCCGCCCGTCAGACTTAGTTTGTCGATGTTATAGGTGTAGCTCAGCGTCAGGTCCGTCTCGTTCCAACTTGCATGTCCCGGGTCGCTGGGGAAGAAGCTCTGGGTCTGTGTCTCGTTTGTGTCCAGGTTCCCCCAGAGGCCTGCGCTGAAGCCGTAATACGAGAGATTGATTGCTGGCTGAATCACCATGCTATTGGAACTCAGCTCGTATCCTCTGAACACATACTGGCTGAGAAACGCCGTTGTTGCACTGCCCGTCACCTTCTGCTCCTCTGCATAAAGCCCGGATGCCGCAATGCAGAGCACTGCAAAGATACTTATGATACCTACCCCTACCTTTCTCATTTTCTGGACCTCCAATGCGTCTTTTCCGTCAGCCGACTCATGCCGGCAACTATGTCCTTTCATACCTCCAGACTACCCGTTAACCTAGGTCTCAGTTCGGTCACCTCCTTTTTCTATCCCGTATTTCTTGACCTTGTACCCGATCATGCGCTCGGTGATTCCTAACTTCTTGGCGGCCCTCGCCATGATCCAGCTGCACTCTTCGAGGGCCCTCAGGATCGCTTCTCTTTCCATCTCCCGGACTCTTATCTTCAGAGAATCCATCTTTCCCTCCTCACATGAGCAAGTAGTAAAGCGAAAATCGTACCACCATGTAACTTATTGACTTATAATTAGAACTGGAGGCCAAGGCAGAATACAAATTTGTAGATGCCTACAATTTTGTGTGAAATTAGCAGCGTAGGCTGTTCAAGACATGCGGATCCGAAATTGTGACGCAGCGACTTTACAAAGCACCCCGTAATAACTATGATGTAGTCAGTGCCGCCGAGGACCGAGGCGGGCTAGAGTCGAGGCAGACGGGAGGAACGTTTATGAAGAGATTCGCAGTGGCTGTCATGCTGCTGCTGCTCCCCTCTCTGGTTTACGCGGGAGCGGCAAAGCCGAGTTGGAAGAAGGATTACAAGCCTAAGAACACGAGCGAACAGGAACTGCTCAAGGCCTGCGCCTACGGCAACATCAAGGCGTGCTACTCGTACCACAGCAAGTACATAGTGGGGGAAAGTGGCGAGAAGGCCAAGTAGGATGCCCTCTTGCCGACGATGACATAAGTTCTCCGCGGTATGTGGTTCCGGCCCTTGTCCTTGAACTGCCGAGGTTCAGTCCGGAACCGTTCTTTCTTAGGGAAGGATGACGCCGCCCCCCGCATCAGATGCGGGGGGCGGCATGACATGTGATTATGTCCCTATATGTAGAGAAGGCCTACCACGGCGCCTGTCATGCACGTCGATAGGGTGCCGGAGACGATAGATCTCATTCCCAGTGAGACCACCTCGTCCCTGCGCTCCGGGACCATGCCGCCGAGTCCTCCTATGAGTATTCCCACGCTGCCGAGGTTCGCAAATCCGCACATCGCGTAAATCATGATGAGCCTGCTCCGCTCGCTCAGTGCGTTGGGCGGCAGGGCGGCAAGGTCGACATACGCGATGAGCTCGTTCAGGACGGTTTTGGTTCCCATCAGCGCCCCGGCAGCGGTCGCCTCGTGCCAGGGTATACCCATGAGCCATGCCACGGGAGCCATGACATACCCCAGCAGCCGCTGAAGTGACAACTTCGCCCCTCCCATCTCGGGAAGGAGGGCCAGCCCCTCATTGACGAGGTGGACGAGGGCGATGAGCACCACGAGCATGGCGACGATGTTCAGGAGGAGACCGATGCCCTCCATAGTGCCTTTCGTGATCGCGTCCATCGAACTCCGCGCGGCCTGAGGGGGCACGAGTTCGCCGGCAGTCTGTCTGTCCTTCTCCGGGATCATCAGCCTCGATATGGTGAGTGCCGCGGGCGTGTTGATGATCGACGCGGTCAGGATGTGGCCCATGGCATCGGGGAGGATCTTGGCCAGGATGCTCGCATAGAGTACCATCACGGTCCCCGCGATTGTGGCCATACCGCAGGTCATGGTGGAGAAGAGTTCGCTCCGCGTCATCTCCTTGAGGTAGGGCCTTATGAGCAACGGCGCCTCCACCATGCCGACGAAGATATCAGCGGCTGCGCTGAGCCCAAGGGCACCCCCTATGCGCAATGTCCTCTGGAGCACATAGGAGAAACACTTCACGACGACCGGCAGTATGCGCCAGTAAAACAGGAGCGAGGAGAGGGCGCTCATCACAAGGACGAGGGGCAGTGCCTGCAGGCCGAGGACGAAGCTCGCTCCTGGGGAAGTCTCCTCGAAGGGGAGCTTCCCGCCTCCAAGGTACCCGAACACGAAGGAGGTGCCTGCCCGCGTGGCCTCTTCGATGGATGAAACTGCTCTGTTCAGCAGCAGGAAGGCTTCTCTGGAGATAGAGACCTTCAACATTATCGCTGCAACTGCGATCTGGACTGCGATGCCGACGGCGATTCCCTTCCAATGAACGC
>JBLMXV010000051.1:0-8760 GCA_050257935.1 Chloroflexota bacterium
GCGATCGCGTGCAAGGGCATCGGGTTCGGCAAGGCCCACGTCGTGCGGACCGATGAAGACCTCGCTGACTTTCCCGACGGAGGCGTGCTCATCGCGAAGCACACGTCGACGAAATTCGTCACCGTCATGAACAAGGCGAGCGCTATCATCACTGACGTGGGGGCCACGACCGGTCATATGGCATCCCTGGCCAGGGAGTTCCAGGTGCCCACTATCCTCGACGCGGAGAAGGCGACGAGCCTCATCACGAACGGTCAGGAGCTCACGGTGGATGCGGTCAACTGTAACGTCTATGAGGGGACCGTCGATGAGCTGAGGGAGTTTGCTGAGAAAAAGGAAGAGCCCTTCAAAGAAACGCACATCTTCAAGATCCTTGAGAAGACACTGAAGCTGATCGTTCCGCTGAACCTTGTAGATCCTGTGGCAGACAACTTCAGGGCTGATGCGTGCAGCACCCTCCACGACATCACCCGCTTCTGCCATGAAAAGGTGATGGATGAACTATTTGACGTTGTGGACACCTCAGCCGATGACGTCGGTGCTGTCAAGCTCGTGGCAGGCATCCCGACGGAGATCTACCTCCTTGACCTCGGCGGGGGCGTAGAAGGAGCCCCGAAGTATTTGAACCCCGAGCACCTCCGTTCTATCCCCTTCAACGCCTTCATGAAGGGCCTCACTTCGATGAAGTGGCCCGAACCGCGGGCCTTCGATGTGCAGGGTTTCTTAGGGGCGGTGGCCCACACCGCTACGGTGTCCGAGGAGGAGCTCCAGAAGACCGCGGAGAAGAGCTTCGCCTTTGTAACTTCTCACTACATGAACTTCGCGATCAGGCTCGGGTACCATCTTTCTACAGTCGAGGCTTATGCGGGGGAGAATATAAACGACAATTACATCAAGTTCTTCTTCAAGGGCGGGGGAGCCGTTATCGACAGGAGGCTCCGGAGGGTCCGGCTGATACGGGAGATTCTCAAGCACATGGACTTCAACGTCAAGGCCACCGATGACGTACTGGAGGCCTCGCTCATGAAGTACAAGAAAGACACGATCCTGCAGAAGCTCGAGACCATGGGGAGGTTCACGGTCTACACGAAGCAGCTCGACATGGTCATGTACAACGACATGATCACCGACCACTACATCGAAGAGTTCTGCGAGCAGTATGTCAAGAAGGAAGGATGAGGCGCCCGTGGGGCGCCTCCGATAGTTCCTCTTAATAGCAAGTAATGCCTTGCCGCTATCGCTCTAGTGCGAACTGAACTCCCACTTGTCCTCGAGGACCTTCCATGCTCCCTCCTCTAAGATCATCGCGACGGATCCCGCGGCGTTCCCCCCTGACGAGTCGAGCCTTTGACGTGACAGTCAGAGCCCTTGGTAGCATTACTTGCGCTGTTCTCAGCAACTCGTGATGGCAAAAACCTGATCATAACCTGATCGTAAGATGAAAAGGAGGATCGGATGGAATATGCTTTTCTGGTAGATACGTATGACACAGAACGGCTTAAGACACTCACCGTGTGGAGCATGTTCAAGGATGAGGATCTCCCCGCCCGGGTGCATCCTTTACCAGAGAGGGACAGGAACCCCCTTGAGCACATGGTCCATCAGTGCATGAGCGAAAACAAATGGTTCCGCACCATGTTGGGCATCGATGTAGGCGCGCCCCCTTTGCCTGAAAAGGAGACCCGCCTCGAATTCATAAAGAGGTATGCCGAAGATTCCGGTAAACGGGCGAGCGCCCTGCGGGAAAAAGACAAGACATGGTGGGAGCAGGAGGTCTCTTTTTTCGATGTCAGGCGAACACGGGCATGGATCATGGTCAGAAGAATAGCACACACGGCGCACCACCGGGCGGAGATGACGACGATGCTGAGAATCATGGGAAGAGAGGTCCACAGTGTGTACGGACCCTCTGTCGATACCGGCGGGTTGCCTGACAACAACGCGCTGACGATATATGCCTACCCGGACATAGAGTCGTTGATTGAAGGCGAAGCGGGAGGCGGCCGGAAAGCCGTCCTGCCGGGACCTGGCAGCAAACCGAGCACGGAGCGCCCTGATCTCTAACCTCGGTAGTAACAGGATTGGAGGCGCTCCACCCTGACCTTAACGTAACTGTGCAGTCAATGGGCTATCCTTTCTCGAGCTTTTCCCTGAGGGCCTTATTTTCTCTTTGCGTCCTCAGCCACTTCACTGCCTTCTCGATGGTGAAGACTATCTGCTCCTTCCTGAAAGGCTTCGTAATGAAGTCGAAGGCGTTCTTGTCCATCGCCTCCGCGGCGGACTCTGCAGTCGCGTATGCCGTGATGATGATAATCGGGATGTCGGTATCGAAGCCCCTTACCGCGTTGAGGAGCTCGATTCCGTCGAGACCCGGCATCTTAAGATCGGTGATCAGTATGTCATAGCCGCCCTGTTTTGCGAGTTCCAAAGCCTCGAGGGGATTGTTCGTCGTCGTGATCTCATAAGGCGTCTTGTCCTTTATGATCATGCTGAGCAGCCTCAGCATGTCAGGCTCGTCGTCTACTACCAGCAGTTTCTCAGCCATTGGTTCCTCCGCTTTCTATGTTTACCTTGGCGTCGCATTCATAAAGGCTTCGAGGCGTTCCACCATGCCGTTCTATGCAACTGTAACGTTTATATCCGCCAGATGGCACATGGCCATCGCTCAGAAGTCGAGGGTGCTCTTGTCCGGCGCGGGCGGAGGGACGATGTCAGGCAACCTCTCCTCTTTCACTGCCGGAAGCGTGATGATGAAGGTAGTCCCTGGTTCGTCCCCTTCATCCTTGGTCCGAGTCTCAAAAGTTATAGTACCGCCGTGTTTACTGATGATGCCGTATGAAATGGAGAGTCCGAGCCCTGTTCCCTCTCCGACCTTCTTGGTCGTGAAGAAAGGGTCGAATATCTTATCACGGATGTCCTTGGGGATGCCGGGGCCGCTATCGGCGATCCTGACGTCCACCTCACTGCCGCCGTCGACAGCTTCCGTGGTGATCCTGAGTCTCCCGCCCCCCTTCATAACCGCAACGGCGTTGCTGATGATATTGAAAAACACCTGCTGGAGTTCCCCGGGATCTCCCTTGACGGCCGGCAGAGAGTCGGCCTTGCAGCACTCCACGCAGATCTTGTTGATCGAGAGCGTGTTCCTGACGACCGACATGACCGCATCTATGTTCTTGTTGACGTCGACAACGGCATCCTTGTGCTCCGTGTAGCGTGCAAAGCTCAGCAGGTTGTCAACGATTCTCTTGGCGTTCGTGCCTTGCTTTTCGATGGTCTCGAGAAGCTCGCGCTCCTCAGAACCGACCGGCGCCTTCTCAAGGAGCAGGTCGGTGAACCCAAGGACGATGGTCAGTGGGTTGTTTATTTCGTGTGCCACGCCGGCAGCCAGCGTCCCGAGAGAAGCGAGCTTCTCGGTGTGCGCCATCTGGTGCTCTATCTTCTTTCTCTCCGTGATGTCCCGCCCTATGCCGAGCACCCGGTAGACATGGCCCGCTTCGTCGAGCAAGCCGCTGAAATTGATGCTCAGCCAATGCTCGCTGCCGCCGATGGTCGCGGAGCAGGTGACCTGCTCGCTTGCATTCTTCTCCAGCACGTTACGCACGCATCCCATCTGAGACCCGACGCTCTCGGGCGGGAAGAGGTCAGAAACGGGATGGCCGACGACCTCGCCCGCCTCTCTCCTGAAAAACCTGTGGCCGTAGCTGTTCATCGAGATGATCGTACCCTGCGCGTCGAGAGTGTAGATGATGTCATCGGCGTGCTCTATGAGCGACCTGAACTGGTACTCGGACTTGGCCAGTTCCTTCGTCTTCTCCTCCACCTCCCTCTTGATCGTGCTCGACCACCTGAGGAGAATCGCCACGATGAAAAGCCCCCCCGCCAACGTGACGACAATGCCTATGCCCTCCAGGAAGAACTGCGTCGTCTGTATCCCGCGGATCGAACCCTCGACCTCGCTCATCGGCGCCACCACCGCGAGGGACCAGTGCAGGGAACCGGGGTCCCTGGTAACGAATATCGGTGCATAGGCGATGAGTTTCTTCATCTCCCCCTCCTGCCCCTTGTGCCACCCCGATATGTACCAGCTCGCCCCCTCTTTGCCCTCCAGGATCATCTCCTTCTGGATCTCGTTGATCCTCGCGAAGGAAATCGTCGGCTTCTTCTCCTTCCTCGCCTCGAATGCGCTCTTGCCGATGAACTCGGTCTCGGGATGATAGAGGAAAATGCCCCTGTGGTCGATGACCCAAGCGTATCCCGTCTTTCCTGATCGAATGCCTGTGGTCACCTTTTCCACCAGGGCCGCGGCATCGACGACGAACGTGATGACCCCTGCGAATTCATTCGTCGCCTTCGGATGGGCATCATCGACCGAAACCTGCCAGACGGGCGTCGACATGCTCATGATGAGTCGCTGCCCGCCATCGCGGTGTGCGGGGGTGACATCGCCGATATGCACCTTTCCCCTGTTCTGCTCTCCGGCAGCCCATTCGAGGCGCTCCATGTCCTCCGGTGAAGGCTCCCCGGTCACGTACCCTTCATTGTCCACCAGGTGAGTAACCCTGTGTTTCGTCTCGACGAAGCGTATCTCCAGCGTCCCCTCCTCCTTCACGCTGGAAAAGGTGACGCCTATCCTCCGCCTCAACTGAACCGCTTCGAGGTATTGAATCGCCGGAGAGAAGCTGAGAAGGGAGATCTCCCTCTTGAGACTGATGAGACCGTTCTCTATCTGGCTCGCACCGTATCGCGACAGGACAAGCTGCTGACTGTTGAAGTCCTGGACCACGACTTCCCTGATCCTGGAACCCGTTGTCCAGCCGACGTAGAGTATGCTGCCCAGCACAATAACGGTAAAGAGGAAGGTGATTATCTTGTAATGCCTGGTGTAGAAGTCGAACAACGACTCGAAGCGAGCAAGCAGGGCCTTGCGGTCGGACTCTTCCATCGCGCGTCAGCGGGGACCGGCGAGATTACAGCGGCTACGCAAAGTCACTCGTTCCTCCCACGCGGCACGGCTCCATGCGAGCGGAAAGGGCGGACTCGATGCCCGCTCCGCGGCCTCAGATCTCGCAGAAATCGAGGCAGCTCTCCTTCACCACGTACACGCAGCACGGGGCGTACTTGACGACCTTCGGTGTCTCTCCACCCAGAAGGAACCTCGCCTGCTCGCTCATTCCCCGCGCGCCGATTATGATGAGGTTCATCTTCTCCTTTTCGGCGTACTCGACGATTTCGGCGGCGGGCGAGGCTCCCTTCAGTATGACGCTCGTGATATTCTTCAGTCCCCTGTCTTTCAAGAATTCCGCCGCCTTGTTCAAGAGGGCCTCAGCGCGCTGCTGCAGGCTGTCCCGCAGGGACTCCCGGTCTCTCGGCACGAGTTCGAAATCGAAATCGGACACATGTTGTATGATGTTAAGCAGGCAGATCTCCATGTCCTTGCCTTTACAGAACCACGCAGCCGTCTTCAGGCACATATCGGTGAACTTCGAGCCGTCGATTGGCACAAGTATCTTCACGGAAACCTCCTAGAGTTCCTTCTTGACCTTCACCTTCTTGGTGGTGAGGCCCAGCCCCTCAAAGAGATGGTACAGCGCGTAACCCCACCAGATCGTGTAGACGACGTAAAAGACGAGAAGCCCCGCCATCGTGCCGACCCTGTCGGTCACATTCTGAGGCTGGATCTGGTAGAAGTTGTAACTCGGCTCGACGCCCTTCTTGACCACGTCCGCAATCGCCTTAGCCAGGGCGAACTGCTTTGCGTTCTGGAGGGCCTTGTCCGTCTTGTTGAGGGCGGTCCACCAGTCCTTCATGACCTTTCTCTCGTCGTACCCGTAGACCGACTTCACCTTGTCGCCCTCGTTTCTGTACATGTTTTCAGAGTCCTTCAGGACCACCATGAGCATATTTCCCAGGTCTCCAGAAACCGACAGCGTCCCTCCCTGCTGCTGCACCGTCGCACCTGCAGCCGACAGGAGGCCCGCGGTGCGCTGCGCGTCTTCAGGGCTGTCGTAACTGATCGTGACATTGATCTGCTTGCCCATCGTCTTCTCGGTGCCTTTGACCAGCTTGGGTATGAAGTAGGAAGATCCCTTGGAGAGCTTGTTGAAGATATCGTCGGCGTACTCGAGGCCGTTCATACCGCCGCCGAAGACTGGCGACAAGATGAGGATGAAGAGGCCGATGAACGTCATGGCCATGGCGGCGCCGGTGGTGAAATGTTTCTTGTCTCGAACGAGCATGGCTATTCCCCCCTGAATGACTTGATGTTCCTAAGGAAACTGCTCAGCACCCATACAACGAACGCAATGATCACAACCCAGAAGAGGATGTTGCCGCCCGTCTCTATGGCCCCGACGAGAGGCTTCGGGAGGCTCAGGTAGCCCATGTCGGTAAACTGCTTCGGCAGCACAGTGAAACGGTTGATGAAACCCGCGAGGATTGTGACGACCCAGAACAGGCGGATCGTCATGCCGCTCACGACCTTCGTGGTGAGAGCCCCGATCTGGATTCCCATGAGCGATCCGAGGAGCATGCCCATGGCGAGGGTATAGAACACGTAACCGTATATTGCGTACTGAGCGATGCCCGCGTATCCCGCGGTGAAGACGATCTGGAAGATGTCGGTGCCGACGGTAGTGAAAGTGGAGATACCGAAGACATACACGAACATCGGGAAGGTGATGAACCCCCCGCCCACGCCCATCATCGAGGCCGCAAGGCCGACGACGAAGCCGCCGATGGCGAGGATCCACCCCGAGATGCTCCTCCCGCCGGGAACCATGTCCTCATCGAACTTCACCATCGGGGGTATTCTCCTGCTCTGAAGCTTGCCGGCCATCCCTCCCACTTCGGTGGCGCTCGGGATGACGAGCTTCGTCTTCTCGTCCCCATGGCCTCCGTGTCCGTGGCCAGCCGGCTCCTTGCCGGACTTCCTCTTCTTGAAGTAATCGGACACGCCGTACCAGCTCAGGAAACCGAGTATTGCGGCGTATATGATGCTCACCACCGCGTCGCTCAGGACAGGGTTTGCTTCGTACACCGCCTTCTGGATGAGGCCGCCTATCGTTGCGCCTCCTATGGACCCGACGAGGAAGTATATGGCGAGGCCGACATTGACGTTGCCCATCTTCTTGTGAAGCACCGACCCCATGATCGCCTTCGCAAAGATGTGGAAGAGGTCGGTCCCCACGGCGAGGATGCCTTTCACGCCCGCAGCCATCAGCGCAGGCGTGATGATGAAGCCGCCTCCCGCGCCGATGCACCCGGTGATGAGCCCTGCACAGAAGCCGATGGCGATCGAGATGAGGAAGACATTCGTGGCATAAAACGACGGCGCGTAGGCCTTCTTGCCGCCCAGGATGTCCGCCGCATCTGCCACGTAAAGGGCCATGATGGGTACAAGAGCGGCCAATGCCACCAGTATGATCATCCTCTTCTTGCTGCGCAGGATGTTCATCGATACCTCGTAGTCCCACTGCGCGTGGTACAAGGCGGCAGCTTTCATAGATTCATACAGCTTCCTCGGGAAACTCATGTCTCCTACCTCCTTATTACGTTCTTAACCAAGAACGGTCCAGTCGCCATCGGGTGACGCAATCGATAAGTGCAGAAGCAACTCCTTTTACGGGATAACACGGCTGACAACGAATACGTCAACGACTCCTTCATGCGATGAATCGCGATGATGCCTGATAAGAGTGCACTATGTTAGCAGAAAGAAAAGCCGGCAGGTTATGAATATTTCTTATATAAGACGAATTTTTTCTTATCTTTGAAAGCCATACAGAGGCTACGGACACGACCGGACGAACCCCCAAGGGCCGGTGCACTATTTCCCCGGCCCCTTGGGTCTCTTGCCGGTCCCCGCCATTCTTGAACGAATCCAGTTACCGATGGCAAGTCCTGACAGCACTGCCAGCAGAATCACAACGACAGTTATGAGGTATTCCACCGCTCGCCAGCCTCCTCAACGACTTTCACTCACCGCCCCTCCTTTGTGACCACATAGCCTTGTCTCACCGTCACGTCGGCGCCCACGGCGGCCACAGAATCGGTGTCGGTGGAGTCTCTGACCGTCACCGTTCCCACGGTCCGCCCGCTCTCATCACAGAGCGACACCTGAGACCCCGGGCCCACGCCATGCCTCGTCCCTAGGGCAAAACCGATGTCGTAGCCCGTTTCAGTCTTTTTCACCATGTATACCTCCGCCTTGCCCTGCTGCGCCATCAGCACTTCGATCTTTTGAGAGAGGAGATACACGCAGCCGAGGGATACTCCCAGAAAGGGAAGACACGCCAGGAGGAACCACCAGGGGGAGATATCGAGGTACCTCCTTATCAATGATTTGAAACTCGTGCGGTAGCTTGCATAGTCCTTGTAGACACGCACCTTGAATACGGAGGTGGGCTTCTGTGGACCGGTCTCTTTTGGGAAGACCTTGAGGTCATATTCGCCGGGAGCAATATCCGGTGCGAGGGAAAGCGTCCCCACCCACATGTTTCCCCCGAACCAGAAGCCTGTCTGAATCAGGTCGAAGGTGACTGTGACGTGAGGGGACGTGACCGTGTATGCCAGGTCATCCACTTCTTTCGCCTTGTCTTCGGCAGGGCCGTCGATGGGTGCCGCGGATCCGGGCAGGAGGTCGAAGACATTGATGGGCTCCCTGAATTTTGCGATGCAGCCGTCGAGGACCGTGGCGAATATGATAAAGAAGAAGAACGCCGCTATCCTTGCCGCTTGTTTCCTGAAACGTGACGCCTGTGC
>JBLMXV010000052.1:0-20852 GCA_050257935.1 Chloroflexota bacterium
GCCTCTTCGCAGTGATCACCACGAGGAGATTCTCAGCATCGGTATCGAGGGAAGAGGTGAGGCCCATTGCTCGTTCAATCCCTGCCTGCAGCAACACCTGATCGCGAGTCGTGTTCCCCTCAACGCAGAGGATACCCTGATCCATGAGTTCCCTGGTCCTGTGCTGATCCTTCTCGATGACTACGAAGTCCTTCCTGCCTGGTCTTCAGCAGTTCCTAGACCGCGTACCGGCCAGTCCGCTCGGCTCCGCAGACGATGTAATGCCCGGTGAGACCGTTGATCTTCCTCTTCATCCCAGACTTGTCCAAGATAGATTGTAGGGAGGGAGCCTCCAACGGGTAGAATTGATTTGCCGAAATCAAGTAAGACCCAAGGAGGACCTCATGAACAAGTGTAGCAGCATTTTCGGACAGATTCCAAGCCACGGGGTATCCTGCAAAGAGTTCCATGAAGCTCGACCTCGTCGGCCTCTCGGGCTTCGAGCATTTCTTCCCCCCGCAGCTATCCGGGGGCATGAAGAAGAGGCCCGGCATCGCGAGGGCGATGGCGCTCGACCCGGATTTGCTCTTCTTCGACGAGTCCTCCGCGGGATAGGATCCCGTAACCGCAGCGGGACTCGACGACCTCATCGTCAAGCTGAGAGACGTCTTCAAGATGACAATCGTCGTCGTGACCCGCGAACTGCCCTGTCTCGTCGCCATCGTAGGGGACATCTACCTTCAGCTTGCCGTTGACAGGACAACACCCGAGCGGATTCAGCCCGGCGATAAGATACCCTCCGAGGAGGCGGTGGACTTCACCCGCATCGCGGCAAGGCTTGAAGGCCTTTCGAGCACCGCAGACAGTCTCGCCAGGGATGTGAATGCCCTCTTCGGCCCTGAAAACCGTAGACAGATGGAGAGCCCGGTGAGCAACACGAACAGGGCTGTCGTCTCAGGTTCTGCAAGCCTTCAAAGAGTGGCCTCGGGCCTCAAGAGCGCCACCTTTGCAATTGCATTTCAGGACGGATGCGGGTTGGTATCAGGACATTTCGGGGAGGGTAGTAAGGCGAGAGGGCCGCGTCTCCCGGCAGGCCCTCTCTCTGCTTACGACGAATCGAGTTGGATCAGGCAGTCACTTTGACGTCGGCGGAGCCCTCCCAGTATCCGTGAAGGTTGCACCTCTGGTAGGCCACGAGCGTGACCTTTCCTGCTGCCGCCAGATCTTTGCCGAGTACTACGGTGAAGGAGGCCCGAGGTTTCAGATATCCCCGGGATTGAAAGTCCACCCTGCCTGCAGGTTCATTGCCGACGTTAAGCTCGATATACTCGATCCAGTGAGCTTGACCCATAACGTGGAGGGCTTCACCGACGGAAACCTCCACGACAAAAGGCTCTTCGGCCTTTACCTCTGCAGGCGCTTTGATTACCGGGGCGTGTGTCTTCTCGAGCCCTGTCTTGTTCGCCGGGTCTTTCACCCTGTTGATATCCTGAAAGAGTTTCGGGTCGACTTTGGAGGGAAAATACATCTCCGCCGAAAGAGCGTCTTGCGCAAGAGCGAGCGCTGCGACACCGGTTGCGGTCGCCCTCAGGAAAGCTCTCCTGTCCATAGAGCACCTCCAAGAAATATTGTTGAGGGATCGATAACCCCTCGCCCCACTCAGGAAACAACGGCCGGGACCATATCAAGGCTATCACAACTCAGTACAATGCGCAATGCGCATCGAGACCTCATCGTACGTGGAACCACAAGGTGGATTCGACATCCTCCGGGCAAAATGAGGCTGTCGCCGTGTGATTTTGGTCGCATTACCGGCCGCCGGCGGGACTCGTCAATCGAATTCCGCGGTGAACAGCGATTCTGTTACTGCGGTTTCTGCTTCGATAGCTTCAGCGTTCCAATGACAGCTACAAGCAGAAAGGCCGCCGCGGCAACGCCGGGCAGGAGGCGGCCGACCAAGCCCGAAATCCTGAGGGTCGTCTTCACGAAACTCATGCCTTTTCCAGAGCGTGTTCCAACAAGATGCGTACTCGGATTTTACCACACAGATCCGTCTCAAGACTCGCCCTGACTGTTTATACCGCGTGGAGACGGTGCTCTAATATTGTGCGGCAATTCACACGGTTTTGTATGGCATACCATACAAAAAGCAGAGAGCGTCAATACGCTGACGGACATCCAGCTATGCAATACTCACTGAACATCAGGTAGTTGTGTCAACACGGCATGTCCTGCGGACCCTGGCATGCACATTGATAAGAAGAGATTGGTCGGTATGGCATAGTGCGCTGTAGTGTCCCAACTGTTGCAGTATTGTCGGATTTCGATTCCACAAGGGGTCGGGGGATGGGCGTCATGAGGGCTGTCTATGCATTTGTCGCACTGGCTACGCTAACTGTCGTTCCTGCCTTGGCCGTTGCTCAGGTCTTCCCCTTGCCAGCGGGACAGCACACGTGGGCGTATCCGGCCCTGGAGCACCCTTCAAACGGTTTCTCACCGGGCGAGGCGAGGCCGGTAGGTGTCGGTCCAATCGCAACAGCCGGATCCCTCGTCAGGATCAGGGCTCTACTTCCCTCTTTCTCAGCTCCCGTAGACATTTATGGCGCTTATGCCCATCAGTCATTGCCCGGTGCCATCTTTTCCCTCCGGCCTGACCTCAGCTTCAGGCAGTTCTCAGTCGATGAGGTCAACGCTGCGCTCGCAGCCGGAGAACCACCGCCAGGCGTCGAGCCCTGGCTCAGCGCCGTCACCGGTCCGTTAGATGAAACCCCGCTTACCCTCAGCACGTCTCTCATCCCGCCGGGAGAATACGCGCTCTACCTTCTCGTTGCTCCTGCCGGCTCGCTCGAAGCGTTCTACCTTTGGACAACTCAGTTCGTGGTTCCCGCGCCTGCGGCTCCGCCTCCCGGCGTGACGCTCTCGTGGGACCCGCCGATCACGAACGCCGACGGAACACCTCTTGACGACCTGGCGGGATTCAAGGTGTACCGCGGAACCTCGTCACGTCGGTACTCCACTTCGGTCGACGTGGGGAATGTCAGATCATATACGCTCCAGAACCTCTCTCCCGGAACTCACTACTTCAGCGTGACCGCTTATGATGCATCGAGGAACGAGAGCACGTTCTCGAACGAGGTAAGCAAGACAGTCCGGTAACCGGACTTCGCCCACGTCTGCCGGCGCGAATGTCTGAATACTGCCATTGACTAACTCTTCTTGCTCGTCTTCGCGAAAAACCCCGTCAGCTTTTTCTGGACGTTGTCGCTTCCGCAGTGGGGGCACTTGATCTTCGGCATCGCATCGTATTCTCTAAGGGTGAGGAAAACCGTGAAGTCGTGGTTGCAGTCTCTGCAGTGGTACTCATATGCGGGCATCATGCACCTCCTAAGCTCACGCGTCCCGTTTGACCTGACGGATATCTGCACGTTCGTCGCGTCCGGCGACTCTACGCATCGAGTTTAGCAGAAAACGATGGCTTATAGAAGCTCGCCAAGGTACGGCCTTCACATGGCACCCCTGCACATGAGCGAAAGCATCGTCCGCGCCGTGTGGAACATTCCGATAAACCGTTCGTCGCGGTAGTCCCGATAGGTGTTCATCTGGGGTATGAACCGCCCTTTCGTGAAGACAAGCGTGACCTCGCCATAGATGCCGTCCCTGAGATAGATCCGGTGTGAATAGTCCTTCGTTGAAGCGAGGACAACCTTTGCACCGGTGAGATAACCGGGATCGAGGTTGATCGTCCTCCTGCCGCTCGACGAGAGAGCGACCTCAGCCTCGTTGCTCATCAACTTGACCGTCGCGATGCTTCCCTGTTCGACCAGTTCCCTGAAGAATATCAGTCTCTTGAAGAGCGGCTCCCCGAGTTCCTCGCGGTAGTAGGAGGAGAAGTCCCATCTGATGGGAGGACTCTCCATGATGATCTCACCGAACAGGTCTTCAAGGAATCGGCGCCCGCCGTAATAACGGTTCTCTGCGGGATAGAGTGCAGCTACAAAGAGGAGCGCTTTGTGCGGTGGCTTTGGGGTTCCCATCTCGGCTTGAAGCGGCCCTGGCGTGTCAGACGGGACGGCATGTGAATGCTCTCCCCATATCTGAGGCTGTCTCAGATCTCAGCCTTACGATTTCCCGGCGTTGATGAGCTTCGTCAGCGCCGCTCTCACCTCCGGCGCATTCCAATCAATTGGCCCGACGATCTTGTCCTTGACCACTCCTTCGGGGGTGATCACAAACGTCTCGGGCACGCCGGTGACGCCGTAGGAGACTGCAACGCTCCCATCGTCGATGAGCACGGGGAAGCCGAACCCCCTCTGCCTGAGATAAGCAACAGCCTTGCCAGGATCATCCCTGTAGAGGACGGAGAGAAACACGAACTTCTCGTTTCCCTTCTCACCGTTGACCATGTTCTGGATGGAGGGGATCTCTTCCCTGCAAGGGTCGCACCACGTGGCCCAGAAGTTGAGCACCACTACCCTTCCCCCGAGGTCGGAGAGTTTCCAAACCTTTCCGTCCGTGTCTTTCAGCTCGAAACCGGGCGCCTTGCCTCCCGTTGCGACCTTTCTTTCGGCACGGTGATCGCCAGGTCTGGCAATAAGAAACACAACGGCGACGCCGAGCAGGAGAATCATCCCGAGTGTGATTGACTTTCTGTTCATGGGTGCATTCTCATAAGCATCGCAAAAAAACACAGTGCGCCTTCCGTTACACGCGTCAGCGCACTGTGTCCTGCGTCGTCAGTTTACGGCAAGCAGTACGGCGTCCTCAACGGGGATGAACATGAGTTTGTCTCCCTCCAGGACGACCCTCACGGTGGAAACACTCTTCATGCTTCCCTTGATCAACTCTTCGGAGAGCTGGTCTTCGATCTCCTTCGCCACAGCCCTCCTCATCGGCCTCGCGCCGTACGCAGGCTGGTAGTGCTTCTTGAGGATCCATTCCTTCGCCTCCTGCGTCACCTCAATCGTCAGGCCCCGCTCCGCCAGCTTCTTGTTTGTTTCGCTCACGAGCAGGTCGAGTATCGACAGGAGCTGCTCCTTATCGAGCTGATGGAATACGACCTGTTCGTCCACACGATTGAGGAACTCGGGGTTGAAGGTCTTCTTCAGCTCCGAGAGGACGTTGTCCTTGATCTTTTCATAGGCATCCGCAGAGGAGGACCTCTGGAAGCCGAGAGGGGTTGCCTTTTCGATAATCCGCGCCCCAAGGTTGGAGGTCATGATGATGATCGTGTTCCTGAAGTCGACCTTCCTGCCGTAGCTGTCGGTGAGCACACCCTCGTCCAGTATCTGCAGGAGAATGTTGAAGACATCCTGGTGTGCCTTTTCGATCTCGTCGAAGAGGACCACCGCGTACGGCCTCTTCCTGATCTTCTCCGTCAGCTGGCCTCCTTCCTCATACCCCACGTACCCGGGAGGTGCTCCGGTGAGCCTCGACACGTTGAAACGCTCCATGTACTCCGACATGTCGATCTTGACAAGCGCAGCCTCGTCGCTGAACATGAACTCTGCAAGAGCTTTCGCGAGTTCCGTTTTGCCCACGCCGGTAGGCCCCAAGAAGAAGAAGGAGCCGATCGGCCTGTTCTTGGTCTTGAGTCCCGCCCTCGAGCGCTTGATCGCCCGTGCGACGGCGCGGATGGCATCGTCCTGCCCGACGATTCTCGTGTGGAGCACATCGGCCATCCTCAGCAGTTTCTCAGATTCCGTTTCCTCAAGCTTGTACAGGGGTATCCCTGTCATCTTCGACACAGTGTACGCTATGTCTTCATCGTCGATGACGGGGACTTCTTTGGTCAGCGAATCCCTCCACTTGCGGTACTGGGCCTCGTAGAGCTTCTTCAGCTTCTCTTCATCGGCCCTGATTTTCTGAGCCTTCTCAAGGTCATGGAGCCTCACATAGAGGGTCTTTTCCTTTGCGAGCTGGATGAGTTCCGATTCCATATCTTTCAGTTCCTGGGGGGTCGTGGAACGCTTCAGCCTGATCCTCGATCCGGTCTCGTCCATGACGTCGATCGCCTTGTCCGGAAGATACCTGTCGGTGACGTATCGATCGGAAAGCTTGGCGGAAGCAACAAGCGAATCGTCCGCGAACCTGACCCGGTGGTGGCTCTCGTACTTGGACTTTATCCCCCTCAGGATGTCTATGGTGCTGTCCACGGTCGGAGGCTGGACGTAAATCGGCTGGAACCTCCTCTCAAGCGCGCCGTCCTTCTCGATGTGCTTCCTGTATTCATCGGGGGTGGTAGCGCCGATGCACTGCAACTCACCCCGTGACAGCGCCGGTTTCAGCATGTTGGACGCGTCCACAGACCCCTCCGCCGCTCCTGCTCCCACGAGGGTGTGGAACTCGTCGACGAAGAGGATGACATTTTCGGCCTGGAGGATCTCCCGCATAACCGCCTTGAGTCTCTCTTCAAACTGACCCCTGTATTTCGTGCCGGCAATGAGGGCACCGAGGTCGAGAGAGATAATGCGCTTGCCGATGAGGCTGTCCGGGACATCCCCTGCAACGATGCGCTGGGCCAGCCCCTCAACGATGGCGGTCTTGCCGACGCCTGGCTCCCCGATGATGGCCGGATTGTTCTTCAGCCTCCTTCCGAGAACCTGCAGGACCCGCTCTATCTCGTCATCCCTGCCGATGACCGGGTCGAGTTTTCCTTCGACGGCAAGCATGGTGAGGTCCCTTCCGAACTCGTCCAGAGCGGGAGTGTTCGTCTTCTTCCGTTCCTTCTGGTGCGGGTGCTGAAACTGCGGCTTGGTCGAGAGGTTTATCGTGAGCTGTCGCGCACCGAGGAGGTTCGCGCCAAGGTTCCTCAGGACCTTTCCAGCAACACCCTCTTCCTCTCTGATCAGGCCGAGCAGGAGATGTTCGCTCCCGATGTAGTTGTGCCCGAGCAGCCGCGCTTCCTCAATGGCAAGCTCCAGGACCTTCTTGGCACGGGGTGTAAACGGTATGTCACCGAAGGTGATGAGATTGGCGCCGACTGCGAGGTTCCTCTCCACCTCGTACTTGATCTCGTCCGTGGACAGCCCCATCTTCTTGAGAATGGTAATGGGAACACTGTCCTCCTCTCTCAAAAGCGCAAGCAACACGTGTTCCGTGCCGAGGTAGTCGTTGTTTCTCCTTTCGGCTTCCTCTTTCGCGTATATGATTATCTTCCTGCCTCGCTCGGTGAATTTCTCAAACATTGTGTGTCTCCTTTTTTGTGCTTCTCTCCCAAAAACATGTTACTTATTTTCGGCTGTGCTTGTCAAGCGTTCATATTGCTAGACTTTGCGCATTTCTTGCCCTTCCCCACCTTTTCATGACGCTGCAGTTCCCGGCACCCTTACGAGGCTTGTCCGGCTCCGACGAAATCCTGTATCTTTAATCATCTGTGGTATACGTAAACGTCGTCTTTCCCCTGAAGCTCCCTCCCCTCACCTACAGCGTTCCTTCACCATGCCCGGAAGATCTCGTCGGCAGGGTCGTGAGGGCGCCACTGCTTGGAAGGCTGGCGTACGGCGTCATGACGGAAGTGGTTGAGGAGGGCAAGATAGCAGCGGAGATTGGTGGTGGGAGAAAAAAAATAAAGAGCGTCGTCAGCGTCCACGAGCGCTTCGGCGGCAGAGCAACGATGCGCCTTATGTCATGGCTCTCGGACTACTACCTGACCCCCGGCGGCCTCGCTCTCAAGAGCATGTTCTTCGAAGAGACGCTCGGCTTCCTGTCCGATCATGGGTGTCCCCTCGGCCCCTCCCTGTCAAAGCGTGAGCATCATCGGGACGGTCCCGGCGGGCCTTCCGAATCGGCGAAAGGTACCCTTGCCGGAAGCTTTTCCGCCGTGACCGACTGCATCCGCCGCGGGGTCTACCGTTCATTTCTTTTCAAGGCATCCTCTCACGGCGACGAGCACAGGCTCATTGCCGGGATACTCGAAACGGTCATGGCATCCGTCATGGGCGTGATCGTGCTTGTGCCGGAGATCACCAGAATCGAACCGCTCTCCGCCGCGCTCGGGGAGATCGCAGGAGAGAGGCTGGCGATCATTCACAGCAGGCTCACACGGGCAAGACGTCTGGACGCGATACGGCGCATCATCTCAGGGGAATCCGACATCATCATCGGCACGAGATCGGCAGTGCTTGTGCCTGCCCGTGCCGTAGGGTTCATCGCTGTGGTGTGCGAGCACAGCCCCTCCTACAAGGCCGAGGAGGGGATGCGGTACCACGGAAGGGACGTTGCCGTTATGAGGGCCCTGATCGAAAGCGCCCCTGTCCTCCTCTCTTCGATAAGCCCTTCCCTCGAATCAACGTACAACACGATAAGCAAGAAGTACAGCGTGTTGAAGGCTCCGCCGGGGGTGGCTATTTTCGGGCACAGGACAGGGGGCCCCCATTCTGCCTCTCTCGCAAATGCACCTGAACCGATCGCGAGCGGCGAGTCTCCAGTGGCTTCAGTCCGCCAGCGACCGGCGGTAATGATCGTGAGGCGTCCGCGGCGCCATGCCCCCACCCTCTCGAGGGAAGTGCTGAATCGTTCGAAAAGGATCCTGTCATCGGAAGATGCGGTCCTCTTTCTCCCGCCAAGGAAGGGATATTCCCTCCTTTGCTGCAATGAGTGCGGACAAGTCGCGTTGTGCCCCTCATGCCGGCTGCCACTTGTGTTTCACAAGACCCCGGGGCTCACGAGATGCCAGCGCTGCAGGAACCAAGGGCAGGCCCCGGACCGCTGCAGCGTCTGCGGCGGTTTTCAGATAGTCCCCTTCAAGAGCGGCACTGAGAAGGTCAAGGAATTCCTCGAAGAGACGCTCGGGGTAGAGGCCCGTCTGATCGAAAAGAGCAAGGGTGCGACATTGGACTCATTCGAGATCGCCGTCACGGATCTCGTCCCGGTGCTCGTGGGAACCGCCCACGCGACGAGGAGGCTATCGGAAGGGTCACTGGGTGCAGTCGTCTTCGTGGACATCGACACCCTCCTCTCGAGGCCGCACTTCCGATCCTCGGAGAGGACGTTCCAGGAGGTCCTCCAGGCATCCCGGCTCGTGAGGCCCGGCGGCACGGTCCTGCTCCAGACTGCGGTACCGACTCTCCCGATATTCAGGAACCTGAGGAACTTGGACTATGAGGGCTTCACGAGGGAGGAACTCATCCAGCGCAAGGCGCTGGGGTTCCCCCCTTACTCGCGCATGATCCTCATCACCGTGAGTTCAAAGGGGATGTCCGGCGGGGAACTGAAAAAGCTGTTCGTTGCGCAATCTCATCCTGCGGTGGAACGCCTCGGCCCGTTTGAGAAGGACCCGCCGTTGCAGCATTACCAGCGGACACTTCAGGTCGTCTTCAGGTCAACGCGGAGGGAAGAGCTGCACGCCGCAGCCCGGGACTTCGTGGCCGTATTCGGCGCGCTCAAGGGAGTGCACGTCTCTATCGACGTCGACCCCCTAGAGGTATAGATCTGTATTCTTTCGCGCGAGCATGAGGCCGGCCTTCCGGATGTCCCGCTGAATCTGCGTCTTCAGCTCTCCAATGCTCCGGAACCGCCGCTCGTCCCTGATCCTGTCGAGGAAGTGCACCCGAAGTCTGCTGCCGATCAGGTCGCCACAGTACCCGAACAGGTGCACCTCATAGCTCATCGCCTCGCCTCCGAACGTGGGGTTGATGCCTATATTCGCGACCCCGCCATATACCGGTGTCTCCCGCGCCTCGCCGCATGACAGCGTGGACCGTCCGGACCGGGGTGGTGGCGTGCGTTCCGGCTCAACGAGGGAAACCTTCACCGCATAGACTCCCTCCTTGGGGATGAGCTCATTGTCAGTGACTATGTTCGCAGTAGGAGTACCGAGGAGCGGCGCACCCCTCCCCACCCCCTTCACGACGCTGCCCTCGATGTGGTAAGCCCTGCCGAGCATCTGCGAAGCCTCACAGACGCGCCCCCTCAGGAGCAGGCTCCTGATCCTGCTGCTGCTCACGATGTCGCCATAGACGGTCGCGTACCGGACCACCGTCACGCCGAAGCCAGCCGTCTTACCACGCCTTCGCAGGAGTGCAGTTCCTCCCCTCTTTCCCCGCCCGAAAGAATAACTGTGGCCCACGATGACCCATCTGACACCGAACCGTCGCACGAGCACGTCTCTTATGAAATCATCCGCGTCCGTCCGGGAAAAGTCCTTGTCAAAGGGCACGCAGATGAGCATTGAGATCCCTGACCGGCACATGAGCGCCGCCTTGTCCTCGAGCGGCGTGATGATCTTCAAACCCCGCTCGGGAGCCAGAACGCGCACGGGGTGGGGGTGGAAGGTCATCGCCACAGGCGTTCCGCCGACATCGTTCGCAGTCTCGACCACCCTCCTCAGTATTTTCTGGTGCCCGCGGTGCACCCCGTCAAAATTCCCTATGGTGAGCACCGGATTCACGCACCCGAGAGTCTCCGGCAGTGACCTAATTATTTCCAAGGCGCCTCTCCAGCTTGACGAGTTCGTTGTATATCTTCTTGACCTGCTCCTCGGTGTATCTACGATCGCGCCCGTTGTCCACGGCAAAGTCAGAAGCGCTGAGCTTCTTCTCGATGCTGAACTGGCTCCTCAATCTCCGCCGTGCGCTCTCCTCCGGAATTCCCTTCTCCGAAAGGCGGGCGATCGCGACATCCTCGGAGGCGTACACGGTCACGATCTTGTCGAACCTGTTCTCGTATCCCCTCTCGAAGAGCACCGGCGCCTCAACAACCACAACCGACGGCCCCCCCCGGCGGGCAACTTCCGCGATCACCCGATCGACAGCCTCGAACACGCGCGGATGAAGGATGTTTTCCAGGGTGATCCTCAGCGAGGAATCCTCGAATACCATGTCTGCGAGCTTGTCCTTGCGTAGCGTGCCCCCTTCCGCAATATCGTCGCCGAAGGTTTTCTTCACCTCATCGATCACCGCCCCATCCTTCAGGATCTCCCTCACGACCTCGTCGGTGTCGAGTGTCACCGCGCCGCTCGCCGCGAACATCTTCGCGACCGTGCTCTTGCCCATCCCGTAATTGCCGGTGAGTCCGACGACGATCATGGTCCCGGCAGCCGGGAAGAAGGATCTTGGCAATGGGCTCGCGCAGTGCGCAGACCGGGGTTTGCAGCTCCGTCGCCCCGCCTCGTCCTCATCCTTTGAGATCCTCTGCCGTCTTCCTCAACTCCCGGAGTTTCTTCAGTGCCTTTTGCGGGGTAAGGGAATCGAGGTCGAGAGCCAGCAATTGAAGCGCCAGAGGCTCTCCTGTGAAGAAGAGGTCCATCTGTGTGGCCCTCGGCCGCAACGCCTCAGACTCACGCTTCTCGAGCCTTTCGAGCACCGCCTTTGCAGACTCAATCACCTCATCAGGCAGGCCCGCGAGGCGTGCAACGTGAATACCGTAGCTCTTGTCGGCAGGGCCCCTCTCGATCTTCCTCAGAAAGATGATCTCATCCCCCCACTCCCTCACGACGACGTTGTAATTCACTATTCCCTCAGCCCCAAGGGCGAGGTCCGTCAGCTCATGATAATGAGTGGCGAAGAGTGTCCGCGCGCCGACGGCGTTCACGAGATGCTCGGCCACCGCCCATGCGATGCTGATACCGTCGAACGTACTCGTCCCCCTGCCGACTTCATCCAGGAGGATGAGGCTCCTGCGCGTCGCATTATTCAAAATGTTGGCGGCTTCGATCATCTCCACCATGAACGTGCTCTGTCCTGCCGAGATGAAGTCCATGGCGCCGATGCGGGTGAATATCCTGTCGGCTATGCCGACCGTCGCGCTCGATGCAGGCACGAAGGATCCGATCTGCGTCATGAGCACGATCAGGGCTACCTGACGCATGTACGTGGACTTCCCGGCCATGTTGGGGCCCGTGATGACGAGCAGTCTGTTGTCCGTCCCGTCAAGGCGGGTGCTGTTGGGTATGAAGCGCTCATCGCCGACGCCTGCACCACGGGTTCTGAGAAGCCGTTCAAGCACCGGGTGCCTTCCATCGACGATCTCGATTGTATCGTCATCCGTCACCGAGGGTTTTGTGTAATCGTGCCGCTTCGCGACAATGGCGAGGGCAGTCAGAAAATCTATAACGGCCACCGACGACGAGGCAGCCATGCACTGTCCGGCAAATCCCTGAATCCTGTCGAGCACCTGGAGGAATATCTCGAACTCAAGTTCCTTCAGACGGTCTTCCGCACCGAGTATCTTCGACTCGAACTCTTTCAACTCCTCCGTCGTGAAGCGTTCGCTGTTCATCAGGGTCTGCTTGCGGACGTAGTCTGCGGGGACGAGATGGAGGTTCGGCTTGGTCACTTCCAGGTAATAGCCGAAGACCCTGTTGAACCCGACCTTGAGAGACGGTATGCCGGTTCTCTGCCGCTCGGCAGTCTCCAGGCGCACGATGAAATCCTTGCCGCTCGAGGAAACATGACGCAGTTCGTCCACGTCCCTGTGATATCCGGTCTTAATGACGCCGCCGTCCCTCGCACTCGCAGGCGGGCTCTCGGCCACACTCTGCTGTATGAGATCCTTCACCTCGGAAAGGTCGGAGATGTCCCCTCCCAACTCCCTGAGATATTCGCTGCCCGAGGCGGCGCAGAGCTTCTTCAGTTTCGGGAGTGAATCGATTGAGCTTCTCAGCGCGAAGAGGTCCCGGGGCGAAGCCGATTTCGAGACGACTCGGGAGGTGAGCCTCTCGATGTCCTGGATCTTTCTGAGTGTGGTGCGCAGGTCCTCGGTCAGTTCGTAATTTTCGACGATATGCTCCACGCCGTCAAGCCTTCTGCGTATGTCGACAGACGATACGAGCGGCTTGACGACCGCGTTCCTGAGGTAACGTCCCCCCATGGGCGTGAGAGTCTCATCGAGCGCCCACAGCAGTGTCCCCGCCGCTGAACCGTCCCGCATATTGCGAATAAGTTCGAGGTTCCTCTTCGTCGCGCCGTCGAGGAACATGTGAGAACCGTCGGTCAGGACCGAGATCTTCCTGAAGCTCAGGAACTTCTGGTTCTCTTCGAGGTAGGTGATGAGGGCTCCCGCAGCAGAAATCGCCGCGCTCAGACCGGCGCACCCGAACCCGTCGAGGGAGGAGACCTTGAAATACCTCAAGAGATTCCTGTAGGCCTCGGTCTGATCGAAAAGCCAGTCGTCTACATACGAGACGTATCGCCCCTTGAGGACCTCGGAAAAGTGCAGGTCGTGCTCCGTGCTCCTCGGACAGAGGATCTCGAGGGGCTCGAACCGTTCAATTTCATCGCCGACCGGTTTCCCGCTCTCGTACACGGTGAACTCCCCTGTGGAGAGGTCGGCCACTGTTACACCGCAGCGGTCCCCGGCAGGCGAGATGCTCATGAGATATGCATTCTCCTTCGGCTGATCGGGCGTGTGCGTACCCGGGGTGATCACCCTCACAACCTTCCTCTCGACAATGCCCTTCGCGAGCTTCGGGTCTTCGACCTGCTCGCAGACAGCCACCTTGTGCCCCGCCTTTATCAGCTTCGCAATGTAACTATCCGCAGAGAAGTAGGGAACGCCGCACATAGGCACAGGATCGTCTTTCCCCCTGTCACGGGTGGTGAGGGCGATCTGAAGGAGTGAGGAAGCCGTCTTTGCATCCTCTCCGAACATTTCGTAAAAATCACCAAGCCTGAAGAGGACTATCGCGTCAGGGTGCTGTTCCTTCACGCCGAAATATTGTTTCATCAAAGGGGTTAACTCAGACACCGTGGGACCTCTGTGACGAGAGCTAAATTCTGAATTATACTACAGACGGAGAAACTACACACAATGAAGATTTCTCACCCGCCTCCTCCATGGCCCAAGACCATCGGGGAAGCAAAGACCCTCCAGGCTGCCTTCGCGGAGAGAGTAGTCATCGCCCCGCTCGCCGCGACACCCGTGACCGTCACGGCAGTGGATGCGGCCTTCTCCGACGACAGGGTTATCGCCGTGGCGGCATCCTTTGAGTTTGGGAGCCTCAAATTCCTCGAGCAGACCCATTGTGTCAGGGCGGTCACGTTTCCCTACATTCCGGGGTATCTCACCTTCAGGGAAGGACCGGCGATTGCCTGTGCAATCCGGAAGCTCTCGGCGATTCCGGACCTCCTCCTTGTCGACGGGCAGGGCATCGCCCATCCGCGGATGTGCGGCATCGCCTCACACCTCGGCGTGCTCCTCGACGCGCCAACTATCGGCTGCGCCAAGTCCAGGCTCGTGGGCAGCTACACTGAACCGGATGCGCGGAAGGGCTCCTGGGCACCGCTTGTCAACGAGCATGGCGTCGTGATAGGCGCCGCGTTGAGAACACGCGATCGAGTAAAGCCTCTCTTCGTGTCGCCCGGGCATCGCATAACACTGAGCGATGCTATCAGGGTTACCCTCCACTGCACCGGCAGATTCCGCATCCCTGAACCTCTCAGAGTCGCTGACGCCCTCACTAAGAAGTTGCGGGACAAGCTCCTTTCAGGGGTACAATAATACATGGAAAGCCTGATCCGGGACGTAAAGTACAACTGCGATCTCTCCGACGCGCTCCACTGGGGCTATTTTTCGATCTGCGGCCTCCTGATGCGAATGAGGGATCTCTACAGAGCCGAGCTGGGCCTGAGGCCGTGGGAACCCATCAACCGCGAGGAGATCGTGGACTGGATCGGCGTCAGAGAGGAATACTGGAGTGAACTACAGGATCAGCACTACAGAAACATCACCACGCCCGCAACGAGCCGCGACGCATTCGACTCGGTGCTGATCAACCGGGAGATCGGAGGATATGGGTTGGTCTACGGAGCAGGATACGCCCTCCACATGAAGCCCACTTTTTTCATTGGAGAGATCCAATCGTGCTCGAAGATAGACGGCCACACCGCATACGTCGTGAAGAGAGAGAGTGCGAGGGACCTGTTTGCCTCGGCAGGCATGCTCCAGGGCGGAGACATATTCGTCCGGCTCGATCCGCTCAGGGTATTGCTGTGGGAGCGTTTCATGGAAGCGCAGGGTCGCGGTGACCGTCACTCGCTGCAGGCGTTCGCGGATTTCGGAATCACTCCCGGCCAAGATCTCGACGCGAAGTTCGACTCGCAGTTCAGCGCATTCACAGAGCACTACGCGCAGGTCGTCCTGCTTCATGAACTGGCAGAGGCCCGAGAGGACCTCCCCGAGTGGCCTCCCCTCCTGTCACAGTGCGAGGACAGAAGGACGGAGTACCTGCTCCGGCAGGTGAAAGACGCTATCGCGGACACTTCTGACCGCGGTCCTTTGAAGTACCTGATCGACCGCAGAGACTCTGCGACCCTGGCCCTTTACCTGCAGTCCTTCACCGCCTATCAGAAGAGGCTCTGTCTCAGGATAAGGGAGAGCTTCGATGAGTTCGTGCGGACAGGCGACTGGGACGCCTTCGATTTCGAGAGACAGACGGCCTTCCGGAGACTGACATCGGCTCGCGACGAGATTCTCGAGTCTCACCGGTCATGTACATCGCGCGAGGATTTCCTCGCCGACATGGAAAGGCTTGAGAAGAGGCTTTCAGGAGATTCGTGAGGACAGGACAACGCTCAGTTCTTTCTCGAACCGGTCAACCGCGGTGAAGTGAATTGCCCCGAGGCCTGCCCCTCTCGCCCTCGCCACATTCTCGGCACTGTCATCGACAAAAAGAGTCTTCCTAGGCTCCACCCCCATTTCCCTGCAGACGTCACCGAAAACAGATGGGTCCCTCTTACTCTTGCCGAGCCTGTACGAGTTGAAGACGCGGTCGAAATGTCCGGAGAAATGCTCATGCTCGTCGATCTCTTCGAGCCAGTTTGTCTGATCGCTGAGGATAGCAACCCGGAGGCCCGAGGAGCGCAGCCTGTCGGCATGAGCGAGCATCTCGGGCCTCAGCACAAAACGGCGGATAATCTCCCGCCGCATGAGATCATCCGTGAGAGAAATGCCGGTCCTTTCCCTGATCTCCCGCCAGTAAGCCGACTCGGGTGCGGCACCGACGACGTAGCCTGAACGGTATACCGTCTCCCTTCCCAGTTCGAAGAACGCCTCGCTGTCGAGGCCGGCAAGAAGTGCAATCGCACGAAGTCCTTCCCGGAATCCCTCTTCGGCGATGACGCCGCCGAAGTCGAAAAGAACGGCCCTGATCATCTGTCACACGGCGAAATGGCCACGGTCCCTCAGCTTACCTGAGCACGGGACCGCAGGACAAGAGGACTCTCTGGCGGTCCCGAGATTCGTAGGAAAATCCCGGACTATTCCGGCATTTTGAGTGAGGTCAGTGCCAGCGCGGCGTCTACCCCGCGAAGCGATGTGATTTTGCGCCTGATGTCTTGCTGCTTTCTGAACGGCGTGTCTTCGTGGCACCAGGCTGAAGAGGTGGTGAAATGCAGTGGAGGTATCGTTCGGTGTGTCCTTTGTACCCGACCTGCCTCAGCGACTTGGTGTGTGCGAGCTAGAGGGCCTTGGCATTCGGTACGTCCGCTGTCTTCAAGATCTCGATCGGCAGAGTGTAGATCAGTTCCCCGCCAGCGCCGTCGCTGATCTTCACCGTCACTTCCTGCCTTCCGGTGAAATCTGGAGGCACCGCCCATCTGAGGAGACCGCTGTCGGCATCGACTGTCACCCCCGCGGGGGCGCTCGCGATCGAGTACGTAATGCTATCGCCGTCAGGGTCTGTGGCGTTGATCCTCGTGCTGAACACCGCGCCGTCGAAGACGAACTCGGAATGTCCTATGACCTTCGGACAGGTGTTCAGTATCTCTGTAACGACGGTCTTCGGACGGCCGTACGCTTTCCCGTCGTAGGGCGTGATCTTCACCGAGAGACTGTCACCGCGCTTGAACTCGCTCAGGCTCTCGCCGTTGCCCACAATTGTTCCGTTCCTTGTCCACTCACAGGAAAAGGACACCGGATCGCCGTCCTTGTCAATACCCACCGGCAACACCCTGATGACATCGAGATTGTTTTCGTTTTCCAGCTTCAGGCTTGCCGTCGCTATGGAAGGCGGATGATTGCCGTCGGGACCCGTCACCTCGTCACCGCCGGAAGCAGAATCGTCCTGTTCTCGAATGTCGGTGACGAGATTCGTGGGTTTGTGAGAGGTTGCTCCGTCGCCGGCTCTTTCGACAAGCGGTGATTTGGCCTGGCTGCAGGAAAGAGCAGTTATCATGCAAATCAGCGCAAGAAAACGGTATAAGTTTCCCATGGACATGGCGGTCTAGAACCCGTACAGTACCGTGAGGTTCGCCCGCTCCTCCTTGCTCTGGCGCTCTGCCTGAACCTCCATCCGGTACAGATATGGCCGGTGCATCGGGACGACAAGCCCCGATCCGGACTCGACGACGCCGAGGCCTTCCAGATTGATCCCGCTCGTGTTTGAGTTTCCTTTGATGGTGTCGACAATCTTCACATACACATCGAAGTCCGGCTGCGGCGCAACAGCTTCAAGAATGAACTTCATGTCATAGACAGAAGGACCAACATCAAGCGTAGAGCTGCACCCGGGAGCCCAGAGCGTCGTCGATTTGCGGAGCTTGTCGAAGAGACACGCCGCAGTGGTCGGCACCTCCATGCCGAGCCCTGCATAATCAGCCTTGAAGTCGGCGATCGAGTATTCCTTCGTGGAACCGAGGTCGTCTGCGCTGAGAGTGATGGCATTGGGGATGACCGTCTTGGTCACGATCTCCGCAGCACCATGTGAAGCCTCAAGGGCAGTCTGGTACTTCTTCTGTATCGCCGATATCTTCGACCCTTGCATGACGAAGTAGATCACCGAAAGCACCATCGCCAGTGATATCAGAGAGAGGAGCACGGCGGTGATGAGGGCGATACCTCTCTGGTCTCGTAGTCGTTTCATTGTCTCCCTCTTGTCGTGTTACATCAGATTCTTCGGCTTCACCACAAGGGTGTGGACCTTCCAGCGATAGTTCTTCCACTCTGTCCCGCCGCTGGCGGAGAGGTCGAAATCGCGGCCGAGAAGAGTCTCTCCCGTACAATGCCGACTGGTCGTCTCGCCCACCCTAAGGCATGTGTCACAGGGCTTATCCGCGAGGAGCGCGTTGACTGACTTCGGGTCAAATTCAAAGCTCCTGTCGATCTCGCCCTCCTGTCTCAGGACGTATACCCTCACCTCGCGTACTCGCTGCCTCACTGCCTGTGCATCCAGTGGGTTAAGCGCATCTGCGAGATCATCTACATAGCAGTCGACCGTTCCGTCCTGATCAGCGGAAGTGTCGATGCCGAATGCAACCTGCAGGTCGGCGACGCAGTCCAGAATGGGAAGTTCATTGAGTCTGCCGTCAGCGTGGTTGACAGTGGCTTTATACAGCACCCCGGTGGCAGGTGAGCAGAGCGACGGCATCCCCGTGGTAGGGCGCCTCACGTAGTAGTCTGCCCTGTTAAACGGCATTCCCAGAGCACCACCGTCATCCACTCCGTACAGAATGTCCCCCGTCTGGACAGGAAAGGAGGCAATCGAGGAGTATGCCTTGTAGTACGTTGCGCCCGACGTCACGAGCCGTCTGATCTCCGTTTGACCGAATTTCGGACGCACGGCGATCACCTGATACGCGCCGGCGAGGCCCTCTGAGGTCCAGTCTTTCGTCGTGACTGCTGGTGTGGTCGCTGTGACGTAGCTCCACTCCTGAGACGCTTGACTCCTTCCTGCCACGGTGGATTTGACCACGAAGTAGTCGGAATCGTGCAGGCACCCCCTGCCGCCGCTGCCGTCAAGACTCACGAGAGCTCTCGGAGGATTGTTGGCGTCGTTGAACGAGTTAGCCGCGTCGCTGCAGCCTCCGGGGGTGACTGAGGTCGCCTCGGTGTAACCAATGGCCGATCCGAAGGTCCACGGGAGACCATAGCCGGCATGCTCGATGTCGATCCTCATCATCTCCATGCCGACTATCCCCTCCACCTGAGATTCGACCTTTCTCGATTCCTGTTTGGATTGCATGAGCGCCTGGTTGAAGGCATGGCTGCTGATAGCGATGACGGTGATGAAGATCGCCATCACGATGAGTAACTCCACCAGGCTGAATCCATGCTCCTTCATTCGCTTCGTCGGTTCCATGATCATGTCCCCCTTGACATGACGGACGTGATGCTGTGGGAGTAGTCCTTGCCCTTGTGTCTCCATCTGACCTCGACCAATATGCTGCGCGTCTCGGTACTGTTCACGTCACGCCCCACCGTCGCCTTGACGCAGAAATGCGTGGCGAATCCCCTGAAATCGCGCTTCACCGCGAATCCGGGACATACTTCGGGCTTTGGCGCGACCCCCGGATTTGTATCGGCATCCGTTGCGAGGTTGTCGAATTGGACATTCCGCATCCCCTCATGAAATGCGCCGTCCGTATCGACCACTCCTCCGTTCATCCTCTGGCCGGCGATCCTCACCGCCTCGTCCCTCAGCGAGTTTGAAAGGTTGTTATCCACGGCGACGCTCACGGTGTGAAGGAGGCCGAGAAGGCCGACCATCAGAATCACCACGGCGACGAGAACCTCTACCAGCGTGAAACCCCTATTTCGGCACACAAGCTCCACTTCTCATTCTCCCCACGTTTATCCTTGTCGCAGATATGTTCACACAATCGATCTCCGCACCGTCAGCGACGATGTTGACATGGCCGTTGACGAGGGAGAGCCCCCTCCTGTCGAATGATATGGTGTCGCCTCCGCCGACCAGTCCCCAGAGAAGCGAGTGCTTGAGGTTGCTCTTCGAGAGGCCATTCACCATCGAGTCACAGCTGCCGTCGAGATCATCGTCCTCGCACGCGTCATACTTGTCGGCCGACAGCACCACCATGTGCTGGACATTCTTCTGCATCGCATTGACCCTCGCTGCCATCAGATCACCGTACAGCACCCTGATCTCGTTCTCTGCAGTGTACTTGCGCGTCCAGCCCGCGTATTCCACACCTGCGAGTGCCGCAAGTAGACCCACGATGGCGACGACGACCAGAATCTCGATTAAGGTAAGTCCCTCCTGTCTCATTTTTCCTGGATGTGCAGGACCCTGTTGAGGGGTCTGGGATTCACGACGACCGTGAGCCCCGGCCCCCTCGGCGGGACGCCGAAGGTGCCCGGCGCTGTTCTCCTGCCCTCCTTGTGCGCCGCATCGTTAATAATCGCCTCGGCAAGTTTTATCTGCTCGATGCTCCCGGTTGAGACCTGCACGAGGGCGCTTCCCTGAAGCGCGTCCGACGGCGGCCTGCCGCCGGTGTCATACCGCACGACCCAAAGGTACGTCTGGCCTCCGAATCCGCAGACGTCAGCGCTCGGTGACACGCTTACGAAAAAAACCGCTCCGTTGAATGCTGCGAGTGGGTCGGTGAGGATCCGTTCTGCTTTGTAGATGCCGTCAGCGGACTCACCATCGAGTTCGATGTACCAGCCCCCCGCACTTGCGGGGAGCGTATCGCTCGGACTGGACGTCTGGTTCTGCATCCCGCTCACCTCTGAGGAACAGGACTGGTTGAGGTCATTTGTGCTCGCCTCATAGCACGGCTCCTTCATCCCGAACAACTTCCTCCTGTTGACCGGGTCGTCGGTACTCACGTCGGTTTTGTAGAAATACCTGCCGCCGCCGAAATAGAGCCACAGGGCCTCTCGCCCTTTCTTCCGGTCCTGCACTTTTGTGATCGCAGCAGTGACCGGGCCGGTGTTTTGTAACAGGTGGCTGACTTCCCACGAAGTGGGCCCACTTTCCTTAGTCGTGATTCTCAGCACGCCCCCGTCGGTCCACGTACCGTCATTCGCCTTTTTCGTGTAGCCGAAGTACAACGCGTCGTCCCTGTAGAAGCCTCCAGACATGCCGTTCCATCTGTCGGTGTCGACGGTAGCATTGATAAGCGACCCGGCGAAAGCGTCCGTGATACCTGTGTCAACCACCGTAACGTCACCGGTCCTCAGGTTCAGAGCAAAGAGCCTCA
>JBLMXV010000053.1:0-9130 GCA_050257935.1 Chloroflexota bacterium
GCCGTTCGATCACGCCTACCGGAAACGGCTTTAGTATATCGAAAAGCCTGAACAAAAAAAAGGCTGAAACGAGGTAACCCGGAGTGAGGGGAAGGAATGAGACGGAGACGAGATATCCTGCAAATTCGTCCACCACGATCTGTCCGGGATCACGGCTCTTGATGAGCCTCGACGCCCGTCCGGCGCACACCGTCCCGGCGACAATACTCGCACAGGCGGCGATAAGAAGCTCCGCAGGCGCCGGCCTCACGAGGAAGACCGCGGCGAGTGCTGCGAGAGTCCCGAGGGTCCCGGGTGCAAAAGGTATGGTGCCGATGAAGAAGACCGTCGCTACAAGCATCGAGAGAAAATCGGCAGCTTTTCCCATCGCTCCGTATAGTATCCTAACGGCGGCAGGAATGTCTGTGTTCCGCAGCAGTCATGGGTCAGCGCCTGTTGCTGTGGTATGCTGAAGAGACGGAGGTATCACAGATGGATGAGATGTTCGAGGTCGTCAACCGCGACGGCGAGACGATAGGGCATGCGTCCCGGTCGGCGGTTCACGGCGACCCTTCGCTGCTGCATAAGGTCGTCCATGTGCTTGTCTTCAATGACCGCGGAGAAATCCTCCTTCAGAAGAGATCGATGCACAAAGACGTGGCGCCGGGGAAGTGGGACACCTCGGTGGGAGGACATGTCGCAGCGGGAGAGGACATACGTTCCGCAGCCCTGAGGGAGACTGCCGAGGAACTCGGGATCGCTCCGGCGGACATCGCGTTCCTGTACTCCTATGTATACTCTGACCGGCACGAGAGCGAGCTCGTTCACACCTATCGTTGCCTCCACAGCGGCCCCTTCTCCACAAACGAAGAGGAAATCAGCGAGGTGAGGTTCTGGACCCTCGATTCGGTTGAACGCGCCCTGCAGAGCGGCGTATTCAGCGGTCACTTCGCCGCCGAGTTCGGCGCATACCGCAGTTACAGCGAAAGAGAGGACAGCGTCTAGCGTGTAGCGGGTAGCGTGTAGTCGCACCCTTCAGGATGCGTTTCGCCTTCCCCAGACCTCGGCTCTCAGACTCCTCTCTCGTCAGGCCCGAATATGTACTTGTGCAGCTGAATGTTGAGCCGTACCGGGAGCCTGTCGTGGAGGACCCACCGGGACAGTTCCGAGGGAGAGACCATCCCGTAAGCCGGGGAGAAGAGGACGACACATCTGCCGGCGAGCGCCTGCTTCTGCACGAAATCCCGTGACCACTCGTAATCGCTCCTGCCGGTGATAACAAACTTGACCTCGTCCTTTTCCCTGAGACGGGCGAGATTGGTCAGATCCGTCATCTCGTGCATGCCGCTGCCAGGCGTCTTGACATCCATTATCACGACGGCACGGGAGTCAAGACCTGCAATGCTGATGCTTCCGTTCGTCTCGATCAGGACCGTGCAGCCCCGGTCGGCAAGTGCAGTAGCGAGGGTTCTGGCATCGCCCTGCAGAAGAGGCTCGCCGCCGGTGAGTTCCACGAGACTGACCCCGTATGAGCGGACCATATCCACTATATCCGTCACGGACATCTCCCGCCCCTCTTCATAGGCATAGGAGGTGTCGCAGTACGTGCACCGGAGATTGCAGCCCGCAAGCCGCACGAATACACAGGGCATGCCGGCGTATGTCGACTCGCCCTGTATGCTGGCAAAAATTTCGCAGACCTTCAACATGATAGATAATTGAAAGGCAGAATGCAGAATACAGTATCCAGTAGGAAAAACCCTCGTCTCTCTTCGTCATTCCCGCGCAGCCTGTCCCCGTAGGTCGTAGGCGGGTAGCGGGAATCCGGGTCTTCCGGGAGCTTTCTGGATGCCCGCCTCCGCGGGCATGACGGCTTTCTCAGGGCACACCGATTGTGGGAAGCGTTCTATCCGCGTTCTGACTCCCGACTCCTGCATTCCGACTCTTATATATGATAAGATGTTCCGATGGACTTGCACCAGCTCAGAGTATTCGCCGCGGTTTTCAGGAACCGGAGTTTTTCCAGGGCCTCGGAACAGATACACCTCACCCAGCCCACGGTAAGCGACCACATTAAAGACCTCGAACAGGAGCTCGGCTGCAAGCTCTTCGACAGGCTCGGCCGCACGATCCTCCCTACAAGAGAGGCCGATGTCCTGTATGAACATGCCGAGGAGGTCTTCGACAAGGTCGAAGTCATGAGAGAGGCGGTGGGTAGAGTGAGAAGCGAGGTTTCCGGTCTGCTCATCATGGGGGCCAGCACCATACCGGGCACGTACGTGCTTCCGCGCGCCCTTGCCGACTTCAAGAGCAGTTACCCCTCCGTGTCGTTCCAGATCGTGGTGGACGATTCGAAGGGCATCGTCGATCGTGTGGCGCAGCATGACCTGCTCTGCGGCATCGTGGGGTCGCAGGTTACCCATGACGACGTGATTTACCAGCCCCTGATGGATGACGAACTGATCGCCGTCGCGGCCCCGTCATTCTCGGATGCCGGTCCCATGAGCCTAGGCGACCTCATCCGTCTGCCGCTGGTGCTCCGCGAGGAAGGATCGGGTACACGGATGGAGATAGAGCACATCCTCCACGATCGGGGCCTTTCCGTGGACGAGACCCGAATCGCAGGCATCTTCGGTTCGACAGATGCGGTGAAGCAGGCGGTGAAAGCCGGCTTCGGTGTTTCCATCCTTTCGAGGGTTTCGGTCGCTGACGAACTGGCATACGGCGCGCTGAGGGAGATTCCCCTTGACGGCGCCGGCATGAAACGGAAGTTCTACGTCGTCACTCACCGGAAGCGCACTCTGCCCGTGTCGTACCGCGCGTTCATCGAGCACCTTGCCCGTTTTGCTTCGCAACTGTAGTCAGGACATGGATAGCGGAAATGCGTTCACCGCAGACGCCTAAGATGAACAGAAACCTATATCTCGCCTTCTTCTATCTCAACCTTTGGGAGTGCCCGGCACATGAAGATCGGATATAAGCTGCTCCTCGCCTTCTCGGGGCTCACCCTCCTCGTCGGAGTCGTCGGATTCATCGGCCTCTACATGAGCCAACGCGTGCTCGACGCACACGAAGGCGGAGAGGAGCATTTCAGGTCGATCGTCGAGAATGCGGTAGCCGTGACCCACGCGGTCAAGGAGTGCGAGACGCAGCAGTACCTGAACGCAATGTTGCAGCATGAGCCTATCGATCAAGAGGTGGCCAGCTGGCAACAGGACCTCAAGGAGAGGGTCTGCCTTCTCGAAGACTGGGTGAAGATCCCGGAGGCGAAAGACATAGTCGCAGAGATCGAGTCGAACGTCGAGAAGTTCCTGTCCTCGAGTGCGATGCTCGCAAAGGTATACAGTGAGGACATTGAGACGCTCGGAAAATTCGACTTCGAGCGCCACAAGGAACTTGCGCAGGAACTGAATGACCTCTCCATGAACATACGCGAAGACGCCGTGAAGCTCGCCCGTTTCGAGACCGACTTCCTGAACAGACAGACGACGATCACCGCAGCGACGGAGGCGAGCAGTTATGCCCGCAGGACCGAGGGCCACCTCATGCTGTACCTTACGCTTCATGACCCCATAGACAGGGGGAAATTCTTCAAAAGGTATCATTCTCTCACAGACCGGATCAGAGTCATCGAAGAGCGCGTTGGTACCGCGGAGGCGGAGAAGATGCTGCAGCGCATGAAGAAGGACTCCGACAATCTCTTCTCTGCCGGCGTGGCCCTCCTTCAAGCTTACGACGAGGAACTGTCGAAGCGAGGCAGTTTCGATCCTGCCGCGCATGAAGACCTGCTCTCCGCACTCGAGAACGCGTCGCACAGCGCCGGGAAGGCGGGAATGGACCTTGCCGCCCACTACGTCAGGCTGGAATCGGTGCCACGGGAAAGAGCGCGGCAATCGATAGCGGCACTCCAGAGGACGGTACTCACCGTCTTCAGCGCCGCCGTCTTCATCGCCCTGGCCTGCGGCGTGGGCCTGTCGAGGACCATTTCGGAGTCCCTGCGGAAACTTCGTGACGGCACGGCAGCTGTCCGCAAGGGAGACCTCTCCACAAGAATGGCGATCACCTCCCGGGACGAGATAGGGGAGGTCGCCCGGTCGTTCGACGAGATGGTCGAAGAGCTTGCCGCTTCGAGAGCGCTGATCCTTGCTGCGAAGCAGGAACTCGAGCAGAGGGTCGAGGAGCGTACCTGCGAACTCAGGACGGTAAACGAGCAGCTGATCATCGACATAGAGAAGCGGACCCGCGCAGAGCGGGCCCTCCGTGAGAGCGAAGAGTATTTCCGGAGCCTCATTGAGGACGCCTCGGATATGATCACCGTGCTGAACCCTAACGGAACCATCCGGTACTGCAGCCCCTCCGTGATGCGCGTGCTCGGGTACTCGCCTGAGGAATTCCTTGGAAGGAACGCCTTCGAGTTCATCCATCCCGGGGATATCCCGCGCGTGCGCGAAGTGTTCGAGGACATGATCAAAGAACCAGGTGTAACTCACTCCGCGCAATACCGTTTCTGCCACACGGACGGCGAGTGCCGGACCCTCGAATCCGTGGGCAAACCCGTCGTCAGCCCCGAAGGTGTCATCGTGATCATTAACTCCCGCGATGTCACAGAGCGCATCCGAGCGGAAGAGTCTCTCCGCAGTAGCGAGGAGCGCTACCGCACCCTTATCGAGTCGATGAACGACGGCCTCGGCGTGGTTGACGACAAGGGGACCATCACTTTCGTAAATGAGAGCATGTGCAGGATGCTCGGCTATACGCAGGAAGAAGCCCTAGGCCGCCCGGCACTGGAATTTGTGGATCGCGCCGAACGGGACCTGTTCCTCGCGGAGCTGGCAAAACGGAAAGAGGGAGTGCAGCACCCATACGAACTCAGGTGGAGGCGCAAGGACGGCAGCACCGTGCTCACCATCGTGTCTCCGCGTGCGCTGTACGACAGTGAGGGGAACTACACGGGAAGCTTCGGCATCGTCACCGACATCACGCACCTGAAGGAAGCCGAGGAGGCCCTCCGGCGCTCTGAGGAAAAATACCGCATCGTCGCCGACAATACCTACGACTGGGAATTTTGGATGACCCCTGATGAACACTTCATCTACATATCGCCTTCGTGCGAGAAGGTGAGTGGTTACAACGCTCAGGAATTCATCGGCGACCCATCGCTGATTTACCGTATCGTCCATCCCGAAGACCGTCACGTCTTCGAGGCCCACCGCATGAAAGCTGCTGAAAGGAGGCCCTGTGACGAGACGACCTTCCGCATCATCACCGCAGGGGGGGAGGTGCGGTGGATCAGCCATGTCTGCCAGCCGGTGTTTGACAGAGACGGTCTGTTCCTCGGGACGCGGGGAACCCACCGCGACATCACCGACCGGATGGTTGCGGAGATAGCATTGCGCGCGTCCGAGCAGAAATACCGGTCCCTCATGAATGACGCCGGAGACGCCATATTTCTGGCGGACACCGAGGGTAATATCGTGGAGGCAAATCGCAAAGCAGCGGAACTCACCGGATATGCAAGGGAAGAACTGCTTGCGATGCACGTATCCGACGTAATTCATGAGGACCACAGCGAACAGGGTCTTCACGCCTTCGGGGAAGCCGCCTCGGGCGGATACACGCGCGTGCCTGAAGGGGCGATACGAACGAAAGACGGCTCGAAAGTCATCGTAGATGTGGTAGCGAGGCTCATCGAATACGGAGATACCGCGGTGGTCCAGGGAATCCTGAGGGACGTTACCGAACGGAAAAGAGCGGAGGAAGCCCTGCGGCGGAGCGAGGCCCGTTACCGCGCAATTGTCGAGGACCAGACTGAGTTGATATGCCGCTTTCTGCCTGACGGAACGATCACCTTCGTAAATGACGCGTACTGTCGTTACTTCGGGAAGACGAGGGAGGACCTCCTGGGGAGTCGGTTCATGCCTCTGATTGCAGAGGAGGACCGTCCTCTTGTCGAGAGCCACATGCAAACCCTCGGTCACGTCCAGGCCGCATACTCCCTCGAGCATCGTGTCATCGACGGACTTGGACGGTTACGCTGGCAGAGGTGGTTCAACAGGGCGATCTTCGACGAAAAGGGTGAGATGATCGAGGTCCAGTCCGTGGGGCGCGACATCACCGGCCAGAGACTCGCCGAGGAAGCCCTGCGGGAGAGCGAAGCGCGTTACCGCCAGATGTTCGAGACGAACCAGGCGATTAAGCTGCTCCTCGATCCTGAAACGGGAGCCATCGTGGACGGCAACGACGCTGCCTGCCGGTTCTACGGCTACACGAAGGATGAGCTCACCGCCAGGAAGATTTATGACATCAACACGCTCGGCAAGGAAGAATCGCTGGCGATGATGGCAAAGGCGCTGGCGGAAGACCGTCTCTACTTCATATTCCAGCACCGGCTCGCCTCCGGAGAGATTAGGGACGTGGAGGTCTATACCGGCCCGGTGGTCCTCGGCGGCAAGAAACTCTTGTATTCCATAGTCCACGACATCACGGCGAGGAAGCAGGCGGAGGCGGCCCTTACGGAGAGCGAACATCGGTTCAGGATGCTCGTCGAGAACCTTCCCCAGAAGATCTTCCTCAAGGACGAAAACTCGGTTTACCTTTACTGCAACGAGAACTTCGCCCGTGACCTCGGCGTCCCCCGTGAATCGATAACAGGCAAGACGGATCACGACCTCTACCCGCCTCGGTCCGCGGAGAAGCACATCCAGGAGGACAGCGAAGTCGCGAGATCCCGGAAGCCGCTCAGCACCAATGAGCGCTACGAAAAGGGAGGGCGGGAGGTGATCATCAGCGTGTTCAAAACCCCCATACTGGATGAAGACGGCCAGGTGAGGGGAATACTGGGGATCATCTGGGACATCACCGAGCGGGTGAGGCTCGAGTCCATAGCCGAGGCGGTGAACACGATGGAAAACATAGGCTACGTGTTTTCCGGCATCCGCCATGAGATCGGCAACCCCATCAACTCCCTGAAGATAACCCTCAGCGTGCTCAAGAGCAAGGCGGACGAGTACTCCAAGGAGATGTGCATGCAGTACATAGACCGCGCCATGGGCGAAATCGCCAGGATCGAGTACCTGCTCAGGGCGCTCAAGACCTTCAACCTTTACGAAGTCCCTGAAATCCAGGATATCAACATGTGCGAGCTGCTTGACAAGTTCCTGGCGCTCGTTTCCGGCGATTGCAGGAAGAAGGGGATCTCCGTCACGACCCAGTGTGAAACCGATGCGGAGTGGGGCCGCGCAGACCCCCGCGCACTACAGCAGGTGCTGCTCAACGTCATGGTCAACGCCATGGACGCGCTCGAGGGCAGAGAGAGCCCGGCGGTGCGCATAGCCGTGACGGGAGGCGACCGGGTGATAAGGATACGGCTCACCGACAACGGCATCGGCATGAGCGAGGAGCAGCAGAGAGACCTGTTCAAACCTTTCCGCACCACGAAGGTAAAGGGCACCGGGCTCGGTCTCGTGATCGCGAGGAAGATGCTGTCGAGGATGAACGGCACCATCACGGTCGCAAGCCGCAAGGGTGAAGGCACCACCGTCGAAATCGTCGTCCCCGAGGGCGGGCGTGAGCGCTAGCGCGGCACCACGGACGCTTGTCGTGATCGATGACGACAGGGTGTTCTGCGAGGCGATCTCGCATTTCTTCACCGCAAAGTCGCTCGATGTCCTCATCGCCCACACCGGTGCCGAAGGCCTGTCGGCATGCAGATCGAAGAGAGCGGATGTCGTGCTGCTGGACCAGCATCTGCCTGACACCGATGGGCATTCGCTGTGCGAGCCCATCATGTCCCAAAATGACCAGACGAAGATCATCTTCATCACCGCCCACCCGAGCTTCGACAACGTGATCATCGCTATGCGGTGCGGCGCGTACGACTACCTCTCAAAGCCCTTCGAACTCGAAGAGCTGAGCCTTGCCATCGACCGGGCACTCAGGACGATCAGCCTCGAGAACGCCGAGCATATTCAGCGCTACAGGGTCAGCAAGGAGAGCGAAAAGGCGGTCATCGTCGGTTCCGACCAAGGCCTTTCAGAGGTGGCGCGGCTGGCAGACGTCGCGGCCACTTCCGATTCTCCCGTCCTCATCACAGGCGAGACCGGGACGGGCAAGAACCTCGTTGCCGCGACGATCCATTACCGAGGCTTCGGAGCAGGTGCGCCGTTTATTACGATCAATTGCGCTGCGCTGCCCGAAAACCTCATCGAAGCAGAGCTTTTCGGGTATGACAGGGGCGCCTTCACCGGGGCCGTAAGCACTAAGAAGGGTATCTTCGAGATGGCCGACGGAGGCACCCTCTTCCTCGACGAGATCGGGGAACTGCCGCTGCACCTTCAGGCGAAGCTTCTGAGCGCCATAGAGGACAAGAAGATACGGAGGCTCGGCAGCGAGTCGGCGAGGCCGGTGAACGTGAGGATCATCGCCTCCACCAGCGTCGCCATCGAGCAGGCGCTCGGCAGCACGTTCAGGAGCGACCTCTATTTCAGGTTGAGCGTGGTCCGGATCCACATGCCCCCACTGAGGGAGAGGAGGCAGGACATACCGCAGCTCTGCGCCCACCTGCTGAAGGAGCTTACAGGGGGTACATCGATACAGGTGCCTGATGACGAGCTTTCAAAGCTCATGCAGTACAGCTGGCCTGGCAACGTGAGGGAACTGAGAAACGTGCTCGAAAGAGCGGTGATCCTCCAGGAAGACGCAGTCTTCCGTCCATCGGAGCTTCTGGCCTCCTCATCGACCGTTCCCACGCCATCAAGCACACATGCCTACACTCATTGCACCCCCTCCGCCGAGGTCATGACCCTTGCCGACATCGAGAAGGACTATATTAGGTTTGCCCTGCAGAGGCTCTCGAACAACTATTCGAGAACGGCCCGCGCCCTCGGTATATCCCTCTCTACCCTCAAGAGAAAGCTCACCGACTATAGCCTGAAATGAACGGTAGCCCATAATGGGCTATCCATAATGAATTAGCCGGCAGTCCCGCCCCGCCGAGTAGCGCGCTGTAACTACCTGATAAGTCGATATCTACTTCACAACTAGTTTTCTGGCATCGCCGTTGCTAAAGCATGCGGAACCTTCTTCCAGGCAGCACGATTTCACTCAAGGATTTCAGCGCCTGCCGCACAGGTCACCGTGGCATGTTACGGAA
>JBLMXV010000054.1:0-3597 GCA_050257935.1 Chloroflexota bacterium
GCGAAGCCCCTTTTCGGCATCAATGCCGCCGACCTCCTCAAAGGCAAGAATCCGTTTGTGGTGAGCGTCTTCATATACTCGGCCAAGTAGGAAGCCACGGGTAAAGGCTTTCCATGACCAAAAGGAGAATTCCCAGACACATAGGCATCATCATGGACGGCAACGGCCGCTGGGCCGAACTGCGGGGCCTTCCCCGCTCGGAGGGGCACAAGCTCGGGGTCGAGCGGGCGCGGGAGATTGTGATGGCTGCGAAGTCGAGCGGCGTTGAGGCTGTCTCGCTCTATGCTTTCTCTGTAGAGAACTGGATGAGACCGGAGCAGGAAGTATCGATGCTCATGGATCTCCTTGAGTCCACATTGAGCGGCGACCTCTTCAATGTCATGAGGGAAGGCATACGGTTCAGGGTGATCGGCAACAGAGAGAAGCTTCCCGAAACCCTGATCACCCTCATCGACTATACGGAACAAATCACCAAGGACAACAACGAGATCACCCTCCAGTGTGCGTTGAGCTACAGCGGCAGGGACGAGATAGTGCGCGCCGTGAGAAAGGCTGTCGCACTGAGAAAGGATCCTGCGGAGATCTCCGAAGACCTTCTCTCAGTCCTCCTCGACACCGCCGGAGTACCCGACCCTGATCTCGTCATCCGGACAAGCGGAGAGGAGAGATTGAGCAATTTCATGATCTGGCAGGCGGCGTATGCAGAATTCTACTTCACCAACACGCTGTGGCCTGACTTCACAAAGGAGGAGTTTCTCGAGGCTATCTACGAGTTCCAGATGAGGGAAAGACGGTTCGGGAGGGTGCCGACCGGCGTGCTCTGATGCACCTCAAAAGGCTGATCGTTGCGCTCATTGCGCTCCCTCTTCTCTATCTTTACGTGGCAAAGTTGTCGCCGCCTTACTTCCTTGCCCTCATCGTCCTGGTGTCCGTGGCTGCCCAAAAGGAGTTCCACGCGATGTACCGGACCAACGGTGTTCTCTCGCTGCTTGGTCTGATCTGCGGCACCGCCCTGCTGGTTGGGACAGCGGTCGCCCCATACTTCCTACCTCCGCAGGGAACGGTACACTTCTTGCCGGTCCTCCTGATGGCATCTTTCATCGCCATGACGACGGCACGCCTCCTTATCGTGCGCGAACCTGCCTTCGCACTCCGCGACGTGGGGCCGCCGCTTGCCGGCTTGTTCTACATACCGATCCTTCTGCTCGCCCAGTGGTATCTCAGGCTGAAGGGCTACGAATGGATACTCTTCCTTTACGGATGCGTCTGGGCCGCAGACAGCCTCGCCTATTATGTCGGGAAGGGCATCGGCAGGAGACGGCTTTATTACTCAGTGAGTCCCAACAAGACCGTCGAAGGGGCTTTCGGCTCAGTGGCGGGAGGCGTGCTCGCCGGTGTGGCGCTCGGATCGCTGCTCATGCATCATCAGACGCCGGCGCTTTTCGCGCTGCTGGGCGGTACCGTGGGCCTCACCACCATTGTGGGCGATCTGGTGGAATCGATGTTCAAGCGCGATGCCGGCATGAAGGACTCGGGTGCGCTCATCCCGGGACACGGCGGGATACTCGACAAGATAGACGGGAGTCTCTTCGCTGGACCAGTTCTTTACTGGGTAGCGACGGCACTATGAAGAGTCTTGCCATACTGGGATCGACGGGCTCCATCGGCAGAAGCGCCCTAAAGGTCGTAGCACAATTCCCTGACAGGTTCAGGGTCGCGGGCCTCACCGCGGGCAGGAATGTGAGGCTTCTTCTGGAGCAGATCCGCGCTACGAATCCCGAAATCGTCGCCGTGTCTGACCACGACTCGTTCAGGCAGCTCTCCGCGATGTTTCGCCGTCGGAAGAGACCTGAAATACTCTGCGGCCGCGAGGGCGTCGAACAGGTGGCGCAGTTGACCAGTGCGGACACGGTGATTTCGGCGATTTCAGGCTCGGCGGGCCTCATGCCGACCATCGCGGCCGTCCGAGCGGGAAAGGCCCTCGCCATTGCAAACAAAGAGACGCTCGTGATGGCGGGCTCCATACTGCTTTCAGAAACGGAGAAATACGGCGCGTCGCTGCTACCTGTGGACAGCGAACACAGCGCCGTGTTCCAGTGCATGAACGGAGAAGACCCCGGTTCTGTCAGGAAAGTACTCCTGACCGCATCGGGTGGACCGTTCCTCAACAAGAGTGCTGCAGAATTGAGGAAAGTGACGCCGAGAGATGCCCTGAAACATCCCAACTGGAAAATGGGGGAAAAGATCACCGTGGACTCGGCCACACTCATGAACAAGGGGTTGGAGGTCATCGAAGCGTTCCACCTGTTCAGACTACCCCTGGAGAAAATCGATGTCCTTGTACACCCCCAGAGCGTCATCCACGCCCTCATCGAGTTCAATGACGGAAGTTACCTCGCACACCTTTCACGCCCGGACATGCGTGCACCCATCGCCTATGCCCTTTCGTGGCCCGACCGACTCGAAAGGGTGATCGAGCCGATTGATTGGAAGAGGCTCTCGGCGCTCACGTTCCTGGAGCCCGATACCAGGAGATTCCCTTGCCTCGCCCTCGCCTACGAGGCAATCCGTGCGGGAGGAACCATGCCCGCTGTCCTGAACGCAGCGAACGAGGTTGCTGTCAATGCGTTCCTGAACGAGGCTGTCCGGTTCCGTGACATCCCTGCTATAATAAGAAAAACAATGGATTTTCACGTGTCAGAGCCCGCCGATGATATTGAAACCGTCGTTGAGGCGGACAGGTGGGCGCGCGAGACATCCATGGAGGCAATCAAGAGACGATGACTGTTATCTCCGCCGTCCTGCTCTTCGGTTTTCTGATCTTCATACACGAACTCGGGCATTTCATCGTTGCGAAGAGCAATGGCGTGAGGATCATGAAATTCTCCCTCGGTTTCGGCCCCAGGCTGATAGGCAGGCAGATCGGCGAGACCGAATATGTCATCTCCGCCATCCCGCTCGGCGGGTACGTGAAGATGTTGGGAGAAGACAGTGAGGAAGACGGATCAGAGCCTGCCGACGACGCCAGATCATACAGGAACCAGTCGGTACTCAAGCGGACGGCAATCGTCTTTTCCGGTCCCCTCTTCAATCTGCTGACCGCCGTGATCATATACTTCCTCATTTTTTTGATCGGCGTGCCCACCCCTTTGCCGGTTGTCGGCGAAGTGCTTCCCGATTCTCCGGCGGCGAGATCTTCGCTTGCAAAAGGAGACAGGATCGTGGAGATCGGAGGCACTCCGGTCTCACATTGGACCGACATGACAAAGATCATATATGAGAGCCCCGGGAAACCTCTCTCGATAAAGGTACGGAGAGGCAACACGCTGCAGACCATTTCCGTCACACCCGAGAGAAAGACCGTAAAGGACCTGTTTGGCGAGGAAAAAGTGATAGGTCTCATCGGAGTGAAGCCCGCCGATGAGACGACTACGGTCAAAGAAGACCTCCCGCATGCCGCGGCGAGCGCAATTTCACGCACCTGGGAAATCTCAGTATTAACCGTGGTCAGCATAGTCAAGCTCATCCAACGCATCATCCCCGCCGACACGATAGGCGGGCCGATCCTGATCTTCCAGTTGGCGGAGAAGCAGGCCT
>JBLMXV010000055.1:0-19702 GCA_050257935.1 Chloroflexota bacterium
CGCCGTCTGACAGTATGCATCGCTCTTGCCTTATTGCTGAGCCTTGTCTTCAGCCCGACAGCCGGCAGGAGCCTCACGGCACCACCATCACAAGGATATCCGGGGATTCTCTCCCATCTCCTCCGGCATCAGCTCGAGAGCTACCATTTCAGCGGGAAAAAATTCGACGACGCACTCTCCCGAGCCGCCTTCGATCTCTACCTCAAACAACTCGACCCTCAAAAGCTTTTCCTCCTGAAGGAGGACGTCAACAAACTGCAAGCCTATGCCGAATCGATCGATGATGAGATCAAGTCGGGAAAGATAGAACTCCCCGTCGTCGCAAACGACCTCCTCCGAAAGCGGGTGGCGCAGGTCAGACCAATGGTGAAGGAATTGCTCTCAAAGGATTTCGATTTCACCCAGGAAGAATATCTCCAAACAGATCCTGATAAGCGCGAGTTTTGCGCCGACGATAAGGAACTGCGGGAGAGGTGGAGAAAGGTTCTCAAATATCAGGTCATCACCCGTTACCTCACCTTTATCGAGGAGGAATTGGAGAAGACACCGACAGACGGGGAGGAAACGAAAAAGGATCAGCCCGAAAACCTCCAGCAGTTGTCACGCGAAAAGGTGATGACAAGCTACGACACTTTTTTCTCCCGTCTCGAAAAAGAGAACGAGAACGAAGTGTTCGATCGGTACTTCAGCGCTATTGCCCGGGCCTTCGACCCGCACACCGAGTACATGCCGCCCGTCAGCAAAGAGGATTTCGATATCCACATGAAGGGTTCTCTGGAGGGAATAGGCGCTCTTCTGCGCGAAGAGGACGGTTTTGTCAAGGTAGAGAGCATCGTCCCGGGCGGGCCTGCGGCAATGCAGGGTCAGTTGAGTGCTGGAGACAGAATCCTGAAGGTAGGGGAGGGGAGCGCCGAACCGGCAGTCCTCACCGGGATGTCTGTGAGGGAAGCCGTGAAATTGATCCGCGGAAAGAAGGGGACAGTGGTGAAGCTCACCGTTCTGAAGCGGACAGGAGCGGAAGTCACCATACCTATCATCAGGGACATCGTTCAGATCGAGGAGACATTTGCGAAGGGTGCAGTCATCAAGGCCGACTCCGACGGCGGAAATTTCGGATATATCAATCTGCCATCATTTTACCGGGATTTCGGGAAGCCCGGCGACGGTGTGAACCACCGCAATTCCACCGATGATGTACGGGAAATACTGAGGAAATTCAAATCGCAGAATATCCTTGGCCTGATTCTGGACTTGAGAAATAACGGGGGCGGGGCACTGACCGATGCGGTGGGCATCGCCGGACTATTCATCAAGACAGGCCCTGTCGTGCAGGTCAAGAACGGCAAAGGAGACATCACAGTCCTTTCCGACGATGACCCCGACATCGCATATGCAGGTCCGCTCGTCATCCTGGTGAACCGGAACAGCGCCTCAGCGTCCGAGATATTGGCGGGGGCCCTCCAGGATTACGGCAGAGCCTTGGTGCTGGGCGCTGACCACACCTTCGGCAAAGGGACAGTGCAGAGCCTCATGAACCTTGACAGCGGCCCTCTCGGACAGTTCGGAGCACTTAAACTGACTATCCAGAAATTCTACAGGGTCACCGGCGAATCCACCCAACACCGGGGCGTGATTCCTGACATCATCCTGCCCGATCCTTCCGAAGCAATGAAGACCGGTGAGCGGTATCTTGACAACGCTCTCAAGTGGGACACTGTAGCCCCTCTGTCATACGACAAACTTTCGCAGCCCCCGGTGGCCGCATTGAGATCGAGGAGCATCGAGCGAGTAGGCTCTGATACCGACTTCTCAGCCATTTCCGCTGAGACCAAGAAACTCCTCGATCGCCAGGCAGATTCCGTGCAGTCGCTCCAGATCGACGAGGTGCGTAAGGAACGTGACGAGGCGAAGCAGGCAAGGGATCGCATGTCAAAGAGCCTCAAGGTGCAGTCGGACGAAGAGAAGAAGCGTTCTGATGCAGTCAAACTGACAGAGGAGGAGAAGCTCAAGAGGTGGACTCAGGAGGTGAGCGCTGACCCCTACGTGAAGGAAGGGATCGCGGTCATCATCGACCTCACGAAGAGCGAAGTTGTGCAGACCCGCCCGTAATCCTCGTTTCACTGAGGACTGAGCGTCTATCCGCGCAAAGCGGACCTCTCGGCCGCTGACCGCGACCTAACGCAGCACGACCCCGGTGCTCCGCCCGAAAGTCCACGCTCCGGGAGTTGCTTTGTATGAGTGGCTTGATGCCGGCGGCCGTCGTCGCTACTACGCGTAGTGTCATTCACGAGCAGCCTTATGTCAAAATGGTTTCCAAGAGTATGAGGTGGAGACAATGACCCATCGCGTGAAAATCAAGGTGTACTACGAGGACACCGATGCAGGCGGGGTCGTGTACTACGGCAGGTATCTCGGCTACCTCGAGAGGGCACGGACGGAACTGCTCGCCGAGCATGGCGTTGTCGTCTCCGACTTCCACAGGAAAGGCATCTACTTTGTCGTGGTGCGCGTCGAGATCGATTACAGGAAACCGGCCCGCCTTGGCGAAATTGTAGACGTTACCACTGAGGTCACGGAGACGCGGAATGCATCGATGACCCTGAAGCAGCAAGTGCTGAGGGAAGATACCCTCCTCGTTGACGCCCTCGTCACATTCGCATGCGTCGACGAAAAAGGAAAGCCTATCCGTCTGCCTGCGCACTTGAAAGGAATTGGGGTGGCGGGATGAAGCGAGAACGTCAGGAGAGCGGAGCAACTACCACCTTGGAGACCCCGATTACCCGATCCAGACGGTCTTCTTGAAGTCTTTCATACCCTCGACGATTATGCTAGATGAGCCTCGGTAGCCGACCTTGAGACTTGATTCCAGATTGTAGTGCTTCAGGCAGGTGCCGCAGGAGAATATCTCGACACCCATGTTTTCAAAGTCCTTGAGAATTGCTGCCATCTCCTCGTCAATTGTCGTGAGTTTCACTCCCGCGTTCAGGAAAAATATCGTGTGAGGCAGTTCCTTCGTCACCTTCATCGTATCGAATAAGGACTTCATCAGTATTTTGCCGAGGGTCTCTTCCTTGCCGATGGCATCCGAACCCACAACCATGAGTATATCCTTTTCAGGCTCCTGGTGCGCCACCTCGCTCGTCACGGCTGAGGTTGCCTGTGCGACATCCACCGCTTCACCCGGAGGGACCTCACAGGGGTAACCCTTCACGATTTTTACGTTCCAGTGGCTGTCTGTGCGAAACGTCTCGGAATAATACCCGTTCTTCGCAGCAAACCGCCTGAGATTGCTTACCGATGCCTCGTTGTCGATGAGGACATCGACAATACCCTCCTCCATCCGTGCCAAAGCTTCCTCAGCCATGATGACCGGCTTCGGACACCCCAATCCTCTTGCATCAACGCGCATCCCGACCCCTCAGCTGTTTTCTTTCACCATACCTTGTTTAATCTGGTGATTTCAAATAGTTATTTTAGATAAAGTCGCGTTCAAGGAATAGAGATTGCCTATGTTTTCCTCGCTCGTGCTCTTTCCCAGAAGCCACGTAAGCGTACTGTTGATGCTCACGCACAACAAACCATAATAGGCATGGGCCATGCCATTGATAGAAAATTAGAATATAACTGCCGCTACTCATAGTGAATAAAGATTGGATTTTCCGTCCTCCCAGAAGCTATCTTTCACTGAGGAGAAGAGACATGATGACGACAAGAGCATTCATTACACGGGATGCTGAGTTCGAACGATGCCTCGAAGAGCTAAAGAAGGCAGGAGGCGGGTCTGCGATGATCGCGGCGAAAGCCGAGGAGGTCATTCAGAAGATGAACGGCCCGGAATCGCTTCATCCTTTGGCCGTTCGCAGGACCACGAAATATGGTGACCACAGGATCAGGGGATGCTTAAAGTACGACCTCGGCAACGGCTTCCGGATGGTCTGTGTCAGGGAGGGTCAGCATCTCGTATTTCTCTACGTCGGAACGCATGACGACTGCTGTAGATGGATAAAGAACAAAACCGGCTTGCAGTACGAACGAGGGGAGGACATTCGGGAAGAAGCCGAGGCGGACACGGTCGCTCCGGAACCACCCCCTGAATATGCAGTTCTCGATGAACTGCGGCGCTGGGCTGATGAATACGAGGCTGAACTCATGAGCAGGATCGACGAGAAGACGCTCAGGAGGGTATTTGCAGGGCTCTGCGGTGAATCCCCCTAATCGGTCGCTCCGACGAGAAGTGCGTTATCGCCTGTGGCACTGAAATAGTCGAGACGGGGTGGCAGGCGCCGAATTTCGCCCCTTCTTCCCTGACACGCTCCATGCGTTCAAGGGCATTCCCAAACTCGGCGAGACAACAGTGTCGGGATGTCCTTTCCGGCATAGGTCGGCACCTTCAACGGTGAACCAGTTGCAGACATCACCCTACCCCTTCTTGAGAATCGTGTCAGCCATGAGCAGCTATCAGATCGCACGATTCGGGTTGCTACCCCCACTAGTGCTTCTTCGTCTCCTCGCTCGTCTCTCCTCCTTACCACTGGTGTCAGAACATGGAAGTCCGCGCCTGTTATAGATCTGACGCATAGAGAGCCGCACCAAGTGCGGCGAGCATATCCGGATGCTCATCGACCACAAGCGGTCTCTGAAGCCGCTTCTCGATGATCGCCCGAAGACAGGCGTTCTTTGCGCAGCCGCCTGCAAACACGACGTCATCACACACCTCGACCTTCTTGGCGAGAGCGATCACCCTGTTGGCGATGGAATGGTGCAGCGCAGTAGCGATAGCCTCCCGCTTCGCTCCCTTTGCGATGAGTCCGATTACTTCAGACTCCGCGAAGACGGTGCACATGCTGTTTATCTTGATGTCGTAACCGGCGACGTCGCAGTCGCTACCGAAGGCTTCAATGTCGAATCCCAGCGCCTTCGCCATCACTTCGAGGAACCTTCCGGTGCCCGCAGCGCAGCGGTCGTTCATCTCGAAGCTGCTGACCGTTCCGTCCCTATGGAGGCTGACCGCCTTCGTGTCCTGCCCGCCGATGTCGATGATCGTGCGGCACGACGGGAAACGCTCTCTCGAGCCACGGGCCACCGCCTTGATCTCGGTCACTGTCCTGACTTCACCATACACCTCGAGGAGGTGCCTTCCGTAACCGGTTGCTACAAGCCTGTCGCACGGTGCGGACGTCATAAGCTTCTTGCAGATCCGGAGCGGGTTGTGGCCGGTGTCCTGCCTCTCACAGACTACCGGTGAACTTCCATCAAGAACCACATACTTGATGTACCGTGAACCGATGTCCAGTCCACCTGATCTCACGCATGTATGCCCTTGCCGATGACCTCAAGGAATGCGTCAACTCTTGTCTTGATCTGACCGAAGTCCTCCATGCTGTAGTCGGTCTCGATCCTCAGGAACGGCACCCCAAGGTCATCGACCACCTTCTTCGCCTTGAATGCCTCGACCAAGTACGGTGTGCAGAACTGCAGGGCGTAGTGGATCACGCCGTCGACCTTGAGACACTTTGCCATATCCGCGATGTTCTCAAGCCTCTCGGTGTTGGGGGTGAAGCAGGCGCAATCGATTGTCAGGTAGCGGCTTGCGATCTGTTCAAGCGCCTCGTCAACTGAGGCGAAATTCTCATTCAGAAGAGACCTGAAGTTCCTCTCGCCGACACACGACTCCTCTCCCACAACTACGGCCCCGCTGCCCTCGATGATCGCGTGAAGCTTCCAGTTCGGGATCGCCATGGGAGAGCCTGAGATGAGGATCCTCGGAGTCCCTTTGGCGGCAACGCCTGTCCCTGTCTTCACCCTGCTGTGAAGTTCGTCACAAAGTGCGTTGACCATCGAGGTGAACCGGATGGGATCGTCATAGAAAGAGACCTGGTTGATGAGAAGGGCGTCAAGACCCGAGATGGGCGCCGGATCGGCACTTCTCAGGGACGACAGCCGCTGTAATGCTTTCCTCTTGGCATTGACCACCTTTGCCGCATCCCTCAGCTTGTCGAGGGCTATCGTCGTACCGGCCACTTCTTCAAGTTTCCGTGCGAACCTCCGCACCTCACTGGCCCAGAGCCTCCTGCCCTCTTCACCCTTCATGTTGGGGAGTTCCATCACGTACACTTTCTTCGTGATGTCGTCGAAAATCTCATACGCCTTCTTCTTGCCGTCGCAAGTCGTCTCCCCAACAATGAGGTCGGTGAGTTCCACGTAAGGGCACAGCCCGGCAAGCTTGAAACCCATGAACGCCTTGATAAGTGCACACGTGTTTCGGGGAATGTATTTTTCGGCCTCGTCCGTTCCGACGTCCGCACCGGCGCAAAGTCCTATGCACACTCCGTCCACCGAGAGGACAAGTTCTTCCGGCACGTAGACACAGAAAGTGCCGATGACCTTCCTGCCCCGTTCCTTTGCATCGACGATCTCCTCGATCCTCAACCCGTGAACCTCCGAGATGACAAAGTCGAAATACTTCATTCCCTCAGGCCTGTTCTTCTGGGACAGGTAAATGTTCTTGTACGCATCAGAGAGCACTCCTAAGAGCCCATTGTGGGCTTCAATGTTGAGCCCGATCGTAGTCCACATCTGCGTATAGTCCTTACTCATGAGTCCTCCTTGTGTGAAATATTCTGCGTCCAACTGAAAACTGCCTCAGCACGCCTGCGGAAATCCGCTCTGCTGACTTCACTTCCTGAACACCGACTTGAGTACCGCAAAGACTTTCTGGCAGTCAGGTGACAGGCTCTGGCCCTTCCGTGTGATCATGCTGAAGTCCCTCGTCACAGCAAGGTGCGGCGCATCGAGAACCACTATCTTCCCGAGTTCGATCGCCTCCTTCGCGGCGAGTTCCGAAACAATGGAAATGCCGGCTCCGGCCTCTACGGCCTGTATCACACCCTCTGTGTCGCTGATTTCTGCGATCACGTTCAGGTCGCTGATCTTCAGCCCCGCGCTCCCGAATACCTTCTCATACGCCTCCCGCGTGCCGGAGCCCGGCTCACGGCATACGAATGGAGCCTTTCTCAGATCCTCGAAGCTCACCTCTTTGCGGCCTGTAAGAGGACTGCCCTTGGCCGCGATGATCACAAGCCTATCGCTCTTGATAATAGTGGTATACTCCACGTCCGCAGCGTTGTATCTAGTCCCTATGACCCCCAGTTCGACGTCGCCCCTCTTGATCTTCTCAAAAACTTTGAGACTGTCCGTCACATCCAGCTTCAACTCTATGTCAGGCAGTAGCCTGGCAATCTCCGGTAGCGTCCTGGGGATAATGAACTCCCCCGGTATCGTACTTGCTGCCAGTGTGAACGTCCTTTTCATTGGGCCCTCCCTCGCAGAAACCTCAGAAAGTCTCGTGTTGCCAGTTCCCGATCAGCGGGATCCCGTCGGGTATGTGTACGGCGAGAACCTTATAATAGCTTCTCTTGATGTGTCAAATTGATTATTTCTATCTGAGATCGACCAGCAATAGGAACTAAATATTGGACATCTCTTTTTTGAGACAGGTATGTTTTACAAGGAGTTGCACGGCAGCGCTTGCCAGGCCTTTTGCCAAGTCCCTGGCCAGGCACAAATAGATAAGGTGGTCACTCGCTGAACCGCCGTTGTCCCGGATCCCTTGGAATCTGACTCGGGACGCACTATGGCACAAGAGAATCCTCTGACTTGTCCCCAAACCTCCTGTTCGAACATGAGGCGGCACTCACGGGGAAATCGAAAGTGTCGAAGGCCCCGATTACGTACCTCAACCGCCTGGAGCTGAAGGGTATGCTGAAAAGCAGTAAGACGGCGCGGTTACTCGCGAGCGGACATTCATTGCGGGCGTCAAAGCCCAAAAGGGAAGTGCCGTGATCCCTCTGCTCTTCGTCATCGGCGTCTTTGCCGCTGCGAAACTGATGGGTGCGGCAGAGCGTCTCTGGCCCGAGGAAAGGAGTTGAAGCCCTCTGTACGCCCTTCCGACAACAGGAGGGGCGTCAGTCACAACGTAACGGATTTTCAAAGTTTCTGAGAGGAAGTGATTCATGATCGAAGTCCCTGCGATCTGCGGACTCTGTCCGCACGGCTGCTGGATACGGGCGCACGTTTCTGACGGAGAGCTGATCGCCGTCGCTCGGGACCCTCATCCCCTGTATGGCGGCCTCTGCGAGAGAGGAAAGCGGTTCTCCCGGACGGTCTACTCGGAGGAGCGGATAACGACACCTCTTGTCAGGACAGGGCCGAAGGGCACGCTCAGTTTCAAGACCACAGGCTGGGAAGAAGCACTCGATGCGGTTGCGGCGGGGTTCAGGAAGATCGCCGAAAAGCATGGTCCGAGGGCCGTGGCAAGCTACATGGGCGCAGGCACTCTCGAAGACAGTCTGTCAGACTTCTACAAGACCATCTTATCCCCTATGGGATCGCCGAACGACATAGACTGCGGCTCGATCTGCTATGTGGCGTCCCACATAATAGCGCCGGTGACCACACTGGGCATAGAGGGCGACGCTCTCACACCTGACGTGGAAAGGGCAGATCTGATAATTCTCTGGGGCACCAATCCTCACAAAGACGGCCTTCCCGAACGGATGAGCAGGATTCGCGCCGCACGGGCGAGAGGCGCCCGTCTCATTGTCGTGGACCCTCGCCGTCACCACCTTGCGAAAACCGCCGACCTCTGGGTCCCGGTGAAGCCCGGAACGGACGGCGTACTCATCATGGCTCTGATTAACATCATGATCGCGGACAGGTCATATGACTCGCAGTTCGTGGCTGATTGGTCTGTGGGATTCACCGAACTGGCTCAATGCGCTGCATCGTTTACCCCGCCGCGTGCCGCTGACCTCTGCGGGATAGATACAAAAGCAATTCAGACATTAGCCGAGATGATCACGTCCTCTTCACGTGTATGCTTCGACTTTTTCAGCGGGCTCGAGTTTGCCACGAGCGGTGTACAGAATGTCCGAGCCCTGTACTCACTTCAGGCGCTTGCCGGCAGCATTGACCGGGACGGCGGGCTTTACATCCATGCCTATCCTCATGAGCCTCATGTCGAGCATTCTTTCGATGAAGCGAGCCCCCCTCTTGGCGCCAGGGAGTATCCTGTGTTCCATGCTTTGACCGGAAGAGCGCACATGTCTGCTCTCCCGCGAGCCGTGCTCCGGGATGATCCTTATCCGGTAAGGGCACTGTTGCTCGTCGGAGCCTCCCCTTCACTTTCATACCCCATCGACGGAACATGGAGCGAAGTGTATGGGGCGCTTGACTTCATGACGGTCGTCGATCGATTTCTTCCCGAGGAGGCTCTCTGGGCCGATGTCATTCTGCCTGCCGCAACGTATTACGAAATCGATTCCTACCACGTGTACAGGAATCTCGTCCGTCGTCGAAGGAAAATCATCGAGCCTGTGGGGCAGGCACGAAACGATGCTCTCATACTCGCCGCCATTTCTGAACGATTGGGATACCCATATGCAGTGCCGCAAAGCGAGGAAGAGGTTGTCGAGCGATTCTTGCGGGATCGATTGAAAATCGGCCGGGTTGGGACTCTTCCGGATGTTGCTTCCCTTCCAATCCCCCCGAGACGCACGAGGAAGTACGAAACCGGTCACCTACGAAGCGACGGCAAGTCAGGCTTCCCGACGCCATCTGGGAAATTCGAGTTTGTATCCGGACTGCTCTCAAGACATGGATACGATCAGTTGCCGGTCTACATGCACCATGAGGCGGCTGGATCACTCCCGCTTGACCTTGTGCTTACCACAGGCGCACGCACCAGAACTCGCTTCAACTCTCACCATGCGGGCAGTAGTTGCATGTCTGCCGATCGCGAAGAGGCGGTCCTGGATATTCATCCCTATGACGCATCTACAAGGAACATTAAGGACGGCGACACTATAATGCTCACGACACAACGGGGAGCAGTGACGCTTCAGGCACACGTGACCAAGGACATCGCGCGCGGTGTCGTTCATGCTCCACTGCCAGGAGGCAGAGAAGGAAAGTTGTTCGGACAGCGCTGCGGTCAGGTCAACAGGGTCATGCCGAGCGAGCTGTGTGATCCCATTTCGGGCTATCCGGCGGTGAAGGCCGTTCCATGCTGTGTCTCGACTGTGAGGCTCGCGAAAAGAACACTGCACCCATCAGAGGCTCAGCCGTCGTAAGGGTTCAGGGTAGCCGCCCTGCAGTGGAGCCGGCTTGCTCCGTTTTCTGTCTCTCCGTCGCTATGCACTTTTAAGAGAACTTCCATCGCTTTGACAAGGACTTGAGCCGCCCCCACCCTGACGCTCCTCGAACTGCCGCGCCGCCGCAATTCTTGTCGGAACGAATTGCCTTGACAATCCCCACGGATGGGGTATACTTATAGTGCAGAGCGATGATTGAATCGTTTTTCATAGCTCTTGAGGCCTCAAGACCCCGAAGATGGAAAGGAGGTGAGTCGGGATGAAGAAAATTGTGAGCACGAAGGCTTTGCAGAAAGAGGCTGCGTTCTGGAATGGCTTGAAGGACGCTACCAAGGATAACCCCGGCAAAGCATGCCACAAGTGAAAGAGTTGAAAGAGTTAACGTTGCTGGTCAAGCAACGAGTTCCCACACGGCAGATACGGCGGGATGCCGTCCTATGGCACCCCGCTTTATCTGTCGTTCCGTTTCTTCTATCCCCAAAGGGGCAAAGGCTCTTGTAGACGTCCAGTGCCCTCGTCTGTCCTCAGCCGACGATATCGAGTTTTCTCACCCTCAACGGAACGCCAAGTTCTTCCGTCAGAGTCCGGCATCCGGCAATGTCAACTCCCTCGGCCTCAACAACCGTCACCTGGACGTCGGGCACGTACCGCTTTGCCTCCCGTATGAACTCCAGAACCGCCCCGTACGCGCCCTCGAACGCCGGCCTGCAGATCGCCTCATAGGTCTCCTCATTCTGTGCGTTGAGGCTCACCGAAACGGCGTCCACGAGCCCCTGCAACTCGGGGAGGATGTTCCTGCCGTGGATCAGGTTTCCGTGACCGTTCGTATTGAGCCGCACCTTGCCTCCCTTCTGCTTCACCCAGGAAGCGACGACCTTCAGCGTGTGAAGCCTCAGCAGGGGCTCCCCGTACCCGCAGAAGACCACCTCTTTATATTGTAACGGCTCACCAATGGCCGCCTTGAGTTCGTCCGCAGTCGGGTCCCGCTGCAGTCTCAGGTTATGGCCTTTCACATAATCCGTATGGAAGCGCACGCAGAAGAGGCAACGGCTCGTGCAGCGGTTCGTAACGTTCAGATAGAGAGAGTCTCTGATCTTGTAGGCGATCTCGCCCTCCGGCAGCCTCCCGATCGAGAAGAGGCGCTTCGCGTTCAGGGTCGTGATCCTGTCGATGTCTATCTGGGAGACATCCCTGAGCTCCGCAAGGAACTTCGCCGTATTCACGATAAAGGCCGGCTCGTTGCGCTTCCCCCTGAGCGGCTCAGGCGTGAGGTAGGGAGCATCCGTCTCGATCAGGAGGGACTCGTCCGGTATGATCCGCGCTATCTCCTGCAGTTTTGACGCGTTCTTGAATGTCACAGGACCAGCGATAGAGATGTGGAGACCCATCGCGATCGCCCGCTTAGCCGTCTCCCCGTCTCCGGAGAAGCAGTGCATCACTCCTCTGTTCGCCTGCACATCATCGAGTATCTGCAGCGTGTCCTTCTTCGCTTCCCTGCTGTGGATGACTGCGGGGAGATCCATCTCTTTAGCAAAACGGAGTTGCCGGGCAAATGCTTCCCTCTGCACATCTCTCGGGGAATGGTCGTAGTGGTAATCAAGGCCTATCTCCCCGATCCCGATGACCTTCGGGTCGCCGTTGCCGGCCCAGAATTTTATCCTCTCGAACACTGTTTCTTTGAAATCCTTCGCGTCGTGGGGATGAATGCCGACCGTGGCGTACACGAGGTCATACGCGTGACAGAGCTGCACCGCCTTCTCGCACCCCTCAAGATCCGAGCCGATGGTGACAATGGCCTCTAAACCCGCCGCCCGGGCGCGCTCGATTACCGCTTCCCTGTCAGGGTCGAAGGGCTCCATTTCGAGATGACAATGTGTGTCGATCAAGTAGTTTTCTCCTTATCCGCCGCTCCGATAGCTAGTCATAGACTTTTATTATGACACAAAATCTCTTGCTCACCGCCACCGCCCTGTCTCAGATGGCGTGATTGGTGAATCGTGCAGGCTGCAATGCCGCCCTTTCATGGTCCCGCCATCAGTTTTCTCATGCACTGCGTCAAATTGACTTTTGGCAGAACCATTCAGTAATGTTAGACTTTACGGCTAGAACGGGGCGTAGCGCAGCCTGGCAGCGCACCTGCCTTGGGCGCAGGGAGTCGGAGGTTCAAATCCTCTCGCCCCGATGTGAATCTTCCGGAGCCGGATTCACGGTCGATGAGGGGTATGATTCCTCTCCAGCCGTTTTTCCGATGGTAGCCTCCGTTCACTTTCGCTGCGCACCGTCTCCGATGCGCCTGTAGCTCAGCAGGATAGAGCAACTGCCTTCTAAGCAGTGGGTCCGGGGTTCGAGTCCCTGCAGGCGCGCCAGCATAGTGACAGTGACACGTGTATCTTGTCAGGAAAGAAAGCTGTGATCTCCGCGGCTTTCCTGCGTGGGGGGAATTCAAGACGGTTGCGTAATTCCTCTGATTTTGTTTTATACTGTCACTGACAACTTTTCGGTGGGCGTAGCTCAACTGGTCAGAGCACTGGACTGTGGCTCCAGGTGTTGGGGGTTCAAGTCCCCTCGCCCACCCTCTTGATACTCACAGACCAGTGACACTGCATTCCCTGCGCCTGTAGCTCAGTGGATCAGAGCATCGGCCTCCGGAGCCGAGGGTCGGGGGTTCGAATCCCTTCAGGCGCGCTTCTCTCTTTAGACGTTTTCGATCATGTGGCCGAGCTTCTTCTTTTTCGTCTTCAGGTAGATAATGTTCCGTTCGTTAGGAGGTGTTTCAATTGAAACCCGCTCTATGACCTTCAGACCGTATCCCTCGAGGCCGACGATCTTCTTCGGGTTGTTCGTGATGAGTCGCATGTTTCTGACGCCGACATCGACAAGGATCTGTGCACCTATGCCGTAATCTCGGAGGTCGGGCTTGAAACCAAGCTGTATGTTCGCCTCCACTGTGTCGAGGCCTTTGTCCTGCAGTTCATAGGCCCTCAGCTTGTTGGCAAGGCCTATGCCCCTTCCTTCCTGGCGCATATAAAGGACTACCCCCTTGCCCTCATGGCGTATCATCTCCATCGCCCTGTGCAGCTGATCCCCGCAGTCGCACCGCTTAGACCCGAACACGTCGCCTGTGAGGCATTCCGAGTGCACTCTGACGAGCACCCTGTCATTCGGCTTGATTTCTCCTTTCACAAGCGCAATGTGCACATTCCGGTCAACGTCATTAGTAAAGGCGATCGCCGTGAAGTCGCCCCCGTATCTGGTCGGCATCTGCACAGTGGCGAGACGCCTCACGAAGCTCTCGGTCCTCATGCGGTGCTGGATGAGGTCCTTCACCGTCACGATCTTCAGGGTGTGTCTCTTCGCAAACTCCATGAGTTGCGGGACCCGGGCCATGCTGCCGTCATCGTTCATGATCTCGCATATGACACCAGCCGGCTGGAGCCCAGCGAGACGCGCCAGATCTACCGAGCCCTCTGTCTGTCCTGCCCTCTGGAGCACTCCCCCGGGGCGGGCCCTGAGCGGAAAGACATGACCGGGCCTCGCCAGATCGTCAGACTTGGTCTCGGGGTCTATGGCTACAAGGATAGTGTGGGCCCTGTCGTGGGCCGATATGCCCGTGGTGACCCCTTTCTTCGCTTCAATCGAGACCGTGAAGGCTGTCCCGAAGGCTGACGTATTGTCATCCGTCATCATCGACAGCTTCAGCTCCTCGACGCGCTGCGGCGTCAGGGAGAGGCAGATCAGTCCCCGGCCGTGCTTGGCCATGAAGTTGATAGCTTCAGGCGTCACCTTTTCGGCTGCCATGCAGAGGTCTCCCTCGTTCTCCCTGTCTTCATCATCAACGAGTATGACCATCCTGCCCTTCGCGACGTCATCGAGGGCTTCTTCTATCGTATTGAACCTGGGCTTATCCACTGCAGAACCTCCCTGAGGGTTACGGCTGTCTAGGCTACTCGTATCAATATAGCAGAAACCCCCTTATTGTTTCTAATTTGCCACAGTCTTGGAATCGACGATGGGGCTTAACGATCCCGTTTAGCACACGCAAGCTGCCCTTGGCTTTGTGTGTTCTTTATGCAACGGCAGATCTTCGCCGACACTCGTCACCAACATGGCACGGTTGTACTTGAGCCGCTTTCCCCCAGATGTCACCGCAAGCGTATGAACAACCCAGGCTAAGAGGCTCTTTTCAAAGAGATCGGGTTTGTATTAATATAATGACTTGTCTTATTCCCGCCAAGAGTCTTCCTTCGGAAATTCTTGCCGGGCCCAGAGAACGCGCAGGGCGCTTAGCCTGCAATTCCTGTCCCTGCGCCCAGCGGAGGTTTTCATGCTGAAGAGGTATCTTTTCGCCCCAGGCCCCACTCCCGTGCCGTCAGACGTGCTCCTCTCGATGGCCATGCCAATCATACACCACAGATCCCCTGATTTCGTGCCCGTTCTTGATGCGGCGAAGAAGGGATTGCAGTGGCTTTACCAGACGACCAATGATGTCATCATCCTGTGCTCGACAGGTACAGGCGGCATGGTAGGTACCGTGAACAACTTCTTCAGCCCCGGCGAAAAGGTGCTCGTCATCAACGGCGGCAAGTTCGGCGAGCGCTGGACGAAAATAGCGAAGGCTTACGGCCTGAACGTCAGGGAGATCGTCGTGGAATGGGGTTATGCGGCAAAGGCGGACGAAGTCGCCGCCGCACTGAAGAACGACCCTGAGATAAGAGGGGTTTTCGTTCAGGCAACGGAAACATCGACTGGGGTTCGGCATGATGTCCAAAGACTTGGGCAGGTTGTCAAGGGATTCCCGGACACGCTCTTCATAGTCGACGCCATAAGTGCCCTCGTCGCGCACGATCTGAAGACCGACGCCTGGGGCATCGATGTGATGGTAGGCGGTTCGCAGAAAGGATTGATGCTTCCGCCCGGGCTCGCCTTCGTGAGCGTGAGCGACAAGGCGTGGAAGAGGAACGACTCATCCACAATGCCCCGGTTTTACTTCGACTTCAAGAAGGAACGCGACAATCTCGCGAAGAACCAGACGAACTTCACTTCGCCGGTGACGCTCATCATAGGACTGAACGAGGCGATCAAGATGCTTGAGAAGGAAGGCCTCGATAATGTCTTCGCGCGCCATACCCGTCTCGCCGACGCGACGAGGGCGGGGGTCAGGGCACTTGGACTCAGCCTCTACCCGAAAGAGTCGCCGAGCAATTCCGTCACCGCAATCGAGGCCCCCGCCGGCATCGACGGTCAGCTCATATACAAGACCCTGCGTGAGAAATACGGCATCACGGGAGCCGGCGGACAGGACAAGGCTAAGGGAAAGATCTTCAGGCTTGCCCACCTTGGGTACGCCGACACCTTCGACGTGATAACGGGTATCGCCGCCCTTGAGATGGTGCTCAAAGGCCTGGGACATCCTGTGACGCTCGGAAAAGGGGTCGGGGCGGCGCAGGAACTCTTAATGCGGTAGGATTCACGGCTTCATCCCCTTTGCGGGCCTGCCGTGAATCGCGCCCATGGTAATAGAAGTAGGCTTCACACATAATCTCATCGTCCGGAGGCATTAGGATGAAGGTTCTCGTGAGTGACAACATCTCCTCCAAGGGAGTCGAGATCCTCAAGAAGGCAGGACTCACCGTGGATGTGAAGACCAGCCTTAAACCAGAGGAGCTGAAGTCTGTCATCGCCGAGTACGACGCTCTTGTGATCAGGAGTGCGACGAAGGTGACGGCGGATATCATCGATGCGGCTGCGAATCTGAAGGTCATCGGGCGGGCGGGCTCGGGTCTCGACAATGTCGACAAGGCCGCCGCCTCCAAGAAAGGTGTCGTCGTGATGAACACGCCGGGAGGCAACACCATCACCACTGCAGAGCACACGATCGCGATGATCTTCGCAATGGCACGGAAGATCCCCCAGGCCTCAGCCTCAATGGCGGCGGGGAAATGGGACAAGAAGAAGTATACGGGCATCGAGCTCTTCAATAAGACCCTCGGCATTATAGGACTGGGAAAGATCGGTACCGTGGTTGCCAAGAGGGCCCAGGGCTTCGGCATGAACGTCATCGCCTACGATCCGTTCCTCAGCGAAGACAAGGCCCATGAACTTGGGATCGTGAAGATGGAAATCGCCGATGTCATAAAGAGCGCCGACTTCATAACCCTTCACACGCCTCTCACGGCAGACACAAGGAATATCATAAACGCCGAGAGCATCAAGACCATGAAAACCGGCGTCTTCATCGTCAACTGTGCCCGCGGCGGCATCGTGAATGAGAAGGACCTCTACGAAGCCCTCGAAGGCGGCAAGGTCGCCGGCGCCGCACTTGACGTCTTCGAAAAAGAACCTCCCGAGAACAGTCCGCTCGTGGGCCACGAAAAGGTCGTGACAACGCCCCACCTTGGTGCCTCGACAACGGAAGCTCAGGAAAACGTCGCCATAGCCATCGCCGAGCAGATCGTGGACTACCTCGTTTACGGGACGATCAGGAATGCAGTCAACTTCCCTTCGATACCCGCCGACCAGGCAGGGGTACTTCATCCTTACATCACGCTCGCAGAGAAGCTCGGCGCATTCACCTCCCAGATATTTGAGGGCGGCATTAAAGAGGTGACGATCGAGTACCGGGGAGACGTCTCCATTCTCAACACGGCACCGCTCACGATCGCCGCAGTGAAAGGACTTCTCACCCCCATTCTCGAAGAGACGGTGAACTTCGTGAACGCGCCGCTCATCGCCAAGGAGCGTGGGATCGAGGTGAAAGAGCTGAAGTCGCGGGAGGCCGGCGATTACGTGAGCCTCATCGTCATAAAGGTCAAGTCGAAGAAGAAAGAGATCTCCGTTGACGGCACGCTCTTCAGCAAAAAGGACCCTCGTATCGTGAGGATCGACAACTTCACCGTCGAGATCGTACCCGAGGGCCATATGGTCTTCATGTACAACAACGACAAGCCCGGCGTCATCGGAAACATAGGCACGCTCATGGGAAGGAACAAGATCAATATTTCGAGGATGCATTTCGGAAGGGAGAGCGAGGGCGGCCTCGCCATCTCGGTCGTCAACATCGATTCACCGGTCAACGAGGCTATTGTTGCGGAGATAAGGAAGCTCCCCAACATCCTTGATGTCAAGGTCATCGACCTGTAAGGGGGATCTGCGCATGTCGACAGTCGTTATCGTGGGCACACAATGGGGTGACGAGGGGAAAGGCAAGATCGTCGATTTCCTCACCGAGAAGGCTTCTCTCATAGCCCGGTACCAGGGAGGCAACAATGCAGGTCACACGGTGGTGATCGGGGACGACAAGTACATCCTCCACCTCATCCCCTCGGGGATACTGCACGGAGGGAAGAAATGCATCATCGGAAACGGTGTCGTCATAGATCCCGCCGCCCTGCTCGCCGAGATAGACGGGCTCGCGAAACGAGGCGTAGAGGTGGACGGGAGCCTCTTCATCTCGAAAAACGCCCACGTCATCATGCCCTACCACATCGCCATCGAACGGGAGACGGAAAACAAAAAGGGGGCCCGTAAGATAGGAACTACCTGCCGCGGCATCGGGCCGGCGTACACGGACAAGATATCCCGTCATGGTGTCAGGATCCACGATCTCCTCCACCCGGATATCTTCAAGGAGAAGGTCGCGGACAACCTCGCCGTCATAAACTTCCTTCTCGAAGGTTACTTCGGAGCCGCTCCCCTGAAGGCCGGGGAGATCATCGACCAATACATGCACTACGCAGACCGGATCGCGCCCTATGCTGCCGACACGGACCTCCTCGTGAACAGCGAGATCGAGATAGGCAATCCCGTGCTCTTCGAGGGCGCACAGGGAACTCTGCTCGACATAGACCACGGTACCTATCCCTATGTCACGTCATCTAATACCATAGCCGGGGGTGCCTGCACGGGCCTCGGAGTGAGCCCGACGAAAATAGACCGGGTCCTGGGCGTCGTCAAGGCGTACACCACACGAGTGGGAGAGGGACCGTTCCCCTCGGAGATCAAGGACGACCTGGGAGAAGCGATACGCCAGAAAGGCGGAGAGTTCGGTGCCACGACAGGGAGGCCGAGACGCTGCGGCTGGCTCGACGCGGTAGTTCTGAGGCACTCGAAGCGGATCAACGGACTTACCGGGTTTGCCCTCACGAAGCTCGATATCCTCGATGGTCTTGACACGGTGAAGATCTGCGTCGCCTATCGTCACCATGGTATTACGCTCACGGAGTTTCCGAAGGAAGTCGGGGTGTTGCAGGAATGCGTGCCCGTGTACGAGGAATTCCCGGGCTGGAAGGAGAGCACACTCGGCGTTACCGCCTTTGCGAAGCTTCCGGAGAACGCCCGGCGCTACATAAAAACCGTGGAGGGGATGTTGAACATCGAAGCGCAGGTTATCTCCACCGGTCAGCGGAGAGCCGAGATCATCGTCGTGAGTGAGCAGTTTCACTAAGAACCGGGAAGGTATCCTCTCTGCGCCTCACGGCCGACTCCCCACCCTCCTCGGCGGATAACGCCACCTCCTGTCGGGCAGATGACATGATCAGCCGGGTGCTGAACCTTCTTTTCCCCTCGCGGTGCCCCCTCTGCGGCTCCCTTTCCGACGACCATCTCCACAACTCCATCTGCAGTGCGTGCTTTGGGTCCATCGAGCGGTACAAGGGGCCGTCATGCAGGGCGTGCGGAGTTCCCACCGTCTCTTCGCACACGGGTCTTTGCAAGTCCTGCACCGAGGACCCTCCTCCCATTTCGGCGATCGTGTATTACGGCGTGTATGAGGGTGCGCTCAGGGAGGCGATTCACCTGCTGAAGTACGGAGGGATCAGGAGGCTCGGTAAGCCCCTGAGCGCCCTGCCCACGGCCCTGCCCTTTCCCGATGCCGATGTCATCGTACCTGTGCCGCTGCACCGGCGGAGGCTGCTCGCGCGGGAATTCAACCAGACCGCGGTGCTCGGTCACTACTTGTCGAAGAGCCTTGGCATCCCCCTTTCGCTTACCGCGCTCATCAAAACACGCGAGACCCCCAGGCAAACCGAGATGACCGGCAGAGAACGCCTCCGAACCCTCAGCAATTCGTTTGCCGTGACGGGTGACGTAACGGATGCGAGTGTGCTGCTCGTTGACGACGTCATTACCACAACCGCCACGGTGAGAGAGTGTGCGAGTACTCTCCGCCAAGCGGGAGTGAAACAGGTTACCGCCGTCGCCCTCGCGCGGTCCAGGCCAAAAGAGTAATCCGCGTGAATATCAGGAGCGAAAGACTGATTCCTTCGTTATTCCTTCGGACCGGAACAGTTGGGAAAAGAACAGAGATATCAATCGGGACATCCTTTCGTGACTACTCTCTGACTCAGGTGGCCTGGTGTGTGATCTATGTCGCCTGAATTCAGCGGAATGTTGAGAATAGACCGTATTTGCTGGTATACTGACATACCCTCAGGATCGCTGGTTTCGCTTTACCGATCCAGGAACGCCGAAGTGGTGGAACTGGTAGACACGCACGTTTGAGGGGCGTGTGGGGAGACCCATGCGGGTTCGAGTCCCGCCTTCGGCACCAGTTT
>JBLMXV010000056.1:0-8137 GCA_050257935.1 Chloroflexota bacterium
CTCACGATGCTCACGATGAGAGCGCCCCAGAAAGTGGGCCAGAAGCCGTGGATCTCGAGGCCGAGGGCAAGTGGCTTGGAGAGCCACTCGGTGAGACCGAGCATCATGGTGTTGACGACGAGCGTGAAGATGCCGAGGGTGAGGATGATCAGGGGGAAGGTGATCAGTTGCACGAAGGGCTTTATGAGAGAGTTGACGATGCCGAAGAGAGCGCCGATGATGATCATCTTCCACCACTCCCCGGTGAAGACTATGCCGTCTACGAGCTTAACCGCCGCGGCGATCGAAAGGGCGTTGATCATGATCTGAAGCAGTACGAGGGGCATGCTCACTGCTCTATGACCTTGATGTCCTTAAGCCAGAACAGCTTTCCGCGCTCATCGCCCAGGTACTCCGCCCGCGCCTCGATGCGTTTCCCCGCGAGGTCCGAAGTTATCGACTCTCCGGAGAAGAAGGTGAGAGTCTCGCCTTTCCGGCCCTTCAGGAGATCCAGTTTCCCCGCCACCTCTTTCGTCTCTTCGATGGAGAGGATCACGCGGTAGACCGCGCCTTCGGCAGTCACGCCGATCAGGTTAGGAGCTATGGCTGCCGTCTGGATGACCTTCCCCTTCAGCAACGTCGCTTCCTGGATGGCCGTATCAGGTTTCCGTTCGATCTTCCCGGTGAGAGGCTTGCGGTCCTTCTTCTCAGCCGGCTTCTTTTCAGGTGGCTTCTCCGCAGGTTGTGCCGGAGGTGGCTTCTGCTCAGGTTGTGCCTGAGGTGGCTTCTGCTCGGGTTGCGCCGGGGGTGGCTTCTGCTCAGGTTGTGCCGGGGGTGGCTTCACCTCAGGTTGCGCCGGGGGTGGCTTCACCTCGGGTTGTGCCGGGGGCGGCTTCACCTCGGGTTTCGCGATTTCCGAAGCAGGTTCTTTCCGGGGTACCTGCGGCGCTCTCTCTTCGGCGATACTTATCCTCGCGACGTACGCCTGAGGCACAAGAGCGCGGACTCTGCCGAGGAGGGCTGCGGCATCAGCCCTCTTGGGGAAACGGCCGACTCTCACGCAGTGGAACTCCTGATATTCCTCGATCCTGAGTTGGTCAAGGTCCTGCGGAGAGAGATTCTTCTTCAACAGATTGTACTGGCGTTCCGCAAACTCCTGTGTCTTGAAACTTCCGGTCTGGACGCTGTAGTAGACGTCATCCGCGTACGAAACGCCTGCACAGAGGCAGAGCAGCGCCGCCAGTGCGGCGCGCGCCGCAAAACGGTGAAACGACGGCATGAGGTAAAGGAGAACACCACGCATCATACTCTTGAAGCCTATCGCATCCTCAGTGTCTTGTCAAGGCCTGGTGCGTACGTGTTTGTGCTGCAGGCTGGAACAGGTTGTGGAAAAAGGCAGATGTATCGCTCGGGATGCCCTTTCACGGCCTACACTCATGCCTCAGATGGCTTGATTTGTGAAGCATGTGGGTTACGCAGCCGGCGATTGACAATCGGTGCGATATGCGCTATAAGTTATGTAGGGGGCAGATGCAAGTTTCTTCCGTCGAGTCAAATCGAGTGGTTCACATCGGCACTTCGTAAACCGCCCTGCTCGGCAATGCGACTGCAGCGCTCACCAGTTGCATGGAACGGGAGTTAGAGCGCCTCAAACGTCTTTATGAACGCGATGAGATATGATTCAGAGTCCGGGCTTCTCGAGTCCGTCACAAGTGTGGGTTGAAGAGTTCCCTCACAGGGCGGTCTGGAGACGAACAAGGTATCGCTCATAAAGTCTTTTCGGCATCTCTGCCCTGCCGATGAATGTTCCGCTTTGCAATGGCAGGGTTCACCCATCGGTGCGGAGCAGTAATTTACACGAATTTACACGCCATTTACAGGGACTGGTGGTAGACTTAGGTGTGGCTTTAGTATCGGTTAATCGAACGCATAGCACGGCACGCCGAGGGAGGCGTGGAGGAGGGTAGCCATGGTATTGACGAGGAGGGACTTTCTCAAGACGGCTGCGGCAGTTGCCGCTGCGACAGCGGCAGGCATGTCCGTCCCTGAGGAGCTCCGGGCCGCTGCGAAGAAGGCGGAGGCGGGCTGGAGATGGGACAAGGCGGTCTGCAGGTTTTGCGGGACAGGATGCGGCATCATGGTCGCTACGAGGGGGGACAGGATCGTGGCGGTGAAGGGGGACCCTGCTGCGCCGGTGAACCTGGGACTCAACTGCATCAAGGGGTACTTCAACGCGAAGATTGTGTACGGCGCCGACAGGCTCACCGAACCGCTCTTGAGGATGAACGACAAAGGGGAGTTCGACAAGAAGGGGAAGTTCAAGCCTGTCACCTGGCAGCGTGCCTTCGACGAGATGGCGAAGCAGTTCAAGAAGTACTACGGCCAGCTCGGCCCTGCCGGCGTCGGGATGTTCGGCTCCGGGCAGTGGACGGTCCAGGAGGGTTATGCTGCGGCGAAGCTGATGAAGGCCGGGTTCAGGAGCAATAACATAGATCCAAATGCGCGCCACTGCATGGCGAGCGCCGTCGCGGCATTCATGGAAGTCTTCGGCATCGATGAACCTGCAGGCAACTACGACGACATGCACCACTCCGACACCGTTGTCCTCTGGGGCGCCAACATGTCGGAGATGCATCCGGTGCTCTGGTCGAAGATCACCGACAGGAAACTTGCCGATACTAAGCGGGTCAGGGTCGTGAACATCTCTACCTTCGCGAACCGCTGCTCGAACCTCGCCGACCTCGAGATCATCATCAAGCCGAACGGCGACCTCGCGATCCAGAATTATCTGTTGAGGGAGATATGTTACAACCGGCACCAGGCGATCGACTGGGACTTCGTGAACAACAACTGCGTCTTCGCCACCGGCTACGTCGACATTGGTTACGGCCTCAGGCCGAATCCCGACCATCCGAAATACAAGAAATCCGAACTCGACATCGCGGGCAGGGAGGTGTCCAAGACCCTCACCAGCGAGGAGGCCACGGCCATGGCATCCCTCGGCTACAAGGCTGGGGACAAGATGGAGATGAAGCACGCCGGCGCCGCAGGCGCTCATTGGGCGATCAGCTACGAGGATTTCAAGAAGGGCCTCGAGCCCTACACCCTCGACTTCGTCGCCGCCCTCGCGAAGGGCGACCCCGACGAATCCCTCGATGACTTCAAGAAGAAGCTCACCACACTCGCTGATCTCTATGCCGAGAAGGACCGGAAGGTCGTGAGCTTCTGGACCATGGGCTTCAACCAGCATGTGCGCGGCACGTGGGTGAACGAACAGATATATGCAATCCACCTGATGCTCGGCAAACAGTCACAGCCCGGCAACGGAGCCTTCAGCCTCACCGGCCAGCCCAGCGCGTGCGGGACCGCGAGGGAGGTAGGCACCTTCTCGCACAGGCTTCCCGCAGACATGGTGGTGGCAAACCCGAAGCACCGGGAAGTGAGCGAAAAGATCTGGAAGCTGCCCGAAGGCACACTCAACCCGGTGGTCGGCTCGCACTTCGTGAAGATCATGAGGGACCTCGAGGACGGCAAGATCAAGTGGGTCTGGGTGCAGGTGAACAACCCGTGGCAGAACACGGCGAACGCGAACCACTGGATCACCGCTGCCAGGGAGATGGACAACTTCATCGTCGTCTCCGAGGCCTATCCGGGCATCTCCGCGAGGGTGGCCGACCTCATCCTGCCTGCGGCCATGATCTTCGAGAAATGGGGTGCGTACGGCAACGCCGAGAGGAGGACCCAGCACTGGAGACAGCAGATCACTCCCATCGGCAACTCCATGTCCGACACCTGGCAGATGATGGAGTTCTCCAAGAAATTCACACTCGCCGATGTCTGGAGGGAATGGAAGATCGATGACAAGACCACGCTGCCTGACGTCGTCGCAAAGGCCAGGGAGATGGGGTACAAGGACTCGGACACCCTCTTCGAGGTCCTCTTCGCAACGAAAGACGCGAAGGGCTTCAAGTGGCCCGACCCCGTCGGCGCCGGCTTCATGAACTCCGAGGCGGCGGGTGACAAGAGAAAGGTGGAGGGCTTCAAGGGCTACGGCTTTTTCGTCCAGAAGGCACTCTGGGAGGAATACAGGAAGTTCGGCGTGGGGAAGGCCCACGACCTCGCAGACTTTGATGCCTACCACAAGGTGAGAGGGCTCAGGTGGCCCGTTGTGGACGGCAAGGAAACGCTCTGGAGGTTCAACGCCGAGTATGACCCTTACGCCAAGAAGGAGAACCGGGGCAAGTTCGCCTTTTACGGCCTCGCCATGAAGGAGATCCCCAAGGGAGATCTCTCGGGGCCGAAGGGGGACGAGAAGGTGAAGCTCCCGAACAAGGCGAAGATATTCCTCAGGCACTATATCGACCCTGCAGAGGTTCCGAACGAAGAGTACCCGCTCTGGCTCTGCACGGGGAGGGTGCTCGAGCACTGGCACAGCGGCACGATGACGATGAGGGTCCCCGAGCTGTACCGAGCGGTGCCGGAGGCTCTCTGCTTCATGCACGCGAAGGACGCCGGGAAGTACGGTGTGAAGGACGGCGACCTTATCTGGATCGAGTCCCGCCGCGGGAAGGTGAAGGCGAGGATCGACACGAGGGGCAGGAACTCACCGCCCCGCGGACTGATCTTCGTGCCGTGGTTCGATGAGAACGTGTTCATCAACAAGGTGACCCTCGATGCGACGTGTCCCATCTCGAAGGAGACTGACTTCAAGAAGAGCGCGGTGAAGATCTACAAGGCGTGAGGGCGCTGAGACGGTAAAGCAATGAGCGGCGATGACAAACGGGCGGCGTTGATGGAAAGGAGGGGGTTTCTCCTCGGCGTACTGAGGGGGGCCGGCGCCGCTGCGGTGGGCGGGTTCGTATGGGCGGGCTTCATCGACGGGAAGAAGGCCTATCCGCTGATACTGAGACCTCCGGGAGCTGTCGGCGAAGGGGTATTTCTCGCCCGCTGCACAAAGTGCGGAATCTGCGTCGAAGCCTGTCCGTACAAGGCCCTCGTCATGGCGAAACCTGGTGACGGGCGGCCGATAGGGACACCCTATTTCATCATGCGTGACAATCCCTGCCGCATGTGCAGAGATATCCCCTGCACCGTCGCATGCCCGACCGGCGCGCTTGATCCCGCTCTGGTGAGCGATACCGAGGAAAGCGGTACGGTGAGGCTCAACGTGAACCTTACGCAGATAGGGCTTGCAGTGATCGACCGGGAGACCTGCGTCGCCTATTGGGGGATCCAGTGCGATGCCTGCTACCGGGCATGCCCCGTCATCGACAAGGCGATCACCGTCGAACCGACGAGGAACGAGAGGACCGGCAAGCATGCGCTGTTCGCGCCGGTGGTCCACAGCGACCACTGTACGGGCTGCGGCCTCTGCGAGAGAGCATGCATCACCAGGAAGGCTTCGATCTTCGTGCTTCCGCGGGCTGTGGCGATGGGGGAGTCGAGCGAACGGTACATACGGGGCTGGGACATCAGGGACGAACAACGCCTCCGGGATGTGCCTGAGGAGACGAGGACCGTCACGCCGCGAAGCGAGAAGGCCCCTCTCGATTACCTCAACAAGGAGGAGTTTTAGGGCATGCCTCGGGCGCGCAGTTACAGGTACCTCTTTATGAGGAGGCTCACCCAAACCGGCATACTGTTTCTGTTTTTCGCGGGAAACGTGCTGGGGTGGACGGTGCTGAGAGGCAACCTCAGCACGTCGCATCTCCTCGATCGCGTCACCCTCGCTGACCCCTTCGCGGTGCTCCAGATTGCGGCGACGGGGAACATGGTCACAACAGAGGCGCTGGTCGGCGCGGGGATTGTGACGCTCTTCTTCGCAGCGGTCGGCGGGCGGGTCTTCTGCAGCTGGGTCTGTCCGGTGAACATCGTCACTGACGCGGCGAACTGGCTGAGAAGGAGGCTCGATCTTGACAGGGTGGAAAGAACACCCGGCCTGAACAGGTCGGCACGGTACTGGGTCGTCGGGGTCAGCCTCGTGCTGTCGTCCCTGCTCGGCGTGGCGGCATTCGAGTGGATCAGCCCTATATCGATGCTCCACAGAGGCGTGGTCTTCGGCATAGGCTTGGGATGGGCCGCGGTGCTCGCGGTCTTCCTGTTCGACCTGTTCATTCTGCGTAACGGTTTTTGCGGCCACCTCTGCCCTCTCGGCGGGTTTTATTCGCTCGTGGGAGCGGTCAGCCTTCTGAGGGTGCGCCACGACAAGGAAAAGTGCACGCTCTGCATGAACTGCATCGAGGTTTGTCCCGAGAGACAGGTCCTGCCGATGGTGGGGAAGATGAGCGAGGTAGTTACATCGGGAGAATGCACGAACTGTGCGAGATGTATAGAAGTCTGCCCGGACAGGGCCATGAAGTTCGGGACAAGGTTCATGGCCGGCAAGAAAGTAGAAAAGGGGGAATGACATGATACGGAATTACCTTATGGGAGTGGTGGTTGCGGCCATATCAGCGGTTCTCTTGACCGGCACCGGAATCGTGACGGCCGAGGAGAAAAGCGAGAAGAAGGAAAAGCAGGAACAGGAATACGGCTTTCGCAAGGGGTCGCTGTTCGAGGAGGAGGCGGTTAAACCGGTCCACGGCGAATATGTCAGTACCGAGCCGGGGAAGAGCAAGAAGTTCCAGAGGGCCTTCGAGAACTCCCCTCCGCTGATCCCTCACGACCTCACGGGCATGCTTCCCATAGCCCAGACGAACAACATGTGCCTCAACTGCCACATGCCCGAGCATGCACGGGGACTTGGCGCGACGCCTATACCAAAATCTCACTTCGTGAAGCTGAGCACGGGAAAGGACCTCGGGGACAAGCTTGACGGAGAGCGGTATTTCTGCCTGGAGTGCCATGTCCCCCAGGTGAACATCCCTGATCCGATCAAGAACACCTTCAAGGCGGAGTTCAGGAACCAGAAGGACAAGACGAGTTCAAGCCTCCTCGACTCGCTCAACGAGGGCGTGAAAGCCGAGTGACGTCGGGCAAATGAACATATCGAGCGTCGTCGTCAAGACAGCACCCGAGCACCTCGACACAGTTCTGGAGACCCTCCGGGGATCGGACCTCTGCGAGGTGCATTTTCACGACGACTCGGGAAAGATCATCGTGACCCTCGAGGGAAGCAGCATCGGAGAGGAGATGGTGAAGATGAAGGAGATTATGAACCTTCCCCATGTCCTCTCCGCGACCCTCGCCTACTCGTACAGCGAGGGCGATACCACGGGATCATCCGGGGGACCGACGTAGCCCGGGAAGCCTTACGCTCGATGCCTCATTCCCACAGTGGAGAGGAAGATAACCCCCACGCCGGCGACGACGAGGGCCGCCCCGAGAAACGACGCACCGATGCCCAGCCGTGCCGCGACAAAGCCCGAGACGAGGGGCCCGGTGGTGTGGCCGATGTCCATGACGGAACCGAGGATTCCCATGGCCGAACCGTGTGCACGGCGCTCGCTGAGGTCTGCGATGAAGGCTGATGTTGCGGAGCTGACCACGGAGAGGCTCAGACCGAAGAGGACACTGAGCAGGAGAAGGGCGGGGAAGGAGTTGAAGAAGGCGAAGGTGCCGATGCAGAGTGCCCCGATGAACGCTCCCGCGGCGATCTGCGGCTGCCTGCCGTGCCTGTCGGAAAGTCTCCCCATCTGCGGTTTTGTGAGGGCCAGGGTGATCACCTGCGCAGAGAGGCATACCCCCACCTCGTAGGCCGTCAGGCCTGCCTCCCGTGCATAGAGCGGGAGGAAAGTCTCGAAGGTGCCGTAGGCGAAGAGTATCGACGCCTCCACGATTCCGGTTATCAGTATGCCGCGCTGCGCGACGACTGTCCTGAACACGCGCCATGTTTCGTCCCACGGCTGTGCCGCCCCTTGGTGCTCAACCGGTTCGCGTACTCCCAGCACGAGAAGCAGGGCTATGACTCCCGCGACGCCACAGACGAGATACACGACTCGGTAACTCAGAGCGGGGTCGAAGGCGAGGACGCCGATGATGGCGCCTCCCGCTGCGGGGGCGAGGAACCTGCCGAGAAGAGTCGCGGTGGAGAACCATCCCATTTTCTCGCCCCGTTCCCTTCGGAAGAGATCCGACACGTATGCCATCGCTACGGGAATGAATATGGCTGTGGCTACGCCGTGATAGAGCCTCACGAGTGCAAGCTGCCAGAGGTCCG
>JBLMXV010000057.1:0-3757 GCA_050257935.1 Chloroflexota bacterium
GCACGTTCTTGAAGTCATTGTCCCTGCGCTTTCCGAGGTCTTTGCACACGGGCGCAGGCCATTGGTAGTCATGTACCTCTCTGATAATGAACGACTCCTTGAGCGGCTTGCTGACCATGCGCCTCGCATATGCCCACTGGAGTTCCTGGAAGAGGTCGATGTCCTTCGGGGTGAACTGCCCCGATTCCATCTTCTTCATCTGCGCCTTGACCTCCTTCGGATACATCTCCGGATCGAGCTTCACGTGCACCGTTCGGCCTGTTGATACCTGCTGAACGATGAACTCACTCTCCGTTAGTGACGGATCGATGAAATGACTTGCGAAACGTACCCGGCCGCCGGTGAGATAGGTCGCGACATCGGCGCCGCACGCCGAATTGTTCGAGACAATGCGAAGGTCAGTGCGATCAATGATACCGTCCTCAAAGAGCCTGTCGAAGGAGACTCTCATGGCAGCGGCGCTCTCGACGAGCCCGCCGCAGAAGTGGCCGTGGAACTTTATGAGGTCCTTCAGGGTGATCGTCTTGGTCGCCCTGGCGTAGCGGCCGTACTTGTTCTCAGTGTCCCTGACCTGAAAAGACGGCGCATGGGGGCTTGTCCCCAGCCACTCCGGGAAATACCATTCGGGTCGTACATCCTTGATGGCGTGCGGCGCTTCTTTCATCTCGCCGTCAGCAAAAACGTGGGTTGCAAGGAGAACCGCCGCGAAAGTGACACAGAAGACCGTCTTCATTGAGTGCATCTCACTGGTATGGGTGCGATGTCTCATATGCTTGTCACTCCGAAATACACGCCGACGACAATAAGAATGACTCCGCTCACCTTCTTCGCGTACGGCGAGAAGTTCCTGAGGCCCTTTGAGGAGATGACGCTCTCTGCCAGTCCGATTGAAAGGCCGCAGAGAAAGATGAGCGCGCAGTGACCAACGGCGTAGACGAACAGCAGGGATGAGCCGTAGAGAATGTCACCCTCCGCGGTCACATAGGCGAGGATTACCGCGAGCACGGGAGTCGCGCATGGCGATGATATGGCACCCGTGAGAAGGCCGAGCATAAAGGCTCCAAGGAGGCCCTTTGTCTTGACTGCCCTGGTCTTCTCAAAAGGCAGCGGCACCGAAAAGATTCCGAGAAGATGCAGGCCCATGAGCACAGCAACCGCTCCAAAGCCCACGTAAAGCCACTCGCCGAGGAATCCGAGGAATTGTCCCGCAACTGAGGCGGCAGCGCCTAGCAGGGTGAACGTGATCGAGAGGCCCAGCACGAACACGAGCGAGTAACGTGTCGCCCTTTTCACATTGCCCTCCGAATAGCCGCCTACGAATCCGATGATCAGCGGAATCGCAGCCAGCACGCAGGGGCTTGCGGCAGAGATGAGTCCGCCGACGAACGCCGCAAGAAAGGCGATGCCCTGCTGGTTCCGGACGAGCGTTTCGATGTCAGCGAAGAAGCTCTCCATTCAGAGTCCCATCTTATTCAGGACCTGGCGTTTGATGTCTTCATAGGAGAAAAATCCGAGGTGTCTGCTGAATTCTCTTCCGCCCCGGTCCAGGAACACCTGTGTCGGGATGGCATGGACGCCGTATTTCCTGGCAGTCGCAATGTCCTTCTTCACATCGACGAAGATGACGTCGAGTTTGCCCGCATACTCTTTGGACAGTCGAGCCATCACCGGCCTCATTTGCTCGCAGGGGGTGCAGCCGAGAGAACCCAGTTCGAGCATGACAGCCCTTCCCTCTGATTTGGCCCGTGACAGGGCGTCATCGATGGCAGTTGATTCTCCTATCTGCACAAACAGCATGACCGCCGCAATGCATGCGGCGATTGTCAGGTTCCATGCGTTCTTCATCATATGCCTTTCCGGGTCTGACTCCCGGCGGAATCCGCGCTGCCGGTCCTCCGATCCTCCAGCTCTTTCCACATCTCCTCCATCCTCCCCCGGGAAAGCCAGCTTTCTATTGCCGCTCTACCTCGTCCTCGGCTCGAAGCGGGATTCGTCACCTCGACATCAGGGTTGACCGCCGAACACCTCTACAGCGGCGGCTTGACAGCGATAACGGTGCATTGTTCGTCTGGGAAATACTTCTTCTGAATCCAGAGCGCCACGTTCACCAACGCAATCAGGACCGGTACCTCGACGAGGGGTCCGATGACCGTTGCGAAGGCTTCGCCGGAGTTGATCCCGAACACGGCAACGGCGACGGCAATGGCGAGTTCGAAATCATTGGAGGCCGCGGTGAAACTCAGGGTTGCCGACTTGGGGTAGTCGGCGCCTGCCTTCTTGGCGATCCAGAAGGTGACGAGAAACATGACGACAAAGTATATCAGCATCGGCAGCGCTATCTTCGCTACGTCCAGCGGGAGTTTGACGATGTAGTCACCCTTCAGTGAAAACATCACGAAAATCGTGAAGAGGAGCGCCACGAGGGTGATAGGGCTGATCTTGGGAACGAACTTTTCGTGATACCATTTCTTGTCCTTGACTTTGACGAGTGTAGTGCGGGTGATGACACCGCCGATGAACGGTATGCCCAGATAGATGAAGACGCTCTTGGCGATCTGACCGATGCTTACGTCTACGGTGGCGCCTTTCAGGCCGAGCAGGGGCGGGAGGACCGTGACAAAGATCCAGGCGTATACTGAATACGTGAGCACCTGGAAGATGGCGTTGAAGGCGACCAATCCGGCAACGTACTCGGGATCGCCGCACGCAAGGTCGTTCCACACGAGGACCATGGCGATGCAGCGGGCAAGGCCGACGAGTATGACGCCGACCATGTATTCGGGGTGGCCGGGAAGAAAGACGACGGCGAGGGCGAACATCACTATCGGTCCGACGATCCAGTTCTGGACAAGACCGACGGTCAGGACCCTGAAGTTGCTGAAGACCTTCGGGAGTTCTTCGTAGCGTACCTTCGCGAGAACAGGATACATCATGAGGATGAGACCGATCGCAATAGGGATGTTCGTGGTTCCAACCTGAAACCTGTTCCAGAAGTCTGCGATCTGGGGATAGAAGTAGCCGGTGACGACGCCGATCGCCATCGAAAGAAAGATCCAGAGCGTCAGGAACCGGTCAAGAAAGGAGAGCCTCTTTGCTACAGTGCTCATTGTGCCTCCTCTTTCAGGAATGCCTCGGTCCGTACTCGTATGTCGTCTCTCACCTGTCTGAAGACGGTTAGCCTCTGCTCTTCAGTTCCCGTTGCCGTGACAGGGTCCCTGAGTGGCCAGTGGAGTCTCCTTACGTGAGGCGGGGTCCAAGGGCAGGTTCCGGCGGCATTGTCGCAGAGGGTGATCACCACGTCCATCCGGTTCAGGAGTTCTCCGTCAATCGGCTTCGGTCGCTGCCCGGAGATGTCGATTCCGATTTCCGCCATGACCAGGACCGCCATCGGATGGACCTCCTCGGCAGGCGCAAGACCCGCGCTGAATGCTTCGGTCTTTCCCTTTGTCAGGAATTTTACAAACCCTTCAGCCATCTGGCTGCGGCACGAATTCCCAGTGCACAGGAACATCACCTTCGCCATACCCTGCCCGTCCTCTCTGACCTCGTATGACACACTGAACAAGCCGACACAGGCAGCCTCGAGGCAATATATAAACCACTATTTATGGATTATGTCAAGGGGGTGCTGGACGAATGGTATCCCGGACCTCCAAGGTCGCGGGCATGTTAAGAAGACCCCCACACTAAGCAGACTGAGCATCTCCCCAAGGTCAAGACAGAAAAACTGGCTCCTTAAGGTGCGGGTCTGAGTCCC
>JBLMXV010000058.1:0-37543 GCA_050257935.1 Chloroflexota bacterium
CCTCAAGCATACTGGGCCTCTCCGAGATAGGCCTCGATCACAAGGGGGTTGCTTCCCATTTCCGCGGCAGTGCCTTCAGCGATCTTCTCGCCGAAGTTCAGGACCACGATCCTGTCCGAGATGGACATGATCACCTTCATGTGGTGCTCGATGATGAGAATCGTAATTCCCCTGTCCCTGATCTTTCTGATGATCTCGATGGATTCATTGAGTTCCGTGGGATTCAGTCCCGCACACGACTCATCGAGGAGCAGCAATTCCGGCTGCGTCGCCAGTGCCCGGGCTATCTCGAGGCGTTTCCTCTTGCCTAACGGCAGCCCTTTGGAGATAACATCACGGTCATCGTACAGGCCTGTGAACGTGAGCGTCTCAACAGCGATGTCCTCCGCTCTTGCCTTGCTAGTCGCCCTGAGAAACGCAGAGGCGATGACATTGTCAAGCACGCTCATGCGCTGGAGCGGCTTCACCACCTGGAAGGTCCTGGCGAGTCCCCGCTGGCAAATCCGGTGCGGCTTGAGCCCCGAAACCCTCTCCCCCTTGAACAGGACCTCTCCCACCGACGGTGTATAGAAGCCGTTCACCACATTGAAGAGTGTCGTCTTTCCCGCCCCGTTGGGTCCGATGAGTCCGCATATATGACCCTTTTCTATGCTGAAGGAGACACCCCTGAGCGCGGCGAGCCCCCCGAAGAACATCGACACGTTCCTGACATCGAGCAGAGCCATCAGGATACCTTCCCCACGCCGACGAGCCTTTTCAGCTTCCCGAAATCACCGACGATGCCATTGGGAAGAAAGATGATGACCACTATGAGGAGGACGCCGAACAGGGTCTGGTGAGCCGTACCGAGCCCGGGAATCGACCTGATGACCTCGGCGAGCATAACCATGATCACCGCCCCGACAAGCGGCCCCCACTGGGTTGCAACGCCTCCTACCATCACGATCATTATGGTGATGATTGAAACGTCATGGAGGGCAAACACAATGTGAGGATCGATGTAGCCCATGTAGTTCGTGTAAAACGCTCCGGCGACTCCGGTGAGCGCCCCGCTGATACAGAGCGCGATCGTCTTGTACAGCGTGGTGTTGATCCCCAGAGATTCCGCTGCATCCTGATCTTCGCGGATCGCTACGAAATAGTACCCGAACCTCGAAGCGATGAGTCTCCTGACCAGGAGAAACGTGACGACGGCAACGGCAAGAATGATGTAGAAATACCACGTCTTCTCTACCCACGTTCTCTCCTCCACAAGGATGCCGAGTGTCCCCCCCGTGAGATCGACCCAGTTCTCGGCGGTCACCCTGAGCACCTCTCCGCTCGCGAGAGTGGCGAGGGCGAAAAACGGCCCCCTAAGTCGAAGGACCACAAAACCGATGACCAGGGCGAAGATTGCGACAATAATGACGCAGACAGGCATACCCCACCATGGAGAGAGTCCGAACTTGCTGTAGATTATCCCGGCTGTATACGCACCTACGCCGAAATAGGCTGCGTGGCCGAAGGAGACCTGCCCGCAGTAACCGCCGAGCAGGTTCCACGCCATTCCCACCACGGACCACATGATTACCAGGATGATAATGTGGAGCCAGTATGAACTGAGACCGACAAGGGGCAGTATCGCAAAGCCCGCAAGGATGAGAAGGGGCAGTAATTTTCTCACTTGCCGAGCCCCCGTTTCTTGAACAGAGAGGCAACACCGCCGGGCAGGAATATGAGGGCGGCGACAAAAATGACGAACCGTCCCACAGGGGCCCATCCCATGCCCACATAGGTCGCCGTCATCGATTCGAAGACTCCTAGAATGATCCCGCCTATGATGGCGCCGACGGTGGAGCCGAGACCGCCGAGAATGGTGATGACAAAGGCGATGAGCGTGAACTGGCCGCCCAGTGAGGGGAACAGGTAGTAAATCGGAATGAAGAGACATCCCGCCGCGCCCACGAGCCCTGCACCGATGCCGAAGGTGACGACTCGCATCACCTTCGTGTTGACCCCCATAAGGATCGCTGCGTCATGATCCTGTGCAGTGGCGCGGATGGACTTGCCCATGTCTGTCTTGGTCAGGAAGAACCACAGCGCTGCTGTGATCACCACGGCAAGGCAGAAGGACACCGTCCAGGGCAGAGAGAGAGAAAGTTCGATGGGCGAGTCCCGCCAATAGTCGGAGAGATACCAGGCGGTGGTGGCGTAGTCCACCGGGGTGGAACGGTAGTCTGACGTGAAGAGCATCATGGCTACGTTGGAGAGCACCATGCCAATGCCGACGGTAAGGATGACCTGGTTTTCGGGGAGGATTGACTCCACCTTCACGACGGGATTGATCAGAAACTTCTGGATCAGGACTCCGATCACAAACAGGAAAGGCGTGGCTATGAAGACCGAGAGGTAGGGGTCTATGCCGAAGAGCACGAACATCCAGTACGCGACGTACATGCCGACCATCATGAGCTCGCCGTGAGAGAGGTTTATGATCTTCATCACGCCCATGATCAGCGTCATCCCGAGTCCTATAAGCGCGTAGAGTCCGCCCAGAAGGATCCCGGAGATGAGAGTCTGAAGGAAGAGTTCGATCTGACCCAGCATGTCTCCCCTTATTCCCTATACTGTATCTTATCTCCTCTCACGCCAGGTCGGTATCGGGAAGACGTACTTCGCGGTTGCGACCTTCGCAGGCCAGATGACCTCATGCTGCCCCTTGATAACCTGGAGCACATACGTTTCGGCGAAATTCTGGTTCTGGTACCCGTCCTTGTTCTCGAATTTGACCGGTCCGTAGGCGGTCTTCAAGTTCGTCGTCTTGAGCGCCGCTCTGATATCGTCGGGTTTCATGCTCTTTGCCCTCTCCAGGGCATCCTTGACGACGTACATGGTGGAGTAGGCGAGCGCCCCGTGATAGGAAGGGTATTCCTTGTACAGTGCCTTGTATTTCTCGCCGTACTCCTTAGCCCCCGGAAAGGCGAGTTTATGAAACCAGAGAGTTGCCGTAACCACATACTCTGCTGCGTCCTTGGCGTTGTCGATAAACTCGGGAATGGCGAACCCCGCAGCCCCGCCGGCAAAGAGTTTCGCGTCGATCCTTAACTCCTTGATCTGTTTCATCAAAAGAGATGCATCCATCACATACGAAATCATGTAGATGACGTCCGGTCGGGCCGCCTTGAGCTTCGAGAGTATAGGCTTGAAATCGACCGCCCCCTTCTCGTACTTCTCCTTCAGGAGTACCTGCATGCCGAGTTGCTTCGCGTTCTTCTCCATGTTATCCGCACCGGAGGTGCCGAAGTCTGAACTCTCGTAAAGAATCGCTATGCTCTTGGGCTTCGCCACGTCCTTGAGAAAAGAGATGAGCGCATCGTCGTAAAAGGCGCTCGGGGTATTGATTCGAAAAACATACTGGTAGTTCTTCTGGGTGATGTCATCGGCAGCGCTGGAGACGACAATGTACGGCACCTTTCTCTCCTCGGCTACCGCGGCAACCGCCTTTGCACACGAAGAGGTGTATTCGCCGAAGACGATGGGCTGCTTGTCGACGTCGATCATCTTTTCAACGATCGCCCGCGCCGTCTCAGGCTTTCCCTGGGAATCCTGGAATGAGAGCTTGATCTTCTTGCCCTTGACGCCCCCTCTGGCGTTTATCTCATCAGCTGCGATTTCGTATGACCGCTTCTGCATTTCACCGAATTTTGCCTGTCCACCTGTGAGCGGTAGCGAAACTGTGAGATCGAGGCTCTTCTGCGCGGACACACCTGTCACAAGGCACAGGGACAGGACAAGGGCGATAACAAGAAATACGGGCTTCATCGGCTCCTCCTCAGTGTGATTTGACCGCATTGTAGCCTACGTATTCGTTGCTTGTCAACGGGATGAGAGGGATGATGACTTATGCTGCAGCTCGGTGAGCGGTGTAAGGCCAGATACGGATTGAATGATACGTGCGGTTTACGGCATCCCGCGTCTATGCATCCTGTGACCTTTCCAGAGGGGCCTGTACGAACTGTCCCTTAATTCAACCACGTTGCCCGTCCCAGGCTCGCTGAGTTGTCTGCCGATCACATAAAGATTACCGTCCCTGCCGACATACTTGGAGCCGATTACCTCTACCTCTGCCCCCTCGGCGAACACCCCCCCCTCTTGCATTAGAAACCACGGGGGGGCCGTAACCACATAGTAAATCTTTGACTTGACCCTGAGTTTCATCACGTGGGGGCCCCCCATCTCGCGAGCGCTGGCGAGCACGGTGCCCTTGATGACAATCTCGGTATTTTCGTCGTAGCCCTCCTTGACATCCGATTCGGCGCCGGCAACGGAGCTGATAAAGAGCGTGATAATGAGTAGGAGAAATGAAATATTGCGCATGGAATAATCTGGATGACTTGAGGCGGTGAGGCGGAACAATCCTACCTCACCACCCGACTCTTACAGGTCTGTTACATGTTCATGCCGCGCATGCCCATACCCATGCCGCAGCCGCCACAGCCACCACAGCCGCCGCAGCCACCGGGACCGCCACATCCGCCGGGACCACCGCAGCCGCCAGGGCCAAAGGCGGGGAATCCGGCAGCAGCGCGCTTTTTCTGGATCTCCGTCCTCACATCGACCATCTGCTTCTGCTTGTCGGCGATGGCTTTCCAGTCAGGCTCCGCCTTGGCGCGGAGGGTCATGAGCTCAGTCTTCAGCGTGAGCATCTGCTGACGAAGCGGAAGTATCTCCTGCTGAAACTTGGCAAACTTCTCCTGCTGCTCAGGGGTCAACCCCGCTCCCATCTGGGGGCAGTTTGCAAAGCCAGGCCCCATGCCGCCGCCGGGCCCGATGGCCAGGGCACCTGTGGCCAGCGTGAGCACCACCAGGATTGAAGCCATTGCACCTATTACTTTTTTCATCTTTTTCACCTCCTCCATTCAAACAGTGTTGCTAGAGTTAATCAAGTATCGTGCCAATGATCCACAAAGAACGGAATCAACTGTGCGAACGGGATTAGGTGAGAAGCATATCAACAAAATCAGAAAGCTATAAGTGAGGGCATCGGGGCAGACGTTCCGCTCACTGCCCCACATTTTTGCGCAGATTTTGCAGAACCTCTGCAATAATTGCATGGACCTTGGTGCCAACGGTCACTTGGGTGACTGGATTCCGTACTCCTTGATCTTATACTGCAACGCCCTCAGGGAAATGCCCAGCTGCTCCGCGGCTTGTCTCCGGTTACCGCCGGTCTTCGACAGGGCGATTTCGATAGCCCTCCTTTCGACAGCCCTCAGGTCGCCCTCACGTGCGAGAGCCTCCGGTCGTCCTGCCTCCATCTCGACAAGGTTGGGGATTGCAAGCGTGCTCCCGTGACTTATTATGATAGCCCGTTCCAGTATGTTCTCTAGTTCCCGAATGTTGCCCGGCCAGCGATATGCGTGCATTCTCCCGAGAGCCTCATCAGGGATGGGCTTGACTTCCTTCCCCAATCTTGCCGAGATGGTATTCACGAGGTACCCGGCAATCGTGGGGAGATGCGCGGCACGTTCCCTGAGGGGAGGGATCGTGAGAGGGAATACCGTAAGGCGGTAGTAAAGATCCTCCCGGAACCTCTTCTCCGCAACCATTTCTCTCAGATTCCTGTTGGTCGCCGCGATCACCCTGGCGTTCGTCTTTATCGATTCGAGCGATCCGAGCCGCTCGAAGGTCTTTTCCTGCAGGATCTTGAGGAACTTCGCCTGGAGCGCGAGGCTCATTTCGGAGACTTCGTCAAGGAATATGGTCCCGTCTCCGGCCACCTCGAACTTGCCCTTCTTCTGACTCACCGCTCCTGTAAACGCCCCCTTTTCGTACCCGAAGAGCTCCGACTCCAGGAGGTTCTCCGGTATCGCCGCGCAGTTCAGGTCGACAAAAGGCCCCTGCCTTCCGCTCCGGTGATGTATCACCTTCGCGATCACGCTCTTGCCGGTACCCGTCTCCCCGAAGAGAATCACCGTCGCGTCTGTCGTCGAAACGTCCTCGATCTGCCGCAGCACGTCCTCTATCCCTGCGAAGAGAATCCCGGCGGGAGGAACGTCGTTCATCACACCTGCTTTGAGAAGCGCGTTCTCCGAGAGCAGGCTCTGCCTCTCCACCACCTTCGCGACCGCTATCCTGAGCTGGTCAGGGTCTTTCAAAGGTTTCGTAATGTAGTCGATGGCCCCCATCTTCATCGCAGAAACCGCGGTCTCCACAGTGGCGAAGGCGGTGATCATGATGAAGTCGACCCAGGGGGTTTCCTTCTTGACCCGTTCGAGGAGTGCGATGCCGTCGATGCCCGGCATCTTGAGGTCTGATATGACGAGGTTCGGCCTGAATGAGTCGATGCTCTTCAGGGCATCCTCGGGGCTGGTCATCCCCTTGACCGTATACCCCTCCCCTTCAAGGATGCGAGTCAGGAGAAGGAGAAACGACTTTTCATCGTCGACGACAAGGATCCTGAAGTTTGCTCGGTTCACGGTGCTAAGGGCCCGGGGGGAGGCTCAGGCAGGAGCAGAGGCGGCCGCCTGCGTCTCATTCGATCTGCGCCTTCACAAACTCCCTGTTCAGTTTCGCAATGAATTTCACCTTGATCCCTTTCGGGCAGGCGGCCTCGCACTCGTAATGGTTGCTGCAGTTGCCGAAGCCCTCTTTCATCATGGCCTCTGTCATCGCGCAGACGCGCCGGGCGGCCTCAACTCTTCCCTGTGGGAGCATCGCCAGGTGAGCGACCTTCGCTGAGACGAAGAGCATCGCGGAACCGTTGGGGCATGCTGCAACGCACGCCCCGCACCCGATGCACTCCGCCGCATCCATCGCGGTGTCGGCACTTTGCTTGGGAATGAGAACGGCGTTCGCGTCCGGCACGCCCCCGGTGTGGGCGGAAATATACCCCCCGGCCTGGATGATGCGGTCCAAAGCACTGCGGTCGACCATGAGGTCCCTGATCACTGGGAATGCCCTGGAACGCCACGGCTCGATGTAGATCGAATCGCCGTCCTTGAAATGCCTCATGTGAAGCTGACAAACGGTCGTTTTCTCCTGCGGACCATGAGCAACGCCGTTTATCACCTGGGAACAGGCTCCGCAGATGCCTTCCCTGCAGTCATGATCGAAGGCTATCGGTTCCCTGCCGCTCCTGATGAGTCCCTGGTTTGTGACATCGAGCATCTCGAGGAAGGACATTTCGTGGCTCACGCCCTTTGCCTCGTGCCGTTCGAATCTGCCGGGTTCACCCGGTCCCTTCTGCCGCCACACATAAAGGGTGAGATCCATCTACTTGTAACTCCTCACCGCCAGATCGACGCTCTCGAATGAAAGGGGCTCCTGATGGAGCACCGGCTCGTTTTCAACCCCTTTCCACTCCCATGCGGCTGCGTAGCAGTAGTGCTCATCGTCGCGCTTTGCCTCTCCGTCAGGTGTCTGGTACTCTACCCTGAAGTGGCCGCCGCAGGACTCCCGCCTCAACAGTGCGTCACGGGCCAAGAGCTCGCCGAACTCCAGGAAATCCGCGACACGCCCCGCCTTCTCAAGTTCCTGGTTGAGTTCCCGGCCGTCGCCCGGAACGAGCACGTTCTCCCAGAACTCCACGCGCAGCTCAGGGATGCGCGCAAGGGCTTCCCTGAGGCTCGCCTCACTGCGCGCCATCCCCACGTTCTCCCACATGATCTTGCCGAGTTCGCGATGGAAATCATCGACAGTCTTCCTGCCCCGGATGGAGAGGAGCTTCGTGACTGACGATTCAAGGTCCTCCCTCGATTTCCTGAACTCCGGGTGACTGTCCGTGACCTTTCCCGGTTTCGTCCGGGCAAGGTAGCCGGCGATCGTATAAGGGATGATGAAGTAGCCGTCAGCAAGACCCTGCATCAGGGCGCTCGCACCGAGCCGGTTGGCGCCGTGGTCAGAGAAGTTCGCCTCCCCGAGCACGAAGAGCCCGCTCAGGTTGCTCTCGAGGTTGTAATCTACCCAGAGCCCGCCCATGGTGTAATGCGGCGCGGGGTAGATCCGCATCGGCTGCACGTAGGCGTTTTCGCCCGTAATCCTTTCGTACATTTCGAAGAGGTTGCCGTAGCGCTCACGGATCTTCGCCTCTCCCAGGCGCCCAATCGATTCCCCGAAATCCAGATACACGCCGCGGCCGCTCGTCCCGGCACCTCTGCCTTCGTCGCACACCTCCTTCGCAGCCCTCGAAGCAATATCGCGAGGAGCGAGGTTGCCGTAACTCGGGTACTTGCGCTCGAGGTAATAGTCCCTCTCATCCTCGGGTATGTCTCGAGGCGCTCGCGCGTCTCCCTTCGTCTTCGGCACCCAGACCCTCCCGTCGTTCCTCAGCGACTCCGACATCAGCGTGAGCTTCGACTGATAATCTCCGCTCACAGGGATGCAAGTGGGGTGGATCTGCGTAAAACACGGATTCGCGAAAAATGCTCCTTTCTTATATGCCCTGTAAGTTGCGGTGACATTGCATCCCATGGCGTTCGTCGAAAGATAGAAGACGTTCGAGTAACCGCCGGTGCAGAGGCAGACCGCATCCGCGGCATGGCAGCGTATGGCACCCGTCACAAGGTCGCGGACGGTGATCCCCTTGGCCTCGCCGTCCACCACGACGAGGTCGAGCATCTCGCTGCGGGGGTACAGCCTCACCGTACCCGCTCTCACCTGCCGCGACAGAGCCGAATATGCGCCGAGCAGCAACTGCTGTCCCGTCTGCCCCCTCGCGTAAAAAGTGCGCGAGACCTGGGCACCTCCAAAGGATCGGTTGTCGAGATACCCCGCGTAGTCTCGGGCGAAGGGCACGCCTTGCGCCGCGCACTGGTCGATGATGCTGCCGCTCACCATTGCGAGCCTGTAAACGTTCGCCTCCCGCGACCTGAAGTCGCCTCCCTTGATCGTGTCATGGAAAAGACGATGGATGCTGTCTCCGTCGTTCGGGTAGTTCTTCGCCGCGTTGATGCCCCCCTGCGCCGCTATGCTGTGCGCCCGGCGGGAGCTGTCCTGATAGCAGAACGCCTCGACCTGGTACCCCAGTTCACCGAGCGTTGCGGCTGCCGATGCCCCGGCGAGACCTGTCCCCACCACGATGATGCGGTACCTCCTCTTATTCGCCGGGCTCACGAGCTTCAGCTCGCGGCGGCGGGTGTCCCATTTCTCTGCAAGGGGACCTGATGGGCATTTTCCGTCGATCACGTTTCCTCTACTTGGCGAACACTCCCGTAAAGATGGCAAGCGGTATTGCCGTGTACCCGATGAGGAGGACGATGGCCGTGATGAGACCCGCTCTCTTGATGATCGGGAGCGTCCTGTCGTCGTTCAGGCCGGTCGTCTGAAAAAGGCTCTGCAAGCCGTGCGAGAGGTGCAGCACGAGCAGCGCGACCCCGAGAACATAGACCCCGGGGAAGAGATACTGTCTGAAGCTCCGGACGACCATCATAAAGACGTCAGGGCGGCCCATTACATCGAGATGGGCGCGTGCGGAGAACTCAGGCGCTATGACATGGAAGGTGAAATGCAGGAGGTGAAATACAAGGAAAGAGATGAAGAAGAGCCCTGTCCAGATCATGGTGCGGGCGCCGAGCGTCGTCCGCAGATGTGTGATCACCGCGTACTTCTGAGATCTGGCCGAGCGGTTTTCGAGGCTGAGGGTAATGCCAAACAGGACATGGATAAGGAAGGCGGTGAGCAGCGTGGCACGAAACACCCACACGAGAGGTCCGAGGCTCTGGAGGCTCATGGCATACGCATTGATTCCCTCCGGGCCGATGAAGACCGACGAGTTGCCGAGCAGGTGGATGAGCGTAAAGCCGAAGAGCATCGCGCCGGTGATGGCCATGACCAGCTTCTTCGCAACGGTGTTCGTTATATACAGCATCGCCCTCTTGCGCTTCCGCGGGAACTCGGCGCTCGGCCTCGTCACCGGCGGGTATGGCCCTCCATGAGACAACGAATTAAAATCGAAAAATAGCACACCACTCTCAAAAATGCAACTTGTCATCCTGCACGATTCGTCTCGACATCGCACAAACCCTACCGTTGCACAGCAGAACACTCATCGGCAGGGCAGGGATGCCGAAAAGACCTTATAAGCGATACCACCCTTAAAGAGAATTACTGGTCATTAGGTCATTGGTTATGCGTGAGGAGGCAGGGGCCGCAACGCGGAACATCAACATTACACTCTTTTCACCGTCACTGGTCACTGCATCACGGATTTGAAACGCTCTGCCCTGCTCAGAAATGCACCTGCAAGGCAAAGTAGCGATGCATAGGACAGTTCGGAGATGCCGGAAGCCTTCTCTCCGCGATACCGGGAGTGATAAACCTCCGCCGCCGGCGTCATTCCCGCAAAGGCAGGACCACTGTGAATCGGGTGCCCGTGCCGGGCTTGGTCTCGAGCCTGATTTCGCCGCCGAGGGCTCTGACGAGTCTGTCGACAACCGCGAGGCCCAGTCCGGTGCCTCTCGTTTTGGTCGTGAAGAACGGGGTGAAAGCCCGGGCCTTGGTCTCGTCGTCCATGCCGAGGCCGCTGTCTGTCACCGTGAGTGCCACCGATCCGTCGTCCCGCTTCGCCGTTATCTCGATTACCCCCCCCTCAGGCATCGAATCAAGGGCATTCTCCAGGACATTGGTGAGAATCTGCTTCACCTTGTCCTTGTCAGATTCCACCGAGATATCGGGAACACTGTTCTCAACTATTACCGCCCCCGCGCGCTCGTGGCGGGAGAAGGCGACGCGGACCTCTTCAGCGAGGTCCCGCAGGTTGAGCGGGGCACGCCTCACCTCGGGGGGTTTTGCATAACTGAGGAGGTCGTCGGTGAGCGCCTCGAGCCTCTGCGATTCAAGGACGATGATAGTGAGGTAATCCCTCAGAAGGTCGTCAGTCACCTCATTCTTCTCCTCCACCTCGATGAGATACTGAGCGAACCCCTTGATGCTCCCCAGAGGGTTTCGTATCTCATGGGCGAGCACCGAGGCCATCTCGCCCAGCAGCGCCAGCCGCTCGCGTTCCTCGACGACGCCCTTCAACCTCTCAGCGCGCGTGAAGGCCTTCATGAAAAAGAAGCCGATGATCCAGAGCAGTACCACGAGGACGGCGATACTCCCGATCTGCACCGCCGCCTGACGGGTGACGGCCTCCACTGGATGGGTGTGCAAGGCAAGCCTGAGCACCGCCCTGTGGCCCTGGAGGATGACAGGGTAGTCGAGGATAAAGACCTTCTCATCAGTACCGAGGACCCTGTAGTCGAACTGGGGTTCCCCGCTCTCCGCTGCGCGTCGCAAAGAATCGTCATCTACGCGCTTCCCTACGAGATGCTCGTTCGAATGCAGCAGGGTACGTCCCTCACGGTCGTAGAGGGCTATGAAGGCAATGCCCTCCCACGTTCCCTCGGTGATGAGGTCTCTGAAGACCTTCCCCCCTGAAGGATAGATCCTGCCAAGCGTTGCTTCGAGGCTTGCAGCGATACCGAGGGCCTCCAACTGCAAGGACCGCTCTGCAGCCTGGAGGGAACTCCGGTAGTGGAAGAACGTACTGAGGGCAGTGACGACTGTGGCGGCGGCGAGGATGACGATGAGGTACAAGTAGATCTTCCTGGAGACCTCGCGTGCTCCCGGCATGCAGAATTATAGCAGAGAACAGATGAGACGGCGACCTCGCACCACAAACTCAGGCAGTCGAGATGCCTCCCTCCGTGAGAGACCGGGGGTCGAGGAGGCGCTGGAGTTCTTCCTTCGAGAGACCGGTAGCCTCCGCGGCCACCTCTCTGACGCGCCGACCCTCCGCATACGCCTTCTTCGCGATGACGGCTGCCTTTTCGTAACCGATGATGGGATTCAGCGCAGTGACAAGGATGGGGTTCCGCTCAGCCAGTTCCCCGATGCGGTCCCTGTTCACCACGAATCCGGCAACCGCCTTTTCGCTCAGAAGCCTCACTGCGTTGCCGAGTATCGTGAGCGACTGGAGCACATTGTGAGCAATGAGCGGGAGCATCGCATTGAGCTCGAAGTTTCCAAGAGAGTTCCCTATCGTAACAGCCACGTCGTTGGCGATAACCTGAGCGGCCACCATCATCACCGCTTCGCAGATGACCGGATTGATCTTGCCCGGCATGATGCTCGATCCGGGCTGCAGCGAGGGGAGGGTGATTTCGGCGAGGCCGGCGATAGGCCCGCTGTTCATCCAGCGGAGGTCATTGGCGATCTTCATGAGTGCCGAGGCGGTCGTCTTTAGATGGCCGCTCAACTCCGTGACGGTATCGAGAGCGGCCTGCGCAGCGAAGTGGTTGTCGGTCTCGGCCAGGGGCAACCCGGTTCGGGCAGCGAGTCTGGCCGCTACCCTCCGGGCGAATTCAGGATGGGCGTTGATTCCGGTGCCGACTGCAGTGCCCCCGATCGCAAGTTTTGCGAGTCTCGAGAGGCACGACTCGACGCGCTCTGCGGCCTGGGTGACCTGGTATGCCCAGCCGCCGATCTCCTGCTCCAGGCGAACCGGCATCGCATCCATGAGATGCGTGCGGCCGGTCTTGACCACATCCCCCACATCGCTCGCCCGTCTGAGAAGCGTCATGTGGAGTTCCCTCAGCGCCGGGAGGAGCACCTCAACGGATTCGAGGCTGGCGCTGAGATGAACCGCCGAGGGTATCACATCGTTCGATGACTGGCCCATATTCACGTCGTCATTTGGATGCACCAATTTCGACCCCGCCGCCTCTCCGAGGAGCTGCGCGGCGCGCGTTGCGATCACCTCGTTCACGTTCATGTTCGTGGACGTGCCGGAGCCTGTCTGGAAGATGTCGAGGGGAAAGTGCGCATCCCATGTGCCCCTTGCCACTTCTTCCGCCGCGTCCCGTATTGCCGCAGCCTTATCCGCCTGCAGGAGGGCCAGTTCGGCGTTGACCTCTGCCGCTGCACCCTTGATGAGGCCGAGCGCCCTGATGAAACTCCGGGGGAAGCGGATCCCGCTGATCGGAAAATTCTCATGAGCCCGCTGGGTCTGGGGCCCATAAAGGGCTTCCACAGGGACTTTCACCTCACCAAGTGAGTCTTTCTCCACACGATACTCAGTCATGGGTGCCTCCTCAACCGATCAGGTCCGGCAGCTCTGGCGCCGGGATATGCAAAGCACGTAACCAGGGAACATTCCCGTTCATTTTCAGCCGCATAAGCCGCTATTCTACTAGAATGGAGCCCGAAAAAATCAAGGAGCGACCTCCCCGGTCCCCATGTGGTATACTGCTTGATAGGTGGCGGTCCCTCACTGGCCTCCCGAAGCATTCGTGCACCGTGGCTCTGCGCAATGGAGGCCGTACGGGAAATCGGGAAAGGGTTCACATGCTCAAACTCAGAGACGGCATAGTGGAACTGTACAAGAAAGTTGCTACCTCGATCCCGAAGGATGTTGAGGATGCGCTCAAGCTTGCCTGTTCTCAGGAAACAGACCCACACGCGAGAGAATCACTCGCCCAGATAGTCAAAACCATTGCCGCCGCCCGAGTCGAAGCCCGTCCGGTCTGCGAAGACACCGGTTTTCCAGTATTCCTTGTGAGAGTTCCCAAAGGGCTGAGCCAACAGCATGTCCGAGAGGTAATTCTCGAGGCCACACGAGCCGCCACCAAAAAGATACCGCTCCGCCCGAATGCCGTCGATCCGCTATCGGGCACTAACAGTGGTGACAACGTCGGAGATCATTTTCCCCTCATCTACACGGAGGAAAGCCAGGACAATTCTCTCGTCGTCGATCTCATGCTCAGGGGAGGAGATTGTGAGAGCCTCGGCCGGACATACGTACTGCCCGCCCTCATAGACGGACCCGGTTGCGGAGTGCCCGAGCACGAGCGCCGTGTCGCGGAAAGGGACCTTGCAGGGGTGAGAAGGTGCGTCGATGACGCGGTCGAAAAGGCACTCGGGAAGGTATGCCTTCCATTCTTTCTGGGTGTCGCTATCGGAGGCGCAAGGGATCAGGTTGCGTATCTTTCTAGGCGCCAGTTGCTCAGGCGCGTGAACGACCGAAATGCCGATGAGACAATGTCGGAGCTTGAGAATTCTTTCCTGCAGGACATCAACGCCCTGCGAGCTGTGTCGGGGGAAGCGCCCCGGACGGTCGCGATCGGAGTCAAGGTCGCCGTCGCCCATCACCACCCCTCTTCGTTCTTGGTCGATGTCTCCCTGTCCTGCTGGGCGCACAGAAGAGGACGGCTGATCTGGTAACAGACCCCTTGGCTATTTCACGACGAGAACCGGGCACTTAGAATAGTCCACGATCTTCGAGGACACGCTCCCGAGAAGGAATTTCTTCGTGCCGTGCCTTCCATGAGATCCCGTCACGATGAGATCAACCTTCATTTTCTGGGCCGTCTCGAGGATCTTCTCAGCCGGATCGCCCTGGCGGATAAGCGTCTTAACCTCAAGTGACTTGCCGGAGAGTGACTTCCTGATGCGCTCCATTGCCTCAGCCGTTTCCCGCGAGAGAGCCTCGAGTATCCGACCCCTGTCTGATTCGGACAGTTCCGTAAGGTACAACTCAGGTACTACCGAGAGGACGGTGAGCGAAGCATTCATGCCCGCTGCAAATTCCACGGCTTTCTTGAGTGCCTTGTCGGAAGACTTCGAACCGTCATGAGCCACCAGAATCTTCTGCATAGTCTTTCCTCCTCTGTAACTGAAGCGTCAGACCTCCACGTCTCTTCGGTCTCATGCCACCGGCACGATGCGGGGCATTTGCACACTGCTAATCCCGCAGGCTCCGCACGAATGCCCGGTTGTCGAAATACCACGCGAGGGTCTTCTTGAGCCCGTCTTCTATGGGAGTCGTCGGATACCAACCGAGCGCATCCCTTGTAGCGCTAAGATCCGCCCACGTCGCATAGATGTCCGACGGGTGAAGGGGAAACCAGTCCACCTCAGCCCTCTTTTCCAGGTGCTCCTCAATCAGGCGGATTACATACATCAGTTCGACAGGACGGTCATTGCCAAGATTGACAACGCAGTATCCCCGGGCATCCAGGCATCTCAGAGTCCCCTCGGCGATGTCGTCTATGTAAGTGAAATCCCGTTTCTGCGTGCCGTCGCCGAAGACCGGAATTGGCTCTCCGACATCGATCTGCTTTATGAACTTGAATATGCTCATGTCGGGCCTCCCCGCTGGACCGTAAACCGTGAAATACCGCGGGATCGCGACATCAACGCCGTAAAGATAGTGGTAACTGTAGCAGAGCACCTCAGCGCCCTTCTTGGTTGCCGAGTACGGCGCGAGAGGATGGTCAGTGGGATCGCCGACCTTGAAGGGCATGCTCGTGTTATCTCCATACACGCTCGAGGTTGAAGCGAGGACGAACTTCCCCACCTGAAAGGCCTTGCAGCACTCGAGGAGGTTCAGCGTTCCAGTGACGTTGGTCTCAAGATAAGCCCACGGGTCCTCGACTGAAGCCCTCACACCCGCCCTTGCCGCGAGATTTATCACTGCGTCAATGGCATAGTTCGAGAATATAGTCTTGAGGCTCATGAAATCAGCGATGTTGCAGCGATGAAAGGCAAAGTCGCCGTTCTTCCCTGAAAGCTCCCTCAGCCTTTCCAGCCGCCATTCTTTGAGCCTCGGGTCGTAATAGTCATTCATGTTGTCGACACCGACCACAGCGCGGCCGCGCTCGAGAAGCATTCCCGTGACCCTGTAACCGATGAAACCGCAACACCCTGTAACGAGAACAGCCCCCATTAGATCTCCTCTACTCCACGCCCCCGCTGCCGTCGTAGGGCTATTCTACCATAATTTACCGAGACTTAAAATGAAGACGGACAGGCGTGCCCCTGAACGAAAAGCGGCCCCTGAATTCCCTCTCGAACTGTCTGCGGTGCGAATCCCGGAGCGCACCGGGATGAGTGACATGGATTGTGAACACGGGAGGCTCGGTCCCTGTCTGGGTCATCGCTATGAACCGCAGGTCCTTGCCCCTGACCTGCGGGAACAGCCTTCGTGCATTGATATCTGAGAGAAAGTCATGCAGTTCGTCGTCCGCAATCCGTTTCCGCCTCTCGGCAACGACCTGATCGATCAGACCGAACACCACAGTGACGCGCTTCTTCGCAATGCCAGACGTGGTGAGGAAAGGCGCGTGGCCCATGAACCAGATCTTTTTTCGCAGCTCCTTCGAGAGGCGCTTGTAAGCCGGCTCAGGATCACTGATCAGGTCCCACTTGTTCCACAGAAAGATTGCACCTTTCCCTGCAGTGTCGACGATGCCGGCGATTCTCTGGTCCTGATCAACCACGCCCTCCGTCGCATCAAGGACGATCAAGGCGACATCAGCTCTCTCTATGCTCCGAATCGCCCTCAACACCGAGAACCCCTCGACAGACCGCGACACGACCTTTCTCCGTATCCCCGCCGTGTCGATAAAGAGATAGTTCCTCCCGTAGAAGGTGCAGACAGAGTCGATCGCGTCCCTCGTGGTCCCGGGAGTAGACGACACAATCAGCCGTTTCTTGCTGAGCAGGACATTGATAAGGGTCGACTTCCCCACATTCGGCCTGCCGACAACAGCAACCCGGGGCATGTCAGAGGACTCGTCGACGCGGCTTCTGTCAAATGCGGCGGGGAGCTTTATCAACTCGTCCATCAAATCATCCAGGCCGAATCCGGTCAATCCCGACACGCCGATGATGTCGTCGACACCAAGCCGGTAGAAGTCGATCATCCTGTCCGTCTGCTTCGGACCGTCTATCTTGGTGACCACCGAGAGGACTTTCTTGCCCGACCTCCTCAGGAACGATGCGAGATCGCTGTCAGCGGGTGTCAGGCCGTCCTTGCCGTCCATCACATGGAGGATAACATCAGCCTCATCGACGGCACAGAGAGCCTGTTCCCTCATCTGAGCGGCGATTTCACCCTTCTGCGCAGCGGCATCCTCGCTGTAAAAGCCTCCCGTGTCCACCACACTGAACGTTCGCCCTTCCCAGTCCGCGGACGCGTAATTCCTGTCCCTCGTGACGCCGGGGGTCTCTCCTGTAACCGCCGTGACTTTATGCCCACGGCGGCCCCCTGTGATCATCCGGTTGAAAAGAGTCGACTTGCCGACGTTCGGCCTTCCGATTAGTGCGACGATCATGGGCGGGATTCAGTTGCTCGGTTCCTTGATCCCGTATGACTTGATCTTCTTGTGGAGGTTGCTCCTCTCGATGTCGATGGCTGAAGAGGTCTTCGAAACATTCCAGTCGTTCTCGTGGAGCTTGCGGATTATGAAATCTCTCTCGAAGGCGTCTCTCGCGTCCTTCAGAGTCTTGTATGAAAAATAGTCGTATTCCCTGAACACCTGCTTCGAGTGCAGCATGCCGAGGGCGACCACGTTCGCCTTGGCGATAACCGGCGACGGCGCCATTATCATAAGCCGCTCCACGGCATTCTTCAGCTCTCTGATGTTGCCGGGCCAGTCATAGTCCTGAAACATCCTCACCACCTCAGGGGACATCTCCTTCGCCTTCGTGCCGTTTTCGGCGGCAAAGCGCTCCATGAAGTGCTTCACCAGCACAGGGATGTCGCCCTTCCGCTCCCGCAGGGGCGGCACCACTATGGGGATGACGTTCAGCCTGAAATAGAGATCCTCCCTGAAGTTGCCCTTCCTCACCTCTTCGAGGACATCCTTGTTGGTTGCAGCGAGAATCCTCACGTCGACCCCTATGTTCTTCCCTCCCCCCACTCTCTGGAACACCTGCGTCTCTATGACCCTCAGCACCTTGGCCTGTGTCGCCAGGGTCATGTCTCCTATCTCGTCCAGAAAGAGAGTCCCCTCATGGGCCAGTTCAAATTTGCCGATTTTCCGCTCCGTAGCGCCGGTAAAAGCGCCCTTCTCATGCCCGAAGAGCTCGCTCTCGATAAGCTCCTGCGGGATCGCTGCGCAGTTCACCTCCACGAACGGCTTGTGCGCGCGCTGGCTCTTCTCGTGGAGCTGGCGCGCGACAAGTTCCTTTCCCGTACCGCTCTCGCCGAAGATGAGCACCCGTGAAGTGCTCTGTGCAGCCATGTCGATCTGCTGCCTCAGGAGCCGCATCTTCTCGGAAGCTCCGATAAGACGCCATTTATCCTTCAGGTCGGCCTTCAGCGCCCTGTTTTCCTCTTCGAGCCTCTTCCGTTCGAGTGCCCTCGTCGCTACTATGAGGACCTTCTCGAGAGAGAGGGGCTTTTCGAGGAAGTCATAGGCCCCGCTCTTGATCGCCTTAACGGCGACTTCGATGTTGCCGTGTCCGGAAATCATGACGACGGGTACGTCCCTGTGAAGCTCCTTCAGGCGCACGAGAGTCTCTATCCCGTCCATCTCGGGAAGCCACACGTCGAGAAGAACAAGATCGGGCACTTCCTGTTTTACGACGGTGAGCGCCTGCTCGCCTGACGAGGCGGTCAGCACCGCATACCCCTCATCATCGAGAATGGCCGAAAGGCTCTCCCGGATTCCTTCCTCATCATCGACAACCAGCACTGTCTCGTGAGGCATCTCCGTCACTCCTCATTACCCTTTTTGCGCATCCACCCCGATCGTATTAACAGGCCCCCCTCTGGCAGGGAGCAGCCTGACCGTCTCGCCGCGCCAACGGGCGTCAGCCGACCGGGATCTCTATGCTGAATATACTACCACAGGGACTGTTGTCCCTCACCGAAATCCTCCCGCCGTGGTCGGCGATAATGCTGTGCGCGATCGCGAGGCCCAACCCCGTTCCCCCCTTTGTCTTGGAGAAGTATGGCAAGAACAGCTTGTCCTTCTCGTCATCCTTGATCCCGGGTCCACTGTCGGCGATGTCGATCACGACCATCGATCCGTCAGCCGTCGCCGTAAGTGTGATTCGTCCCCTGCTGTTCATGACTTTTATAGCATTGTCTATGATGTTGATCAGGGCCCTCTTGAATTGCTCCTTGTCGACGCTCACCATCGGCATGCCTTCCGCAAAGGACGTTGAAACCTCGACGTCGCTGAAGCCCTTGTACAGGGCAACGACAGAGTCTATCAACTCCCCCAGGTTCGTCGGCACCTTCGATATCTCCGGCATCCTGCCGTATCTGGAAAAGGCATCGACAAGCCTCCCGAGGCTCTCCACCTCCGAGATGATGATCTTCGTCGATTTCTCAAAAACATCGCCAAAGTGTGTGTCCCCCTGCTGCCATTTCCTCACGAGGCGCTCGGTCGAAAGCTTAATGGGAGTAAGGGGGTTTTTTATCTCGTGGGCAAGCCTCCTCGCCATTTCCTGCCAGGCGAGAGCCTTTTGAGCCTTGATGATGTCCGTGAGATCATCGAACACGACAAGGATGCCCAGCGCCCGGGATGTGTCCGATTCCCTGATGCCTGCGACGTAAACCCGCAGGGTCGCCGTCCTGCCCCCGACCTCTACCTTCACTTCACGGGTGACGCCTCTGATCGCCTTTCCCTCCATGCTCCTTACAAGAGAAGCGAGATCGACGGAATGAAACGACGCGATGAACTGACGGTAGTCCTTGTGAATGATGTCTTCTCTCTTTGATCGCAGAATGGAGCACGCCGCCTCGTTCACCGTCACGATCCGCCCCCCGCTGTCGAGAAACAGGACGCCGGAGTTGATATTCTGGAGGATGTTCTCAAGATACAGCCTCCTTTTGTCCGATTCCTCATACGCATTCTGCAACGAGACCTTGCCTTCTCTGAGCTGTCTTACCATCTGGTTGAAAGAGACGATCAACATACCGATCTCGTCTTCGGTTTTCGTGTCCACCTGTACTTCAAGATTGCCTTCCGCAACCTTCTCGGTCGCCATCGCGAGGCTCTGTATGGGCACCGTGATGCCCCCGGAGATTTTCAGAGAGACCCAGAGAGCAGTGAACACCAGCATGAGAGTGATGAACCCGAGGGAGAGCACGTAGTTGAGCCTCAGGGGTTCCTTGAATGACTCGATCTTGAGGTAATCCTCGTATTGGGACCTGAGACTCTCGGCACTCTGCGATATCTTGCGGGGGAGTAATTCCTCCACCACCACTACTGCGACCACGCTTCCATCCACTTTCTGCGGTACCGCGGCACGTATGATATCGCCCCGCTCTCCTGAGACTACCTCTGTGCCCCCGTGTCCTTCGAAGGCATCCCGTATGAACTCCTGTCCCTCCGGGGGGGGAGTCCCATACCTCTTCACGGAGACACCGCCGCCGGGTGCCTCTCCCCCGCGTGATACGCTTTGCGCAGTTGCAAGCAACTTCTCCCGTTCGTGGTCATAGAACATCCTCGCGAGTTCTATGGACTGATGAAGAGGACGTTTGGTTTCCGGTGAGAAGATGCTGTTTATGTAATTTGTCGCCAGGCCGCTCGCCACGATGAAGAGGAACAAAGAGGGTATCAGTATGAGAATTCCGAACACTGTCATAAGTTTCGTCCTGAAACGGTAGCCCAGTACGCGCCGACGGCGCTCGGTGTAAAGCCTGAGGAGGTTCTTGCCCACAAAGAACATGAGGGTGAGGAGCGCGATTATGTTTATGGTGAGTGCGCCGACAAGCATGAAACGCGTAGTCACCGTGATTGAGGGGCGTTGAATGTAGTGGACCTGGAGCGCCGTAATGACGAGGACGATCACCAGCAGGAAGCCTATGACTATGACAGGTCTGAGCGCCTTCACCGGTCTTGCCTCAAGGGCACCTGGAACGGCACTGACGTCTTGTTGACGTTGAATTCTTTCTGGGGAATAAAGAAGAGGAGTTGCCCGACCACAGGGGGGAGTTTCCTCAGCTGGGCTTCCACGGTTACCTTGACAAAGTACTCGCCGGGTTCCAGTTTACTGAGAACCGCCAGTCTGAGGTCGCTGATACGCATGGCCCATGCCAGCATAGACTCGACATCCTTGAAGCGCTTCTCTCTCTGCACGTCCCCTTCGGTGCTCGACGCGACATACTCGCGCCTGATGGGATCGCTTTTCAGGATCTTAGTAAGCTTTCTTCCCTGGATGAACTCGTCGGGCCAAATCTTCCAGACCCGGAAAAGGTCGACAAAGATGGTCACTTCTTTGGAGAGGCCCTCGCTGAGATCGTCGACGAATTTCGCGCCGGGTGCGACTGTCGTCGTCACGTACAGCACACCTCCTCCGACACGGACGTCGACAGGCATGATCTCAGTCGCGGAACTCGCCTGGGGGAAGAGGAGGAAGACGGTGAAAAACATGATGAGCTTTCTCAAGGCATCTCGTGGAACCACCGGTAACCACCCTTTGTCAGACAGGAGCGGTCGTCGGGGCAAGGAGTTGTGAAAGGGGCCTCGCCCGGCAAAGAACCGTTATGCACTTGATCTTCCACAGTCGGCGAAAAGATCGTCACCATTATACCACAGATAAGGAGAGCAGATTTTCGGAGACCATTCAGTTTATTATGTACAAGAATGTCGCCCAGCCGGTGACATTCTGGCAGGACAGCCAACATCACAAAACTATTTCCAGTGATGCAGAGCTCGCCCATTGCAGCGGTCGTTTTCGGGTGGCCAGTCGCCTTGCCAGAGGAGAACGTATGGAACTGAGAAGCGTAAGACTTTCCATTCCTGAGGGGTGCAACCTCATACTCGGACAGACACATTTCATCAAGACTGCTGAAGACCTTTACGAGATCGTCGTCACAACCGTCCCGCAGGCGCGCTTCGGGATTGCATTCACCGAGGCCTCAGGGCCGTGCCTCATCCGTTCCGAGGGAAACGACGAGGAACTGGTCGGGGCATGTATCAGAAACCTGCAGGACCTGCGGGCCGGCCACGTCTTCTGTGTCCTGCTGAGAAACGCCTTCCCCATCAATGTGCTCAACCCAGTGAAACACTGCCCCGAGGTGTGCAGGATCTTCTGTGCAACCGCCAACCCCGTCGAGGCCATAGTGGCAGTGACTGAACAGGGTGCAGGGATCATGGGAGTGGTAGACGGCTTCTTCCCGAAGGGAGTAGAGAGCGAGGATGACAGGGCGCACAGACGGGAGTTTTTGAGAAAAATCGGATACAAGCGATGACGACACGGTGACGAGTTTCCCGGGGGACGAAATGAAACAGACAGGAGAAGCGGGGCTGCCGCAACTGAAATATGACGAAAGGGGCCTTATCCCTGCCATTGTTCAGGATGCCGAGAGCGGCGATGTCCTCATGATGGCATACATGAATGAGAGCTCCCTCCGGATGACTCTTGAGTCCGGATTCACACACTTCTGGTCGCGCTCGCGCCAAAAGTACTGGAAGAAGGGGGAGACATCAGGCAACGTCCAGGAGGTGAGAGAGGTGTGGTATGACTGCGATGCCGACACCCTGCTGGTCAGGGTGGTACAGCATGGCGGCGGAGCCTGTCACACCGGCAGCAGGACCTGCTTCTATAGGCGCGTCAAATAGATTTTGTGCCAGATAGCACAGAGGTCTATCTTTCAGTCAGAGCAGAGAGCACACGCGAGAAGGGATCCATTGGAAAGCTGCCTTTTTTGCGGGATCGCGGAAAAAACGAGGACGGCTGCCATAGTGTACGAGGATGACGTCGTCATCGCCTTCGATGACATCAACCCGCAGGCGCCGGTTCACACCATTCTCATCCCAAAGAAGCACATACCTTCGCTCCTCGAGATGACATTAGACGATGTTCCCCTGATCGGACATGTCGTCATGGCAGCGAATATCGTGGCGAGGGATAAGGGGATTGCAGAGAGGGGCTTCCGGCTGCTCACGAACTGCAACTGGGAGAGCGGACAGGTAATCCGTCACCTCCACTTTCACCTCCTCGGGGGACGCCGGATGCATTGGCCGCCCGGCTAGAGACAATGAAGGTCACTGGCAGGAGGACCGTCTGGCAAGGCAGTTTCATCAGGGCGCTTGAGTTGCGTTACGAGGACTCGTCAGGTACACCGAGAGACTGGGAGGCAGTGGAACGGCTGAACTGCAGCGGAATCGTCGCTGTCGTGCCGGTAACGTCAGACGGTGAACTCCTCCTGGTGAGGCAATTCAGGCCCGTCCTGGACAACTTCGTGATCGAGTTTCCCGCGGGGCTCAGTGACAAGGGCGAGAGTCTCATCGAGGCCGCGAGGCGCGAACTGATAGAGGAAACGGGTTACACGACCGAGCGCCTGTCATATCTCACGGAGGGACCTATCTCTTCAGGTATTTCGACCGAAATCCTCACGGTGTTCCTCGCAAAGGATACCCGACAGGCAGACCCGGACGTGAAGAGACGCTATCCTCCCGAAGAGATAGAACAGATCACGCTTATCAGGTCACCCTTCTCCCGCGTGTACGAGGATCTCCAGATTGCACGAGAGAAGGGCGACTACGTTGACATTAAGATCTTTGGGCTCTTGGAACTCGCGCGGATGCGGCTGTGACGTTGCGCGCATCTGTGCCGCGTGTGCCGTTGTGTGAGTTTCTTGGTGTGCGGTATGCTGTTACTCGAACTTTATTGCTTCCGTTGGGCAGGAGCTCGCAGCTTCCTCGCAGTCACAGGTGTTGCACTTGTCGGGGCCGATTACATAGGCCTTCTCGTCGTCGCGGAGCTCGAAGACCTCAGGACAGAATTCCGAGCAGGAACCACAGCCTATACAAAGCTCATAATCAACTACCGGTTTTCCCATTGAAATTCTCCTCCTCTGGTTCTGGTTTTTTTGTAGTCCCTACTATACCAAAATGCCGAAGCAAGATTCAACGCCAGGCAGCCGGCGTGCGCAAATCGCGGGGCCATTTGATTTTGCCCAGCTATTTAAGGATAATGTACTTCACGCGCATGCGGTAGGCTCATCGCGTCACCGAGGGGTGCGCGTGGCGCGGAGATCACCATGGACGGGAAAGAACTGCTTGTGAACTTGATGTTGGAGGCACGGGAAGGTGCCCGAAGCTTGGGCCGCGCCTCGACTGCGCTCAAGAATCAGGCGCTCTCTGTCATGGCGGATGCTCTGCTGGAGAATGCGGACCGGCTCATCTCAGAGAACTCGGAAGATGTTGCCCTCGCGCGCCAGAAAGGCCTGTCCGCTGCATTGATCGACAGACTCACCCTCACCCAGACGAGAATCTCTGAAATGGCCGAGGGACTCCGTGAGGTGGCTCGGCTGCCGGATCCGGTGGGGGAGATCACAAGGATGTGGCAACGGCCGAACGGCATGACCGTCGGAAAGATGCGCGTCCCCATAGGTGTCATCGGGATCATCTACGAATCACGCCCGAACGTCACCGCCGAAGCGGCAAGTCTCTGCCTCAAGGCGGGAAATGCGGTAGTGCTTCGCGGCGGCTCCGAGGCGCTCCGGTCGAACAGATGCATTACCGCGGTTATGAAAAACTCGCTCCGCAAAGTCGGGATCCACGAGGGTGCGATCACCTTTATCGACATTCCGGGACACCAGACGATCCTCGACATGGTCAAACTCGAAGGCCTGATAGATCTCGTCATCCCGCGAGGTGGCGAGGGCCTCATACGGACAGTGACGGAGCATGCCCGCGTGCCGGTTCTCAAGCACTATAAAGGCGTGTGCCACGTCTTCGTCGACAGGGATGCCGATCCCATAATGGCAGAGGAAATCTGCTTCAATGCGAAGGTGCAGAGGCCGGGAACATGCAACTCGATGGAGACGCTCCTTGTCGACGAGGTGATCGCCGAGGGATTCCTGCCCCAGATGCTCAGACGCTTTGAGGATGCCGGGGTTGAGCTGAGAGGCTGTCCGAGAACACTCTCGATTTATCCCGATCTCAAGGAAGTCGCAGAGGATGACTTCAGGATGGAATATCTTGATCTCATCCTCAATGTCAAGGTAGTGGAGGGCATAGAGGAAGCAATGGAACACATTGCACGGTATGGATCTGCGCACTCCGACGCCATCGTGACGATGAATCACGAGAGGGCGATGCGCTTCCTGAGAGAGGTAGACTCATCCGCGGTGTTCATCAATGCTTCTACGCGGCTGAACGACGGCTTCCAGTTCGGCCTGGGAGCAGAGATCGGCATCTCGACCGACAAGATCCATGCGAGGGGCCCGATGGGCCTCGACGAACTGACCTGCGCGAAGTTCATTGTTTTCGGCAGCGGGCAGCTTCGTGAATAACTGCCGGCCAATACGGCGCATCTCGCAGAGCCCGTTCGGAAGCGCAGGTATCGGTCATGCACAGCCGCACTTACAACCACGTGAATAAGGAGGGACCGATGTCGGAGGAAAAGCTGAGCTATGAGGACTTCGTGAAGAAGGCAATTGTGAATCTCCGGAGAGAAGGATACAAAGGCATACACACGGTGTACTCGGGATTCAACGAAGCCTTCAAGAAATACTACGACGGTGAGGACCCCGTCAAGGCGACGAATCAGCTTGCCACAGAGGGCAAGATTGTGATACGCCCGGTCAGGGGCGGCGTTATGTTATATCTCCCTGAAGACGCTCCGCTCTCGCAGAGCCGCGGTGATGACGCCCTCAAGAAAATGGGCCTGTAAGACCTGATTGCCGGCAGGGTGCTTTTCAGCCAGACGTGATGAAAGTGGGGATCTTCGGTGGGACCTTCAATCCCATCCATTTCGGCCATCTACGTGCTGCAGAAGAGGTGCGGTATATGCAGGGTCTCGAAAAGGTCATATTTCTGCCCGCCGGGATTCCCCCGCTCAAGACCTCCGATCTTGAGGAAGCCGCCCATCGTTACGCAATGACCGGACTCGCCACGGCGGGAAACCTTCACTTCGCCGTCTCGGACATCGAAACCAGAGCATCGGGGAAGTGTTACACTGTGAATACTCTTGAAGAGATCCGCAGGATATACCCTCACGACCAACTCGTTTTCATCCTCGGTGTCGACGCGTTTCTCGATATTCCCCATTGGTGGCAGCCGGAACAGCTCGTCAGTATGACAGATTTCATAATTGTCACGCGTCCCGGTTACGAAACCAGCTCTATTCTGACCTCTCCCTACCTCGCGGCAACGGCCGAGGACCGGAAAACTCTTCAGGATGCTCTTCCCCGTGACGGCGAACCCACACCGCATAATGCGGACCTTCGGGCCTCCGCTCTCAAGCTTACGAGCGGACGCAAAGCTATCGTGGTTCCCGTCTCACCCCTCGCCATCTCTTCCACGGCGATCCGCACACTCGTCATGGCAGGGCACAGTATCAAGTACCTCCTGCCGGATGCGGTGGATGACTACATTCACGCTCACGAACTCTACACGCAGTAACAGGATGGTTCCACTCGAAGCGGTGATCAACAGTCTCGACGAGGCCATCCTCGTCTTCGATCGCTTCTGCAGGGTCATTCATTTCAACAGGGCTGCCGAGGAACTTCTGGGACGGAGCGCGAGAGAAATAGAACAGCGGCACGTCGACGACCTCTTCGGAGATGCGGGGAACATCCCGCTCCTACTCAGGAAGACTCTTGAGGAGGGCAGATCGGTGAATTCCAGGGAGTTGGAAACCAATGTTGGGAGGCCGATCACCGTGGATATCACCATCTCTCCCCTCTACCACGAACACGGGCTCGAAGGTGCGATCCTCACGTTGAGGGAACATCTCGCAATCCCTTCGCGCGAAGACGACCAGTTCGATTCCCTGCTCTATATGCTGGGCTCACTCGCGCATGAAATCAAGAACCCTCTCAGCGGAATCAAGGGAGCCGCGCAACTCTTGCAGAGCCAGACCGTCGGCGCCGAAACGGCCGAGTGCGCCGGACTAATCCTCAAGGAGGTTGACCGTCTCAACTCGGTGCTGCAGAGCTATCTCACCATGACGAGGAAGCCGGTATTCAACCAGCTGAACATACACGAGATCATCGAGCATGCCCTGAAAGTGCTGGGACCTGTAATCCTGGAGAAACACGTCCTTACCGCAAAATCCTACGACCCGAGCCTTCCATATGTGAACGGGGACGAGAGCAAGCTTTTGCAGGTCTTCATCAACCTGATCAAGAACGCGATCGAGGCCATGGAGGGGACCCGCAGGAAGAGAACCCTCACTATCGTAACTCGCCCGTCGGACTCCTACGTTGTGATCCGTGAACATGCGGAGGCAAGCAGGAGATCGCCCGGAGCGATAAAACAGCGGTGGGTGGTGATAACCGTCCAAGACACGGGCCCCGGGGTCCCCAGCGGAGCCGCGGCGCGCATCTTCATGCCCTACTACACCAGCAAGCGCGGCGGGAGCGGGCTCGGTCTCTCACTCTCGAAAAAGATAATCAAGGACCACGGGGGAACCATCAAGGTAAAGAGCGAAGAGGGCAGAGGAGCGACCTTCAGCATCTATCTTCCCTATACAGGAGCAAGCGCAGGCATGAAGGAAAATTGAGGCGCCGATGCCCAGCATGCGGATCGGATAGGCTATGACAGCGAAAAGTATACTCGTCATTGATGACGATGAGGGCGTACTCTGGGTGGTCAGGAAGGTCCTGGAGCCGTTGGGATACGAGGTCGAGGCAAGGTCGACCGTGAGGTCCGGCCTCAAGATGGTGGAGCGGTTCAAGCTCATCCTACTGGATCTCGTGCTGCCCGACGGCAACGGAATCGACGCACTCAAAGACATCCGCGTCTTCAATCCAGACGCTCAGGTTATCATCGTCACCGCCCACGGGAGGATGGAGAGCGCCATTGTTGCGATGAAGGAGGGGGCATACGATTACCTCGAGAAGCCCTTTGATATCGACGAACTGAAGATCGTCGTTGAGAGGGCTCACAGGGACCTTTTGCTGAGGGAGGAACTCCTCACGCTCCGCCAGGTGAGGGACGAAACGATGCCCCTGCAGATGGTGGGGAAAAACCGGAGCATGCTCAAACTGTCCAAGGAAATCGGCCGGGTCGCTCCCAAGGACGTCACGGTGCTCATCTCAGGTGAAAGCGGCACCGGCAAGGAACTCGTGGCGAGGGCTATACATCACAACAGCGGGAGGAAGTTCGGCCCGTTCGTCGCCATCAATTCGGCGTCGATCCCGAGAGATTTGCTCGAAGCTGAGCTGTTCGGATGGGAGAAAGGTGCCTTCACCGGTGCTCTCGAGAAGGGGATCGGCAAAATCCAGGCTTCTGACGGGGGCACCCTGTTCCTCGACGAGATATCGGAACTCGACATCAATCTCCAGGCAAAGCTGCTCCGCTTCATACAGGAGAGAGAATACAGCCCCATCGGGAGCAGCAAGACGGTCAAGGCTGACGTGAGAATCATCGGTGCGACGAACAAAGAGCTTGCGCAGCGCGTCAAGAGCGGACACTTCCGGGAAGACCTCTACTACCGGTTCAACGTGATCGAGATAAAGGTCCCCCCCCTGCGCGAGAGGAAAGACGACATACTGCCTCTCGCCCGCCATTTCCTCCAGCACTCTCTGAGGGCCTTCGACCTGCCGGTAAAAGACTTTTCAAAAGAGGTCGAGAAAGCCCTTCTCGGATATGACTGGCCGGGCAATGTGAGGGAACTGGAAAACACCGTCAAGAGGGCGACGATTCTGTCAAAGGGAAGCATCATCGAGCGGAAAGACATCTTCCCGAACGAACACCCCTCGTGGTCCGTCAAGGAGTTCCTCGCAGGCAAGCTCGAGGGATTCCTCGACCAGATGACGAGGATCGAGAATTCGCATCTTTATGACACGGTGATTTCGGAAGTCGAAAAGGCACTCTTCGGCCTTGTTCTCAAGGAGACAAAAGGCAACCAGGTGAAGGCGGCAAAGATCCTGGGGATCAACCGCAACACCCTCAGCAAGAAGGTGAAGGAATACAAGTTGCATTGATTTTAGTCAGCGTGGTATGCAAATATTAGAGTTCAGGGCTATTGCCTCATCCCGTGCCGTCGACTGCGCACGGCAGCCCTCCATGCCCTTCCTTTGACGAAGGGCTTTATATCCATATGGGGGTTCTCGATGAACGTCTACGAAACCGTCATCATCCTCAATCCCGGTCTTGGCGAAGACGAGTATAAGTCTGCCACCCGCAAGATCACCGACCTCATCACAGGTTCGGGTGGAGAGGTGCTCAAGGCCGATTATTGGGGCAAGAGGAAGCTCGCCTTTGAGCTGAACAAACAGAAGTTCGGGCACTACACGCTTTTCCTTTACAGATGCCCCTCGCCGGTGATCAGAAAACTCGAGGAATACTTCAAAGTCTTTGACCCGGTGATCAAGTACATGGTCATACGGCTGGGCAAGAAACAGATCGCCGCCCTTCCGCAGGACATCCTCGGCATACCGGTAACCCGTGAGGAGATCGTCTCCCTCGGAGAGCCCCTGAAGGAATCCTGATGTTCAACAAGATCATACTCATCGGCAACCTCACCAAAGACCCTGAAGTGAGATACACGCCGGGGGGAACACCTGTGGCAACGCTCCGTCTGGCCGTCACCTCGAAGTACAAGCAGGGAGAGGACACACGCGACGACACGCTCTTCATCGATGTCGTGGTGTTCGGGAGGCAGGCCGAAACCTGCGGACAATACCTCGCCAAGGGAAGGCCTGTCCTGGTGGAGGGCAGACTTCGAGAAAGGAAGTGGGAGTCCGAGGGCACCCAGAAAAGCAAGTTCGAAATAATCGCCAATGCGGTGCGGTTTCTCCCGGGTAGGGAAGGCCGGTATCAGGCCGAGACCCCGACATACCAGGACGTTGCGCCTCCTGAAGAAACAACCGACCTGGAACCCTTTTAGACGGACCGCCCGTGAAAGGAGAGAGGATGCAGCACAAGAGATTTCAGAGAAGGAAGTTTTGCAGGTTCTGCGCCGACAAGGTGTCTTTCATCGATTACAAAGACACGAAGACACTTCGCAACTACATGACCGAGCGGGGGAAGATCCTCTCGCGGAAGATGACCGGGACGTGCTCCGCGCACCAGCGGGAGTTGACCCTTTCAATCAAGAGGGCGAGGACGATCGCACTACTTCCATTCATGGAAAAGTGAGATGAGAATACCCAAAAGCTGGGTCCCTTCTCTCGCGAAGCGCATCACCGACAGTCTCATCGCAAAACAACTCATCGAGCCCTGCGCCCCTCTCAGCCGGCTCTTCGAGGAGACCGAAAGGCTCCTGACAGACGAGCTCATGGTTGAGGACAGGCTGAATGATGAAGTGAGACAGATCCTCAAGAAGTTCGAGCCCGAGATAGAAAAGGGCAGATTGGACTACCGGAAGCTTTTCGATATGACGAAGCAAAAGCTCGTGAAGGAGAGGAACATTGTCATATGATGCTTTCCGATGACAAGATCAGCCATCTGAGCCATGTGCTCCTCAAAGGGCTGCTCGACAAAGGGTTGGTGCGCCTGAAAGACGAGGAAGGCGTCGTCAGAAAGGAAATCAAGAGGACCATCATGGGTGAGATCAAGCTTGGTGAAGAGATCGATGATGCGGTGAGAAGGAAGCTGCAGTCGTTCTCAAGAAAGCTTGTGGAGGGAAGCCCCGAGTGGGACGTGCTCTACGCGAAGTTCTTCTCCGAGGAGGAGGTGAAGAGAGGCAAAAGGTGATGCTCTTCGTCCCGGAGATACCGCAGGAAGATCTCAGGAAAGAGCGCGCCCTCGCCCGCGCGCTTCGCGGCAGCACTTGGTGGAAAAGAAAACGTGCGACAGGCAGGTGTTACTATTGCGGGGCTCACGTCTCCCCCGGGAACCTCACCATGGACCATCTCGTTCCGCTCGTCAGGGGAGGGAGATCAACAAAGAACAATATCGTCGCGGCTTGCAAGGAATGCAATAGCAGGAAAAAATACCTCCTGCCCCTTGAATGGGAAACGTACCTTACCTCCCTCTCGGGAGACGACTAGCCCCGTACAATTCACCCGTCAAGCCACTTGAGCCGCCTCCGCTTCTAATGCTGACTCCTGCCCGGCCCCGGGGCCGACCACGCGTCACCCCAATTTCAGGATGGAAACGAGGGCAAGTATCTTCTCCTTTATCTCGTCCCTCGCCCTCCTGAACTCCCTGAGGATTTCCTCCTCGGTGCCCACAGTACCGACAGGGTCCTTGACGGGCCAGTAGAGACGTCGAACATGGGGCGGCGTCGCAGGAGCATACCGCTCGGCATTGGGACAGAGGGTAATCACGAAGTCCATATCATTCATCTCCCGGACATCCAGCTCCTTCGGTATCTGCACCGACATGTCGATTCCCTCCTCGAGCATCACCTGGATTGCCCGCGGCTGAATCTCCACCGCTATCAGCCCAGCGCTGTGAGGCTCAATGACTCCCTTTCCGAGATTCCTGGCGAATCCCTCAGCCATCTGGCTCCTGCACGAATTCGCCGTGCACACGAACAAGACCTTACGCATGAACCTCCTCTACTATCGCCTCTCCTGAAAGGGATACGCAGGGGGAGCCATTTGCCTGTCCTGCGGTCCCTGCCCCCTGTCCCGGGATTCATACTGCCTGCCCGGGACTCCTCTTTCAGCCCCTCCGCGGGGCTGTGCCGCATCTTGCTGATCTGTCGACTTCTCCTCGACGGGAGGCGCCTTGCGAGCCTCTTTCTTTCGTACACCATCGCTGTCAGCTTCCCCTGTCCTTCGCTCCCGACTCTTGTCCGCCTGTCCTGCTTTCTCAGGTGATTCTCCCCTGCCTCGTGCCTGCGGTTCAACGCGTCTCTGGCCCGGCTCGGAAGGCAGAGATACCCCCGGCGATGATCCCCTCAGCCCTCGCGTTTCTGCCTCACGTCCGCCTCTGCTTTCCGTGTCATATCCCTTCCTTGTCTTTTCTGTCCGTCCCTCATCGGGACTGCCGGGCTGCGACAGCCGCCCTCCCGGCTGCGAAGGCACCGGCTGCGGAACAATCGTTGCGTCCCTGCGCCTCTCGGCAGGCCTCGCCTCCTGTCCCCTCTCCCCTTTCACTGACTCGCGTTTGCTCCCCGGCTTTCCGTTGTCAGGCGGCCTTGATTTCTTTTCCCGTTCATTCTCACTCTGTCCGCCGGGTTGCGTCAGCCGCCCTCCCGGCTGTGAAGGCACCGGCTGCGGAACAGTCGTTGCGTCCCTGCGCCTCTCGGTAGGCCTCGCCTCCTGTCCCCTCTCCCCTTTCACTGACTCGCGTTTGCTCCCCGGCTTTCCGTTGTCAGGTAGCCTGACACTCGACGGACCCGTCGCCTCTTTTTCCATGTACGACCGTGACCCCGCGCCCTTAGGCTTGTCATAGATTCTCATGGGCATCGTGCCCTTCGGAACCTGGGGGCTCAGCACCGAAACGCTGCGCTCCTTCACAAACGGCCGCCTCCTCTTCAACTCCTCGTGCCGGAGTTCCCGGATCGCGCGGGGGGGCTGCTTTGCCTGCGGGATATCTTTCACCACCGGTATGAAGCTACTCTTCTCAGGCCTGATCCTCGGACTGCCCACGCTCGCATGTTGAGAGAGAAAGGGGTTACCCCTTATCGCCACTCTGTCACCACGGCCGGTCACGAAGGACTGCCGGTTGACCACTGTCACCGCATCCCTCACCTGCACATTTCTGTACACTTTGTTAACCGTGATCTTGTTTATGTTCGCGTTGATGAGATTGACACTGCGGGGCCCGTAATACCCGTATCCGTAATACACATCCCCTGGTGAGAGTGGAACCCAGGCAACGTACTCCGGCGTATAGACCCACCCCACATAGCCGGGAGACCAGTAAACAGATGTCCTCACAGGGGGGATCCAGCACCATCCTGTCGGCGCTATGAACACCCACCTGCCGTAGTGGTGAGGAACCCAGCCCCAGGGATCATAAGAAATCCACACATAATCTCCGCCGACCCAGACCCACCTGCCCGACCGGTAGGGTGCCCATCCGGCCGAGAGGCCGACGGTCGGTGTCCACACGTTGCCGTACTCACGCACATAGGCCCATTTTCCATACGTGTCAAAATCGTTGGAATAGCCCCTCAGCTCATCGGGCAGATACTGCCGACTGTATCCGGAGTTGAACCGTTCATCCCTCTCCCTGTTCCAACTCTCCCATTCGTCGGGCGAGCCCAGCGGCGACAAGTCAGCGTAGGAATCATCCCTGAGAAGCAGGCTATTACCGGCCGCCACTTCAGTCCTCCCGCTCCTGCTCTCGGCATACACGAGGCCCCTGTACACGGCGACCTCGGTGTCACTGTTGCCGACCCCGACACTGAGACGGGCCTCTCCGTACACCCTCATGGACACTACCGGTGAATCGATCTGAAGCATATCGTTCCGGCGGCCCCTGTAACCAACGTACGCACGCCCTCCGGCGAGATAGACCTGCAACGACTCCCCGTCCGTCGCGAGCAAGTCGAGGGATGTCTTCTCATCGAGTCTCACCACGGTACCGTCCCGGCGATATAACTCCAGCCGTCCTCCACCGGGAACCCATATCCTGTCTCCTTCCCTGAGGGGCATGTTGATGCTTGCTGGAACCCAGTCCGACGTATCTGTCGTCATGATCTGGACATCACCCTGTACAAAACTCGTATGCAGGTCCCCCACGGCCTCGTCCCCATAGGAGGCTGACCGCGCGTCTGAAACCCAGGAAAGAGAAACCACCAGCATGACCATATATGCGACACGTTTCATGTCGAACCTCCGTTATCGAGGAAGGTCACGTCGCATGCACATTCGCTGTCCACCCGCGGCGAATAAAGCCGCCCATACGCACAGGCAGTCGAGCGGTACCGCCACGACAACGCGCCCATCCCTTTCTCTAATTCTAGCAAATGGCATACCTTCGTGCTAGCTTGTGGTCAATCTTAAGACAGCCGTGTCCCGCAGACTTGGATGATCCTCTTTTCGGGAACGAAGTGCCCCTTATCGTCACACGACCTCGGCGCCCATTGAGCCCTGTTTTTTGTGCTACAATAAAACTTCCAGACAAAGCACGACAGCGGAGGAACTATGCAGCAGAGAAAGATAGTGCTTGCCGAGAGCGAGATGCCCCGACAGTGGTATAACATCCAGGCTGACCTGCCCCACCCTCTCCCGCCCCCGCTTAATCCCGCAACGGGACAGCCGATCACTCCGGACATGCTCGCCCCTGTGTTCCCCATGAATCTCATCGAGCAGGAGGTGAGCACAGAGAGATGGATCGATATTCCCGATGAGGTGATCGAGAGGCTGCTCATATGGCGGCCGACACCTCTGCACAGGGCGCGGTCGCTCGAAAAGGCCCTCGGCACGCCTGCGCGCATCTACTTCAAGAATGAAGGGGTGAGCCCTGCGGGCAGTCACAAACCGAATACAGCGCTCGCGCAGGCATATTACAACAAGGCGTTCGGCATCAAGAGGATGGCCACCGAGACCGGAGCCGGACAGTGGGGCAGCGCGCTGGCCTTTGCCTGCAATCAGTTCGGACTCGAGTGCAAGGTTTACATGGTAAGAATAAGTTACAACCAGAAGCCCTACCGGCGGATGCTGATGGAGACCTGGGGGGCGAAATGTGTGCCGAGCCCGAGCACCGACACGAATGCGGGACGGAAATTTCTTGCCGATAGTCCGGAGCATCCGGGAAGCCTGGGGATCGCGATCAGCGAAGCGATCGAAGACGCTGTCACGTCTAAGGACACGCGCTACTCTTTAGGGAGCGTGCTCAACCACGTCCTGCTCCACCAGACAATCATAGGGCTCGAGACGCAGAAGCAACTCGCCATGATCAACGAGTATCCCGATATCGTCATAGGGTGTGCCGGCGGCGGCAGCAACTTCGCCGGTCTCTCGCTGCCCTTCGTGAGAGACAAGATCAACGGTAAAGAGGTGAAAATTATCGCCGCTGAGCCCGCTTCCTGCCCGACTCTGACCAAGGGTCCGTACGCTTACGACTTCGGAGACACCGCCGAGACGACACCGCTCCTGCCGATGCACTCTCTGGGACACGGTTTCGTTCCCGCTCCGATACATGCTGGCGGGCTCAGATACCACGGAATGGCCCCCATCGTCAGCAGACTTCTCGTCGACAGGCTCATCGAGGCCCGGGCTTACAGCCAGCTCGAAACCTTTGCAGCGGGCGTCACCTTTGCGAGGACAGAGGGCACAATTCCCGCTCCCGAAACGAATCATGCCATCGCGTGCGCAATAGAAGAGGCGAAGAAGGCGAAGGATGAGGGAAAGGAAAAAGTCATCCTCTTCAACTGGAGTGGGCACGGATTCATCGATCTCTCTGCGTACGATGCCTACCTTTCAGGCAAACTCGAGGATTACGTGCTGCCCGACGAGGAAGTGCGGAAGCTCGTGAAGGACCTCGATAAGTTCCCCAAGCCAGCGGCATAGGCCCATGACGCCTCTCCCCAAAGACCTGCAGTCGTTGTCGGTGTACTGCAACCAGTTAGGCATGGTGATCGGGCTGACATACTGCCTCCGGATGAACGAGGGCTTGCCGTGCAGGAACGCCATAGGGTGCTGGTCGCAGAGGACGGACATACGTCGTATCCTCAGGGAGAGCTTCGGCGACGATGAGCTGAGGAAGGTCTTCGCGAGTCCGCCCATATCTCGTGTCGAGCGGATTCTGGAGTCTGCGCGAAAGGGCCGGCTGTGCGCACCGGACAGCGGGGGACAGCAGTAGCAGGCCGTGGTTCGCACGCCCTCTTGCCGCAGGCCGCTGGACAGAGCTGAAGCCGCAGGGAGCGCACTCCGGCAGTCGGTCTTCGGTCCCGTGGCATGCAGGTAGTCAGAGTCAAGATCTGCGGGATCACCAACACCGAGGACGCGCTCGCAGCCGCATCATATGGGGCCGATGCACTCGGTTTCATCTTCTATAGGGAAAGCCCCAGGTACATCAGCCCCGATCGGGCGAGGGACATAGTCTCACAGCTTCCGCCTTTTCTGACCACAGTCGGCGTCTTTGTCAATGAGGCGGATGAGACGATGAAAGAGACGATGGAACTCGCGGGGCTTGACACGCTGCAGTTGCACGGCGATGAGCCCCCGGAGGCCTGTGCAGTGTGGCCTCGCGTCATCAAGGCGTTCCGGGTCAAGGACTTCATCGATCTTGAACCCCTTGAGCACTGTCGCGTGTCTGCATTCCTCCTTGATACGTACTCCCCCCACTTTTTCGGCGGCACCGGTCTCGTTTTCAACTGGGACATCGCCGTAGAGGCGAAGAGGTACGGTAAAGTGATACTTTCCGGAGGTCTGACACCGGACAACGTCGCACAGGCCGTACGGTGGGTGAGGCCTTACGCCGTTGACGTGAGCAGCGGCGTCGAAGCCTCGAAGGGGAAGAAGGACCTTAAGAAGCTGAGGGATTTCATAGAGAGGGCCAAGGCGGCGGTTTCCTGACCTCTATTCACATCGTAGGAGGAGCCATGGTGGAAGACTGGATAGCAAATGCATACGAAGGCATGTCACGCCGGCAGTTCCTCGCACGGATAGGTGCAGCCGGCGCCGGCCTCGCCGGCTTCGCGGCAGCCGCGAAACCGGTGGCAGGAGAGATCGTTTCGACTCCTACTGAAGGCCTTGTGATCGCAGAGGGCTCAGTATCCTCCGGCTCCTTTCAGGTACCGATCTATGTAGCGCACCTGAAAGATCAAGGGAAACGACCGGTTGTGCTAGTGCTGCCTGAAATCTTTGGAATGCATGAGCATATCAAGGATGTGGCACGGCGTTTTGCAAGAGAGGGGTTCCTGGCCATCACCTTCGAACCATATGCCCGTGAGGGAGGTGTGGCGGACCTCTCGGACATTGCAGCCGTCAGAAAAGTCGTCGATGCGGTTCCCGACGCACGGGTCATGAAGGATCTCGACGCCGTCGTAAACTTTGCAAGGCAACATCCAGCGGCACAGCCCGATCGCATCGGCGTGACCGGCTTCTGTCGCGGCGGGATGTACACCCTTCTGTTCGCAGCGCACAACCACGATGTGAAAGCAGCCGTGGCCTGGTATGGCCAACTGCGCCCGTCCAAGAGCGTCGGCATTCGGACTGCAGGACCTCTCGACGTTGCCGCACAGATCGATGCGCCAGTTCTCGGCCTCTACGGCGAGGAAGACCTGGGCATCCCTGTGGCCGACGTGAAAGAGATGGAGGCGGCTATGAAGGCAGCCGGCAAGGAGGCAGAGTTCGTGCTTTATCCCGGTGCGCCGCATGCGTTTTTTGCGGACTACCGGCCCAGTTACCGGATCGAAGCAGCTAAAGATGCCTGGCGCCGGTGCGTGGCATGGTTCAACAGATATCTCAGGGGATAGGCGTCTTCTTCTCTGCAAGCGTGTCCGGGGGGATATCCCAGAGCCCGTTTCACGAGGATCACGCCCCTTGGATGCAGATCGTGTTCCCTGGCTTCCTCAGAACGGCTCGGGGCGTAGGCAGTTGCACATCTTCTTCAGGAAATCCTGTTCGATTACCAGCAGGCCCGTCGTCGTGAGCAGGACCCCTTTGTCAAGGCTTTCACAGACAACACCGAGATTCCTTAGGCACCCGGTGATAACGGCAACACGCACCGTGTCGTCCACGAGAATCCCAAGGAGCTTTTCACACTGGGTCGGGCATCTGCCGTACATCTCGTCGATCACGACCACGGCTCCCGACTTCGATAGCGTAGAAAGGTCCAGCGAGAGGATGTCGCCCTCCTTGATGACGACGTGCATATCGGCCTTAAGGGCCTTCACCTGGCGCACGTATTCGTCGTACCCCTGTGGTCTCGCCTTGCCCTCGTAGTCGAAAGGGTTGCCTATGTAATACAGGTTCTTCTCCGATTCAAACGCGGCGAGCGTGTATTTCAGTTTTCCCACGCCCTCGTTACCGCTC